>JADJTD010000001.1:3650000-3950000 GCA_016711345.1 Chloracidobacterium sp.
AAAAAGTACGATGCCGGGATTTCCTACGAGTGCCCGGGCTATACCTACACGCCGCCGCATGCCTCCGGAAAGCTCTATAGGCATCTTATCAATTGCGTCTTCGAGATCAACGAATTGGAGCATTCGGCGGACTTCGTGCTCAACCTCATCCTCATCAATTCCATCTTCATGCAGGCGATAAGCGACATTATCATATACGGACAAAGAATCGAACAAGGCTCCTTCCTGAAACACCATACCGATATTTTCACGGATACGCATCAGCTCGACGTCGTCTAAGTCCGTGATATCTTCGCCCTCTATAAAGATTTGGCCCGCATCGGGCTTTAAGAGTCCGAGAATCAGCTTGATGATCGTTGACTTACCGCTTCCCGAGCCGCCCAAAACTATCTTTGTCTCTCCACGCCTAACGGAAAAGCTGATCTTGTCCAAAATGACCTGATCGTCAAATGCCAGTTCAACGTCTCGAAACTCGATCGCAGGCAGAATACGCTCACTACTGCGGGCGTCCGACGAGCTAGCGGGAAGCAAACCGTCCGCGTGTATCTGCTCTCGAAATTCAATATTCTCAAATGACATATCAGCTCGTACTCACCGCCTTAAAATAATGTACCCTGCAGTAAAGTTTGTAAAATTTTGGAGAGGAAAAAATCTGCAATGATAATGTTGATTGATGACGCGACAACCGCCTGCGTAGTAGAAACTCCGACCCCAACCGTACCGCCTTTGGTATTCAACCCCTTGTAGCACGAGATCATTCCTATGATCACACCAAAAAATACTGGCTTTACGATACCCGCCACTAGGTCGTCAACGGCAGTGCCGGTGCGAACCGACGATATATAAACATTAAGATCGAGTCCATGCAACTGCTTTGCGACGATTCCGCCGCCGATCAACCCAAACAGGTCAGCCGCGATCGTCAATAACGGAAGAGTGACCAGCAAAGCGATCAATCGCGGAGTGACCAGCTTACGAACCGGGGACGTTCCAAGCGCACGCATTGCATCGATCTGCTGCGATACGACCATTGACCCTAGCTCGGCGGCTATCGCAGAGCCAACACGGCCTGCGACCATCAACGCTGTCAAAACTGGCCCCAATTCACGGATCAATGAGACCGCAACTCCCTGCCCTACGTTGCTTTGGGCTCCATAATATTGCAGCGTGGGGTATGTTTGCAGAACCAATACGCCGCCGGTGAAAAAACCGGTAAGTACGACAATTCCCAGCGAGCCGACACCGATCTGGTCCATTTGATTGATGATCTCATCAAAATATCGCGGTCTCTTGCGCAGACCTTTGATCGAACGCCACAATAGATTTGTGATATCTTGAAGTTCGAAAAGGAATTTTGTTAGTGGATTCATTAATGGAGAGCCAAATATATTTGGTTCAGGATATAACGAACACTTACAAAACATCAAACACAAAAGAACCGCCGGCCCTTTCAAGAACCGGCTGAATCATAAAACAAATTACTATTTTTACAAGTCTTGCCGTTGTTGGTCTTTTGATCTTGAGGACTCTGCAGTCTGTGGTTTGCCATGATGTCGGGTTCTATCAACATTGAATTGACGACGCATCTTTAGCTCTTCCCGCATCTTTTCAAATCTCTGACGAAGCTCACGAAAACGAACCAATTGCTCCTGCGTCAAAACACGGCGGACGGCAAACTCATTCATATACCGCAGTTTCTCAACTTCAGCCTGCGCCATCTGACGTTCACTCAACCGAGCCTGGACTTCTTCTGCATTGGTCTGGTCGGCATAGATCGCTTCATTAAGAGCACGGTTGGCCTCTCGAAAACGCTTTTGAGCTTCTTCCATCAATGCCTTTTTCTCTTGATGGATCTTACGGATCTGCTGTACTTGCTCTTCCGTCAATCCGAGCTTGTGAAGAAAGTCGGTGCGAGGGTCGCGGGTTTGCTTCATCTCCGGACGCTGGACTTCACGCGGAGGAGCGTCAGAGGGTTTTGCATCTTGAGCAATGGCAGTTGAAGAAAAAACAAATGCCAAAGCCAGCATGATAATTGTTGTGAAGTATTTCTTTCCCATCATATCTTCCTTAAACTTTTTAACTGTCAATATCCGCAAACAGATCGGCGAGCCGAAGCGAATTGTCATCTTCAGCCTCATAATTGCTCAAAACCGGAGCGGTCGAAGGCAATGTCGTCGTAGGTTGCCTTCTAACGGTTGTCGCGACTGTTTGTTTCGCATTAGAAATCTGACGACGGGCGACGGCCTTGATCGGCTGAATGTCCTTATTCGTTGTCTTAGGAGTCGTTACAGCAACGTCAGACTGATCTAACTCTGGCTGCTTGCTCGTCTCAGTATTCTTGAGCGGAGCGGTACTCGGCACGTCGTTTGGCCGGACGTTAGACGCGATCGGCAGTTCGCTCGTGCCGGTTGATCTCAACATCAAAAAGCCCACGCCCAAAAATAGTACCAATCCAGCCACAGCCGCAAGCGGTAAAGGCTGTAGCCAACCGCGAAGCCCTGCCCATAGTCCAACAGACTCACTTTGTTCGACAAACTTTTGCCTCGGCTCGTATGGAATTACGATTTCCGGGGTCGGCAGATGGTTGAACTCTTCTTTCTGCCATTCGAACACCGAAAACCTTGCTTCCGAGATCGCGGCGAAATCGTCTGTACAGACTGTGCAATCAGCCAGATGCGTCTCGAATTGTGAACGCTCAACGCCAACCATTTCGTCGTACATATACGAAACGATCTCGTCCTCAAATGGGCAATTTGTTTTGCCGTTATTCTTCATTGCTTCTAAAGATCAAACGACCTCGACGGGCGTTCGCTCCAACCTCATTTTCAACTGTTTCAATGCCGTGTAAAGCCTGCTTTTGACCGTGCTGAGCGGCAGTTCGAGCGTTTCCGAAATTTCCTGAAACGTCATTTCCTCAAACTCCTTCATCACGATCACCTGCCTCAATTCCGTCGGCAAACCGCCAACCGCTTGTCTCACGAGCGTCAACCGCTCACTCTTTTCGATGACTTTCGACGGAGAATAATTCGGCGATGCAACGAATGTTCGATCTTCGGCTCCTTCATCATCGTCGAGGAAATCCTCCGACCGCGATTTTTGACGACGTTTTATTGTCAAACACTGGTTCACCGCAATCCGGTGCAGCCACGACGAAACCTTTGCCTCGCCGCGAAAATTCTTTATGTTGCGGTAGGCCGCGATAAAGGCTTCCTGACAGGCGTCGCCTGCGTCGTCCTCGCGCCCGAGCATACCGAAGCAGAGAGCGAAGATCTTTCGTTCCCACCTTCTAACGATTTCGTCGAAGGCTTCCCTGTCGTCAGAAACTGCCAGTTCGACAAGCTGTTCATCGGTTTTGCTTTGCAACATCGACTCGTGTCAACACACTATCTTTTCACGAGAATCATACCTCAAAATTCACGGACCAAACGCCAGGCTGTTCACGTCAACAAAACTAAGACGCAAAAAATAATAAAAAAGTCTGAATAAGTTCCTTGGCGATGTTGCCAGCGGGTACCAAAAACAACGCTTCAAAATTAGACAAAACTCGCATTACCGACCGGACAAATGTCACATTGTGACACAGCACGATTCGCATAAACCCAATTGCTGCAATAGGTTAAGCCCGGTTTTTCAGATCGCCTTGTCCGGCGTGTCCGGACACCACACCGGACATTCTAACTGTTGCAACTATTGAGGTTACATCGCATATTTTTACTTTGTCCGCCTAATTTGAAAAAAAAATATTTGCGCCACAATCCGACACAAGTTTCAAGGTATTTTTTGAGTTGTCAAAGATCGATTCAAGTATCCTGTAAGATAACATATGTGCACATGTCGTCGAAGATATTATCTGTGATACGCTGGCGACAAAAAGCATGTTTCATGAAAATAAACTAAATTTCAGATTCTATCTTAGAAATCACCTACAAGATTGTCTTACCCAACGCCGACAGGATCAGTTCGCAGGCTAGTTCGACGGTGATGTTGCTTTGGTCGAGGAGCGGGTTGACTTCGACTATTTCGAAGGACCGCATGCCGCCGTGTTCGGCGATGATCTCTAGGGCGAGATGGGCTTCGCGATAGGTCGTGCCGCCGCGGACCAAGGTGCCGCTGCCCGGTGCGAATCGCGGATCGATCATGTCGATGTCAAACGTCACGGCGTAACCGCCCGGAGCCTGTGAAGCGATCTTAATAGCATCTTCGACGCACGCAGCCATCCCGCGTTTGTCGATGTCGCTCATCGTAAAGAAATTCTTGCGAAGCCCAAGCTTTTCGATCGTGGCACGTTCGCCCTGATCGATGTCGCGGGCTCCGATGTGCGCGAAGTATTTGTGGTTGAGCTTTGGCGCGTAGCCGCAGAGGTTGACGAGCTGTTCGTTGCCGTAGCCGAGTATCGTCGCCAGCGGCATGCCGTGAATGTTGCCCGACGGCGAAGTATCAGGCGTGTTGATGTCCGAGTGAGCATCAAACCAGATCAAGCCGATCTCAGTTCCCTTTTGCTTATAGTGATTGGCGATGGCCGAGAATGTCGGTATCGCAATAGCGTGATCGCCGCCGAGAATGATCGGCAGTTCACCGGCGTTGAGAATGTCGCTCACCGCTTTGATGATGTTCTCGCTTGAAGCGAGCATTTCCTTTAGATGTTTGGGATGGCCTCCGTCAGATCCCGGCTCGGGTTGGACAATCGCTGCGTCGCCGTGATCGACGACTTGATAGCCGCCGCGTATGTGCTCAGCGAGGCTCAGCCCGCGAAACTCCGTCAAACGCATCGCATTAACGCCAAGCTCGCTTCCCGTCTTCCCCGCACCAAAGCCAAGCGGCACGCCGAGTATTCCTACTTTTTTATCAGTCATAATTCAATCTTGATCCTCGCCAAATTTGTCGGCGAAGAGTTTTGTGATCTGCTCGATGGCGTCTTGTTCGTCAATGCCTTCGACTGTGATCTTCAGATCGACGCCGATTCCCGCTGCGATCTGCAAAAGGCCTAATATATCCTTGCCGTCAGCACTTACGTTTGTGTCAGTTCGCGTAAGCGTAACGCTGCTGCGGAACGTGTTAGCAAGCCGCACGAGCTTTGCCGCCGCTCTCGCATGCAAGCCGAGCGCGTTTGTGATACTCACTTCGCGCTCAAGCATCCTTTTTCATTTTCTGCGGCTCAAGAAAGGCGCTAGTTCGACAGATCGCTTCTTTACCCTGATCCTCGACCTCTATTGCGAGTTCGTGAAGCGTAATTTCTTTGTTGTTGGATGCGAGCTTTATCACCATCGGCAAATTGACGCCGGTAACGATCTCGACTTCGTTCTCTTTGAGAAACATTGCCGAGATATTCGTCGGCGTGCCGCCGAACATATCGGTCAACACCAAAACTCCGTTACCATTAGAAACCTGTGCGATCGCACGTTCTATCTCGACTTTGGCCATATCGACATCGTCATGCCAGCCGATCGAGACCGCAGTGATGTGGCTGAGATCGCCGACGACAGCTTCTGCCGCTGCTAGCAATTCATTTGCGACTTGTCCGTGAGATACGATGACTCCGCCGATTCGTTTTGTTTCGCTCATATTATTTCTGAATGTCTCGATGCGTCACCGAAACGTCAAACTTCTCTTTCTTAAGCGCGTCGCGCAGGCTGTTCGCGACCATCACCGAACGATGTCGTCCGCCTGTACAGCCAACACCGATCGTTAAATAAGATTTGCCTTCGCGTTGATATAGCGGCAGCAGATATAACAGCAGATCAATAAGTCTTTTAATCGTCTCGTTTACTTCAGGCTTGTCGCGGAGGTATTTAATTATCTTTGGATCTTCGCCGGCAAGATGTTTTAGGTCCTGTTGAAAATATGGATTAGGCAAATGCCGGACATCAAACATAAGATCGACACCGCGAGGGCTGCCGTATTTGTGCCCGAAACTTATCACCTCGACCTTCATCGGCACACCTTTGTCGGAGCCGCTGAATTTCTGGACCATCAAATGTCGCAGCGTGTGAACAGTATGCTCGGACGTGTCGATGTGAAGATCCGCAAGTTTGCGGACATCTTTGAGCGTCCGTCGTTCCGCGCGGATCGCGGCGAGAAGGCCTTTGTCGTTGTCGGCAGGATGACGACGGCGCGTTTCGGAAAAGCGACGAAGCAAGACTTCGTCTGACGCCTCAAAAAAAACGATAAACGGTCTAATCTTTTTCTTTGCTAACTTAGCAAGTTCACTCTGGAATTGAGACAAGAAATGACGTTCGCGAATATCTATTACCAAAGCAGCCTTCTCTATTGGCGGAGTGCCGTCTTCGCCTTCGATCAGCAAACGTCCAAAAGTCGAAAGCATCGTCAAAGGCAGATTATCGACGCAAAAATATCCAAGATCCTCAAATGCATCCGTTGCCGAGCTCATTCCCGATCCGCTAAGTCCTGTCACGATCACGAACTCAGGAAGCTCTACACTTTTCCGCTGCTTTTTACGTCTTTCTGAGGGCATAAAGCTAATCGACCTCATCCTCAAGTGTCGGTATCACAGACGCCTTTGTCGCTTTGTGCGATTTATCGATCACTTTATCCTTCAATTTTCTAGCCTGCTTTTCGATCTTTTCGATGGTCTGAGACAGCGATTGGTACATATCTGAGTTACTGGTCTCAGCCGTCAAAACTTCGTTTCGCCAATTGATCACGACCTCGGATCGATGCCTGCCGCGCTCTACTTCAATTATTACGTGCGCTTTAGGCGGCTTGCCGTCAAAAATATGTTCGATCCTCTTAAAATGTTCTTCCACATGGGATTTTAGTGCCGGTGTTACGTCAATGTGTCGTCCTGTGAATTCAAAGTTCATGTTTGTTCGTCTCTCTTAATTAGTATGTATGATTACCGAAATTAAATAACAGTCTTACGTTCCCGCGAGCCGGGAATGTTCATTTGATCGCGATATTTTGCGACCGTTCTCCTTGAAAGTTTGACTCCTTCGTTACTCAAAACTCTTGCGATCTGGTCATCGGTCAATGGCTTCTTAGTATCCTCGTCCTCAACCATTTTCTTGATCCTCAGCTTAAGTATGCGCGTCGAAACCTCTTCACCTTCTTCATTTAGCATTCCTTCAGTAAAAAACCGCCTCAACTCAATCACGCCCTGCGGCGTATGGGCGTATTTACGATTTACTACTCGCGAAATTGTGGAAAGATGCATGCCGATATCTTCCGCAATGTCTTTCAACATCATCGGTTTAATATGTTCGACGCCATTATCAAGAAAGTCCCGTTGGCGAGAAACTATACACTCTACCACGCGGTAGATAGTCTGCCGCCGATGCTCGATATTTCGAAGCAGATCAACCGCCGATCGCATCTTTTCTTTAATAAAATCCTTAGTTTCTTTTGATGAGTCGGTTTGGTCGAGCAGTTTGTTATAGGTGTGACTTATACGAAGTCTCGGGCTGCCATCATCGGCAAAATAGATGACATAATCGTCTTCGAGCTTTTCCACGTAAACTTCGGGGGACACGAAGATCGCTTCTTCGGACGAATAACGCCTTCCCGGGAATGGATCAAGCTGCCTGATCTTTTCGATCTCTTTATCGAGAGTTTGTAGATCAACACCCGTTTTTTTTGCCAGATGCTGAAGCCTGTGCGGCTGAAGGTCTTCCAAATGATTTATGACAAGGTCCGCCGCGAGACTTTCTCGCTCACCGATCACATGCAACTGTGCGAGCAGGCATTCGTGTACGCTGAACGCTCCACAGCCGACTGGGTCGAGCTTCATAACCGCTTGTCTCGCGCGTTCAACAGTTTCCACTGAACTGCCGCACATCTCAGCAATTTCGTCGATGCTTGTCGATAAACGTCCGTCGTCATCCAAATTGCCGATCACGAGGATCGCCGCCTCTTCCGTTTCGCTGTTCAAGCTAAGAAGATGAAGCTGCCATTCTAAGTGTTCGCTGAGTGACTGCGAATGAGTTAAAAACTGTTCAAAGCTCGGAGCGTCATCTTTATATTCGATCTCCTGAGTGCGATAACCGGGATCGAGATAATCCTGAAATTCACGACCATAATCGATCTCATCAAAAGAATCGGCGCTTTCCGCATGCGAATCGTCGTCCCCGTCGATGTCTGTGCTATGTTCTTCGTTGCCGTTAAGGCTCGATCCTTCGGGCACAATTCCGTCAATCTCCGCGAGATGATCGGTGCGCGCTTCGGAAATGGCATCAGCTGAGTGATCAGCATTGTTATCGAATCCGTCATCATCACCGCTGGAATTTTGATCAAGAATGTTATCTCCGATCTCTTGGACCTCTTCTCCGGGCAGAACTTCCTCAAGTACAGGATTGGCTACCATCTCCAGCTCGATCAGTTCATTCAATTCGAGCGACGTCATCTGCAGCATTTCGATACGCTGACGCAGTTGGGGCGTCAAAACCATCTTTTGCTGCAATTGATGAGTTAGCCGTAGAGATGACATATTCAGGAAGGAGCGCGTTAGCTATTCAACTGTTACTCGATGTGAGAAACAGCGAATCACACCTAGATTATACCGAGTTTGAATGGAAAATGGAAAAGACTGTAAGTTTACAAGGTAAACCTTTCGCCCAAATATAACCGCCGGACATCGGGATCATCAATAAGTGCGGACGGGTCGCCTGAACGAAGGATCTTACCTTCGGAAAGAATGTAGGCCCGATCTGTAATTCCAAGTGTTTCGCGGACATTGTGGTCAGTGATCAGGATACCGATGCCTTGCTTTTTTAGATACAAAATGATCTCGCGAATATCGTCTATTGCAAGCGGGTCAATGCCGGCAAAGGGCTCATCAAGTAAAATGTAACGAGGGTTGGTAGCCAGGCAGCGAGCGATCTCGACGCGTCTTCTTTCGCCGCCGGACAGTGAGTCGCCTCTGTTCTTTCGAACATGCGTGATCCCAAATTCTTCAAGAAGCTCTTCGAGTCGCGAAAAACGTTCAATGCGGCTCATTTTCATCGTTTCGAGTACGGCGAGAATGTTCTGCTCGGCGGTGAGCTTGCGAAAAACTGACGATTCCTGAGGTAGATATCCAAGGCCGAGCCGGGCACGCAGGTACATCGGCAGAGCTGATACATCGCGGCCGTTCATCGAGATCGAGCCTTCTTCAGAACTTTCAAGCCCGACCATCATATAGAATGTTGTCGTCTTTCCGGCTCCGTTTGCCCCTAATAAGCCGACGACCTCGCCCGGTGCAACTGACAGGCTTACATTATCAACAACACGTCTGCTGCCGTATGTTTTCTGCAAATGTTGGGCGGCCAGTGAATCGATATCGTGTTTAGGCGAATGTCCGTTTGAGGCGTTGGGGTCCATTGTGCTTATATATTATTGCTTGCCCTGCACCTTGTAAACTGACTTCATCCGTGTGGATGTTGGTTGCTTAGATTTCCCTTCACTGACTACACGTTTTTCGCGCATATAGAGTGTCAATTGAGCGGCCTGAGATGAGCCGTTTTCAGCGTCTTCTACAAGTGCCGGGCTGCCGCGAAGGATAGCCATTTCGTCGCTAGACGTGTATTGCAGCCAGTCACCGGTTCCGCGTCTTCCCGGCTGAGATACCACAACGTTGGTTTCTGCAATCGTCTTTGTTACCTCATTTTCCTTATTAAGGTAAACATCAGCGGAGTTTGCGGTGATCCTGTCGGTTCCTTGTCGTATGTCAACATGTGTTCGATATTGCAGGAGCTGGCTATCACGGCCATAAGTCATGGTACTGGCAGAGGCAAAAACCGGAACGGATGCATTACCCGTTTTTTGATTTACTTTCACGTTGTAGGCCGCGCTGCGGACGTTGCCGTCAGCAAGGAACTGGCCATCTTTTTGCTTTAGCGTAAATTTATCACCGTGAATATAGTTATTTTCCTGCCATGCTCGAGCATTACCGAGGTAGATTGCGGTTTCGCCGGGCTGGTCAAATTCGGCACTGTCCGATGTAATAAAAACCGGCTTATCCGATTGGCCGAAAGGAGCAGCGTTGTTCAATTGTTTGAGGCTGTAGTATGTTGTGCTTACTTTGCCTCGCATAAAAGAATGCTGGCTGCGGATGTTCCAGTCGATCTCCTTGGCCTTTGATCTATATTTCGAGTTCCAACCGGTCGGCTCACCGCCTCTAAGTCTCAGAGTTTCATCCGCTTGGGTGAAAGTCATTTCTGCGGCTATAGCATTGTTGTCAAGTTCGGTAAATCTAGCATTACCTGACGCATTTAACTGTTCGAAATCCTTTGATTGCGGATCGAAGTTGGCTGTTATTTGATCGGCAACAAGTGTCTGTGTCCCGTGCGTCTGTTCCGGAATAGTAGGGACTCGCACAGTTTTTGTTTTGCGTCCGCCGGTACAAGTTTTGGCGTTATTTCCCGTCGGAAAGAACTCACAATCGAAACGCGGTGCATTGATGGTTGTTTTATAGTTTTTTCTATCGTTATGCAACGGCTCTACATTCAGCTCTGCATTTCCTACAGCTTCGGCTTTACTGATGTCCTTCCCGTTTGCACCAAAGGTCGTTCGGACAACATCGGCAGAGACACGCTTGTTTGCCGCGTCGGGTGCATCAGGTGCACTAAGCTGAATCGATGTCCGTCCATCTGTCCGCAAAGCATCGATCATGCCCGGGCCCTTGAACAGCAAGCCAATTCCACTTGCCGCTGAAATACTAACTTTTGAATATTCCTTATTTTCGTTGGGAATGATCTCAACGTCACTTTGTCCGATTGCATTTGCGTCATGAAGCTGACGCGATTCGCCGAATGCTGCATTCATTTCTGGAGCAGCGATCAGCGTTGTACGTTCTGTCGTTGTTTGCCGCGCCGAGGCATTGCCCCGAATGACCGCATCCTTAACTTTCTTGTCGGGAAACAGATTTGCGTGCAGAAGTTCACCTTTCAGATAATCGGAGCCTTGTGTGATCACAGCATTGCCAGTCAATGTGAGTTTTCCGGCGGACTGTTCATATATTGCTTCAGACGACGTAATGTCCGTCGGTTTATCATTTGGGGACATGACGATATGTGTCCCGTTTTTTAGTTCAAAACGGTCAGCATACCTGTCATAAGATGCGTAGCCGCAATCAATATTGGTTGATGCCGTACCGGATTCTGATGAAACGATGTGAACTTTATCAAAAAATTCAAATCTCTTTAATTGTGATGATCTAGGATCGGAACCGTTAAGAAAGACCGAGGCTCGTTCTGCAAGGACATCAGTCATTTGCGGCTTTCCTGACGACTTCCCTTTTGACTCGATGTTTATAGCGACATTGTCACGGAGATCTATCCTATTGCCCAATTGGTCAAATACGGCCGAATTGGTATTGATCTTCGCATAGCGAATATTTGATCTAACGAGTTCGGGCGATTCAAACGCCTCGATCTCGACATTCTTTAACAGTTCGATTATTTTGTCGCCAATCTTAACACTTGCTCCAAATGATTTACCTCGAATGTTTGCTCGTTCAAATTCGACAGCCTCGTCAGCTTCGGCAGTTTCATTTTTTTTGGTGTAGATAATGTTGTTTGTCTTTATCTTAAGCGCGTCGGGAGTTTCGATCTGTACATTGCCTTTTAGATAGGCCGTAAAGTTCTTGTCTGCTTCGGGAACATAGAGTGCCGATTCGGCTGTCATCTTATTGTTCGACAAACCCTCATTGTCGAATGTTTCTACATAGACATTCTGAAGTTCCTGATGCTCGTCCGAAAATGTTTTGGCGGAGTCGGCTTTAATATAGAATTTCGAGACGCCGCCGTCAGTTTCAAGTCTTTCGTAGCCGTTAACGTCGGCGACGACATCCGTAGAAAGCCGAGTATGCTCGCTCTTTAGCTTAAATGGTGATTTCGACCGCTCGCGATAAAAACCTATTACAACTGCAAGTATCGTGACAGCAATTACACCAACAGCAGCGATGCGGAAGTACTGCGGCAATTTTGCCCGCAACCTATATAGATCTTGATTGTGGGTTATTTGTTCCGGCACTGACCTTAATTATCCGTTCTCAAATCCTCTACGACAAGTTGAAGCCGCGTATTTCCTTGCCAAATATTTGCTTCGGCGACGTAAGCTAATTCGATGCGTGAATTAGGTCTGAGAGTTTGCCCCTTTGATCGTTCGACACCATCCCACCAAACTGCTTCAAACTGCTTGTTCCCTTCGCCTATCACCTTCAATTTCAAATGCTTGTCCTTCATTACAAAAGGCTCATCGCGAAGGACGAGATCTCTTGTCACAAACACTGGCTTTGGATTGCCCATTCCAAAAGGTTCAAAAGCACCAAGCTGTTCGACTAGATCAAGACCAAGCGATTCACTTGTCACCAAAGCGTCGATGTTGAGTTCGGGGATTAGTTCGTCGGGTGAGAGTTTAGCTGAGGCATATTCATTAAGTCTTTCTCTCAATTCGACGATGTTGTCTTGCTTGATCGACATACCGGCTGCGGCAGCATGGCCGCCGAATTTCTCAAAAAGATCGCCACAGGATTCGAGAGCTTCGAGTAAATGAAAGCCCGCAATGCTTCGTGCGCTGCCGTGACCAATTCCGTCTCTTAATGACAAAACTATAGTTGGACGATACAGCTTTTCAGCGATACGTGACGCAGCAAGGCCGATTACACCCTGATGCCAGCCTTCGCCTGAAACAACAACAAAATGTTTTCCGTCGTGGGTTTCAGTTTCGGTCAACGCAAGATCGGTTATCTTTTGCTGCATTTGTTGGCGTTCACGGTTCCGGCTGTCCAATAGAGCGGCCAACTCGCGAGCTTTTCCAAAACTCTTTTCTTCAAATAACTCGACAACGTGTTTCGCAACATCCATGCGGCCTGCGGCATTAATTCGCGGTCCGATCCGAAAACCGATGTGATAGCTAGTCATATCAGAACGGCAATCGGCGACTTCCATTAATGCTTTGAGACCAAAGCTATCGGTCTTTGGGAGATCGATCAGGCCGAGTGAAACGATCGCACGATTTTCTCCGGTGAGAGACATCATATCGGCGACCGTTCCCAGTGCTGCGATCTTTAGAAAACCGGGAACTTCATGTTCCAGATTATTTTCACGCAGAAGCGCATGAGCAAGTTTAAAAGCAACACCTACGCCGGCAAGATGTTTGTCTGGATAAGTGCAGCCGGGTTGATTTGGATTTATGACTGCAATGGCCGGTGGGAGAGGTTCGCCGGTTTTTGGCAAGTGATGATCGGTAATTATTACATCGAGTCCGATGCTGTTGGCAAACTCGACCTCTTTAACGCTGGTCGTGCCGGTATCCACGCTAATGACGAGCGTGACGCCGTTTTTATACGCTTCTTCGAGAGCTGGAATATTGATGCCGTAGCCTTCGGTAAAGCGATTTGGAATGTGAAAAACGGAGTCCGAGCCTAGCAGCGATAACATCTTACGCAACAGAACTGTTCCGGTCGTGCCGTCAACATCATAATCGCCCCAGATAAGTATTTTTTCGCTTTCGGCAATCGCTCTCTGGATACGCTCGATCGCTTCCTTCATGCCTTTTAATAAAAAAGGCTCGTGAAGATGTTCAGGCGAAGGATGAAGAAATTCAAACGCCTTTTCCTGCGTTTCGTGTCCGCGTGAAATAAGAAGCGCAGCTACGAGCGGTTTTACACTGATCTGACTGGCAAGTTTGCTGACTGCGGCAGCATCGTGTTTTCGAATTTTCCAGCGTTTTTGCACTTAAGAAGTTAATATCCAATTTCACAATGTTACTAAGGGACCAATAATTCCCATTCCTAATAAGACGAGAATTACTGTTCCTAGAATAATGCGATAAATAATAAAAACGGCAGTCGAATTACGTTTGAGAAATGACAGCAAAAACCAGATCGATAGATAGCCGACGATGCCAGCGACGATCGTCGCCACGATCAATGGTGTAAAGCTCTCCGATGGTAATATATGTATGGCCTTACGAAGCTCAAGCAAGCCGCTTGCTGTGATAGCAGGTATAGATAACAAAAAAGAAAACCTAGCGGCAGTCTCGCGTTTTTGACCTGCGAGAAGTCCGCCTGTAATTGTCGTTCCCGAACGGCTCGCACCGGGCATAAGAGCAAGCACCTGAGCTAAGCCGACTACGATCGCATCGACAAGTCCCAAATGCCTCATTTCTTTTCGCTGTTTGCCGACGTATTCTGCAATGGAAAGAAAGACGGCTACAACTATAAGCATCGTTGCGATTATCCAAAGATTTTTAGTTCCGCTGCCCTCGATAAAATCCTTAAATATATATCCGACAGCACCTATTGGAATCGAGCCTAATATTACAAGCCATCCGAGCCAGGCTTCTTCAGACAGCCATATTGGCCTCACGCCGTCAGTGCCAGAGAATCTCATTCCTCGCTTACCGGTCAACAAAGCAAAATGATCGCGAACGAACGCAACTGAAATCCCCAAAATATCACCCGCGAAATAGATTAGAACCGCCCCAAGCGTGCCCAACTGAATCACAGCCATCGTCGCAGTGATCATCTCGGGATTGCCGTCATAAAGATTTGTAAACCGGCTGGCAAACACAAGATGCGCGGTTGAGCTGACCGGTATAAATTCAGTCAGTCCTTGAACTATGCCGAGAATGATCGCTTGGAGAAAATTCATACGAAACAAATATGGACAAGGGATAGTGGACAATGCGGAGGCCAGCATTGTCAATTATCCAGCAGTGATTGAGTTGGAATTTATCGGGAAATGCAGCTATTCGCGGTATCGGGCCTTACCGGCAACACGATCATATAGCCAAGCCGGCATTATCTTGCCAAGTCGAACGATAGTCGCAAGCTGCCATGGAAAAGCGGCGAATTTTTTTTTTTTCGATAGCATTGATGAAATGTGGAACGGCGTGGTCGAGATCCATCAAGAACGGCATTCTGCTTTCGCGTCCAGCGGTTAGCGGTGTGCGTATGAATCCCGGCTGAATTATAGTGACATCAATACCTTTTGCGGCTACATCAAGTCGAACGCTTTCAAAAAATGCAGTCATTGCAGCTTTACTCGCCGAATAGGCCGCCGATTTTGGAAGGCCGCGAAATCCGGCGAGGCTTGAAATAGCTACAAGATGTCCCGAGCCGCGTTCAAGCATCTGCGGCACAACCGCATGAATGGCATTTACTGATCCGAGTAAATTTATATCAATAAGTTTCTTGACCGCGTCCGGTTCGTAATTGCGAGTCTCTTTGTTATTACCGCCAATACCGGCGTTCGCTATCATGATATCGATATGGTCGAATTCGTCGCGAAACTTTTGAGCCGCTTCATGCACTGCATCTGAATCAACCACATCACAAGCAAAATAGCGGGCCTTGCCACCGACAGATTCACATTTGGCCGCGATGTCTTTTAACAGATCTTCACGCCGCGCAAGCAGGCCGACTGTTGCTCCTTTTGAGGCGATCGCGATTGCTAGAGCCTCGCCGATGCCACTTGAAGCTCCTGTAAGAAGAACTGTTTTGTTCTTCCACTTCATTTGTCGTCGGTGAGATTTAACGAGATCATTTTATCTTCATCCAGATATTCAGTTTCGCCACCGTCGTCATGAACTTCCTTCAAGATGTCGCTTTCATTCTCATTTGTAAGTTTTAACAAAATCATTTTGTCATCATCCCCATCGAATTTGGACCCGTCGATAATATCGTGACCATCTGCTTTTAGAAGGATAAGCAAACCCTTGATGAAAAAATTAAAACTTCCAGCAAGGCCAACCCCGACTGATAACAACACAATTAGTCTTATGACTCCGCCAAATTGAAATTTAACCAATAACTCGTGGACTAAATACAAAAAGCCCATAGCTGACAAAACACAGATCGAATATAAAGTATCTAACTTCATATGTAGTAAAGAAGTTATATTTCTACAACTGTCGTCACGATCACGGGTTTGGTGCCGATCTTTTTCTGGACGAATCGTTTTAATAGGATACGAAGGTTTTCTTTAAAGAAGTTGCGGTCAACGATGTGTTCGCGTTTCATGTCGCCGATGGCTTTGCGGATCTCGGAGCGGGCATCGGCGGCGAAACCGTTTGTCGGATCGATACCGGCGACGCCTTGAAAGGTGATCTGTGGTTCGCCAAAGAGATCGTGCGAAGATTTATTGATCGTCACGACTAGCGAGATCGCTCCACCGTAGGCGAGTTTCTTGCGTTCGCGGACGACGTCGTATTCGATCTCGTCGTGCGATTCCTCGTCGATAAATGTCTTGTGCAAGTCGTGTTTGTCCACGACCTTACAGGCGAACTCATCGACCTCAAGCACATTGCCATTCTCGATCAAGATGATGTTGTCGTCGTTGTAACCGGCGACGTGGTTTTTTACATATTCCTTGTGCCGGAACAGCATCCTGTATTCGCCGTGGATCGGGACAAGGTACTTTGGCCGGGCGGTTTCTACCATTATCTTGATGTCTTCCTGTGAGGCGTGGCCTGAGACATGAACGAGGCGGCGTTTCTCTTCGATGATGTTGGCGCCGCGTTTGTAGAGGCTGCCGATAAGGCGGCTGATGTTCTTTTCGTTGCCGGGAATGATGCGGGCGGAAAGCACAACAGTGTCGCCTTTCTCGATCTCCATTCCTTTATAGGTGGATGTCGCGAGATTCCATAACGCAGCGCGGTTTTCGCCTTGCGAACCGGTGACGAGATAACAAACTTCGTCGTCGTCTAATGCTCTTGCATCACCCAACGAAACCATCGCTCCAAAAGGTATCTTTAATAAACCCTGTTCCTCAGCGATCTCGACATTCTTTTGCATCGAACGTCCGCAGACGCAAACCTTTCGCCCGAATTGATGGGCGACGTCAAAGACGATCTGCAGACGATGCAGCGAAGACGAAAACGTTGATACAAATATACGTCCCTCGGTCTCGTCAAATATTTCCTCGAAAGCCGGTATCACAGCCATTTCCGAAGGCGTCCTTCCCGGAACGGTCGCGTTTGTCGAATCGCCCAGCAGCAGCAGTACCCCTTCGTCGCCTATCCTCGAAAGCGTTTTGAGATCGTATGGCTTGCCGATGACGGGTGTGTCGTCGATCTTGTAATCGCCTGTGTGGATTATCGTGCCGAGCGGCGTATGGATCGCCAGCGAAAAGCAATCGACCAGCGAATGCGAAGCGTGGATAAACTCGACGCGAAAATGCCCAACCTCGATAATGTCGTTCGCCTTGACGCGATGGATCATCACATCGTTGAGCATTCCGTGCTCTTCGAGCCGCTTCTCTGCCAGCCCGATCGTAAACCGCGAAGCGTAAACCGGCAGATTGAATTTCTTTAGAATGTAGGTAAGCGCGCCGATGTGGTCTTCGTGGCCGTGGGTGAGGATGATCGCGGTCAGGTCGTCACGGTATTCTTCGAGAAAGTCGAAATTTGGTATGGAAATATCCACGCCATACGGCGTCTCTTCCGGAAAGCCCATCCCGGCGTCGATGACGATCATCTCATCGGCATATCGAATGCCCATGCAGTTCATCCCAAATTCGCCAATACCGCCCAGCGGAATTATTTCTATCTTACTCACAAATACCTCAATTAGAATCGAAGCTAGATGATAACACAGGCATTTATGCTCACATGAGCTTTCTTGCCACGCTAAACGTGGCGTCCAGTTTATTACGATAACGAGGTGGTCTGGGTAAGTGCCAAGAACCAGCCTTCTTGCTGGTATACAATGGAAAAAGTCACCCAAAAAGCCAATAAAGACGACCAGCCAACGCTTTTATCCGAGTAATTCTCACCAAAGCCTTATAAATACTTGCTAAAAGCTAAAATACTTAAGGGTAAAGTTGTTTGCTTTTGTCTCTAAGTTGGCTGCTTTTCTTGAAAAGCAGATTACTTTTGGTCAAAAGCGAGTTACTTCTGCCCAAAAGCACATTGCTGTTAGGCGTAAGCGAATTACTTCTGATAGCAAGCGCTTTGCTTGTGAGTAAAGGATTTCTGCTTCTATTCCGAAGTTCTTTGCTTCCGGCTCGAAGTTCTTTGCTTCTGGCTCAAAGTTTCTTGCTTCTGGCTCGAAGTCTCTTGCTTATGGGTTCGAGATCAACGCTTTTGTTTAATAAGTTTGTGCTGTCTTGCTAAAGCCCTTAGAAATACGTAACTCTGAACGCATTAAAAGGCCTCGTCTTGATCGGCGAGGCTTTTTTGTTATTGCGGGCTTAATATTTATAGAAACCGTTTTTTGCGTATGGTATAGTTAGTCAACACCCCTCTCCGGTTAGTTTTGTTTGTTTAGAAGGCCTTGTCTTTTTGGGAGAATTTGTATCTTCCAATTGTTGGCCGAGGTGAGAAGAGTAATAGAATTGGTTAGGATATTTTTATGAACAAGATCAAGTTAGTTTTCATGTTGTGTTTTATGGTCTTTGGCGTTGCCGCTTTGTTGTTCAACAACGGTTTCACCCCTGTGGTGCAGTCATATTCTACCCAACCGCCACCGCAAATGACCGGAGCTCCCGGTGAACAGAACTGCTCGCTGTGTCACGATGACACCGGGCCGGGAATTATTACCGTATTTGCTCCGGCAAATTACATTCCCGGACAAACCTACCAGATACAGGTCCAGCACGCGACAACCGACACGACTAGATTGCGTTGGGGATTTGAATTAACAACTCTCGATGGCACCAATTCAGCTGCCGGAACATTTACCGACACGACCGCGTTTACTCAGCAAGATTTTGGCGACGGGCGATGGTACATCGAACATACTCAAGCAGGTACATTCGCCGGAACCCCTAACGGAGCGACTTGGACGTTCGACTGGAACGCCCCAGCCACTGATGTCGGCCCTGTGACGTTCTATGCCGCAGGTAATCAGGCAAACAACAACGATAATCCCAGCGGCGATCAGACCTATCTAACTACTGCGGTCAGCCTGCCTTTGGGACCGACGCCAACAAACACTGCAACAGAGACTAACACTCCAACGCCGACGCCGACTTGTTACACAGTGACGACTTTGTCAGGCTCAGAGGAGGTGCCGCCTAATGGTTCGACGGCTACAGGCACAGGCACGGTTTCAGTCAATGCCGCTCAGACACAGATCACGGTAACGCTCGACTGGTCAAGTTTGTCCAGCAATGCGACTGCTGCGCATATTCATGGGCCGGCTGCGGCAGGCTCAAATGCCGGAATTCTATTTGGAATGACTGGCGTACCATTATCGCCAACAGGCTCAGTTCCTACGCAGTCTTTTGCGATCTCACCGGCACAGTTGACGCAATTCCAAAACGGATTGTTCTACTGGAACGTTCATTCGTCAACATTTCCCGGCGGCGAAATTCGCGGCCAGATACTTCCGGGACCGTGCTTGGCAACGCCTACGCCAACTGCTACATCTACCCTTACTTCGACAAACACGCCGACCGCAACTGCCACGACTACGCCCGGCGGAAGTTCTGTGTCAGGAACGGTAACATACGGCAATCCGGCGTCGCCGACTACGAAGTTCATCTCTAATGCGACGGTAGCGAGTACGGTTGGTTCACCCCTTGTTACGACGGTGACTGACGCGCCGGGCGGAACTGCGGGGCAATACACGCTTACAGGTTTTGGTACAGGAAACTATACGATTGGTGTAACTAAGACAACGGGGCAGAACGGCGTCTCGTCAGCCGATGCGGCGAGGATCGCTCAGCATGTTTCGGGTGTTTCGCTTATCACCAACGACCGGCAGAGGATCGCGGCGGACGTGACGAACAACGGAGCACTCTCTTCAACCGATGCGGCACAGATCGCAAGGTTTGTTTCAGGGCTTGGGCCGCCAATAGGTTTGGCAGGCCAGTGGAGATTCTTCGTTCCGAGCTTAACAGAGCCGACGTTCCCGATCGGAGCATCACCGACGACTCGAAGTTACGCCGACCCGATAGGTGTTCAGACGGGCCAGGACTACATCGGCATTCTTGTCGGCGAGGTCACAGGTAACTGGAATCCGACGGCGGCGAGGCCTTTTAACGGTAGGCAGTTGGCAGAAGTAGAAGGCAGCGGGCCGGAAAGGGGTATTGCGGTTGAATTACCTTCGGTTGTTGGATCTGTTGATAAAGAGATCGTTGTGCCTGTGAGTGTTGAGGGCATTTCGAACAAAGGTGTGATCTCTTATGAGTTTGATCTCAGGTATGATCCTTCGGTGTTGCAGCCTTTGGTCGATCCGGTCGATGTTTCGGGAACAGTCAGCCGCGGGCTTTCGGTGGTGGTTAATGCAACTGAGCCAGGGCTAATGAGAGTTGTTCTTTACGGAGCTTATCCGATAGATGGCGATGGCGTGTTGTTGAATTTGAGATTTACTTCTGTTGGTACTGTTGGTTCGGTGTCGCCGATCTCGTTTGAGCAGATAATGTTTAACGAAGGCGAGTCGAGAGTGACAATCACTAACGGAAAGATCGAACTGTTTTAATTGAGCCTTGAGCGGATATAAGGGCGGTACATTCTTCGTTGAGTGTATCGCCCTTACTAGTTGGCTGGCCTTGCAAATAACCCAGTCGCTACGGAGATTCTGACTATTTATAACTTTTTTTGAAACCGATCTGCGATCTCGCGCGTCTTTTCTCTGACGGCAGATGATTTGCGGAGTCAAAAAGATGAAAAAGCAGCTTTCGGATGAACAACTTGACGCTTTGATGCGAACGCTTGTAAAAGAAGCCGGCGCTGACGAAGCGTTGCTCGGTGAGATAGCCGATTCGCCAACGGTTTGGTGGGGCGTTCAGCGGAAGATCAATGAGCAAAAGGATGCGAAAGTCTCTGCATGGCCGCCTGTAGTCAAAGTGCTTCGATGGCTTTTGGCCGGAGCCTCTGTAACGGCTGCTGCGATTTTGATCTTCTCCTTCTTTGTTTTCCGTTCGGCTCCAAGTCGAGATAAGGAAACGGCTGTATATGTGCCGCCTATCAGTTCCGTGACCCAACCGGAGCCTGTAGGACCGAGCGAAATAGTTCCCGCAATTCCTAATGCGACGAAAACTGAAAAGGACGCGACTCTTTCAAAAACAACATCTTTCAAAGTTTCAACAAAGCATACAGTTCATCAGATCGTTGACAAACCACGAACATCAGAAAGAAAAACTGTGGTTAAAAATACAGAAGTAGCGAATTTGAGTAAGAAAGAAGAGATCAAAACAGAATTCATCGCACTTTCGTATGCACGCGATCCGGAGAGCGGGCAGATCGTACGGGTTAAGGTGCCGAGTTCGATGATGGTTTCGCTTGGGCTTGTGACGAGTGTGAAAACGCCTTCGGAGATGATAGATGCCGAGGTGCTTGTCGGCGATGACGGTCTCACGCGGGCAATACGATTTATAAGGTAAGTTTTTTCGGTCCGGCAAGGAAGTAATAATGAATACGAAAATACTATTCGCAATTTTTCTCAGCTTATTTTTAGCCGTTGGCGCCTTTGCACAAAGACCGCGGCCTGACGGACCACCTCGCGGAGATGGCCGGCCTAAAGGCGATTGGACGAAAGGCATCGATGTAAATAATAACGGCATGATCGAGGCTAGTGAGTTTCAGGCCGCGATAGATCGAACATTTGCCGGTCTTGACAGCAACAATAACGGCGTGATCGACCGAAACGAAATTCCCGACCGTCGTCCACCGATGGGGCGTGGAAAGCCTGGTGAATCAGGCGAGCTTCGCGACAAATTGCCGCCGTTCTTTTTTATGCACCGGTTTCGGAATGTTGATTCATTGTCAAAAGCCGACTTCGAACGCACCGTAAATGAAAAATTTGCTGAAATGGATATCAACAGTGACAGTGTGCTTGACCGCGAAGAATCTCGCCCGCCGCGGGAACGTGCCGAGATCGAAGATCGTGTCGGGCCGCCACTTAATGCGACATTTATCGCCGCTGAACTGCGATTTGGCGACAAGCTTGTTAAAGGGCAGCCATTTTCTGCGGAAACGGTTATAGAAGATACGCGTCGGTTATTCGACGGAACGACGGTCACTAAGACGACGAAAGGCGCGTTCTATCGTGATTCGTCCGGGCGGACCCGGCGCGAACAGCCTTTCGAAATGGTCGGCGGCTTTAGTATAGTAAATGAAAACAATAAGCCTCAGACGTTAGTTTTTATAAATGATTTTGCTCAGAAGACGCAGTATTTTTTTGATCTGGGCAACAAGATCGCCCGAAAGATCGGTATAGGCCCAAACGGGCCGCCGCGTGATGACCCTCAAAATCCGGACGCGACGTCGGACTCGCTAGGGACGAAAACGATCGAAGGAATTTCGGTCGAGGGAACACGTATCACATTCGAACTGCCGGCGGGCCACATCGGGAACGACAAACCTATACAGGTTGTTACCGAAAAGTGGTATTCGCCGGAACTGCAGTTGATAGTGATGTCACGGCACCTGGATCCACTCTCGGGCGAACATATTTTCCGCTTGGTAAACATCAAACGTACAGAACCATCAGCAAGCCTGTTCGCGGTGCCGGAAGGCTTTGAAGTAAAAAACTCAGGCGGAAAACCACCAAGGCAGCGATAAAATATCTTTGTTTGTTTATTTAAGCCTAATTGAAGAAAATGCTCGATGAGGTTTCCAATACAGGCTTGCAAAATAAAGCTAAGTCATCGGCGGTCAGTTTTTCGGATGGTGAGCAGACAAGTGACGAACAACTTGTCCGCCTTGTGATCGAGGGCGATGAGCAGGCATTCGCCGAGATATTTGAAAGGTACCGAATTTTGGTAACGCGAGTGGTCGGACGTTTTTTTCGAGACCGTTCGGAGGTGGAAGAATATGTCCAGCAAAGTTTTACAAAGACATATTTTTCTCTCAAAGACTTTCGTGGGGCAAGCGGAAACTCTTTTCCGGCGTGGGTGACGCGGATAACAGTGAACGTTTGCTACGACGAGTTTCGTCGACGCGGACGACGACCGGAAAGCGTATTTTCCGATTTGGAAAACGACGGAGAAGCTTTCGGCGAATCGATACCAGACAGCAGCGTCAAAGGACATGAAGTTCAGCTCGTTTCAGCTCAACTCGCGGAAAAGGTCCTGTCATCGCTCGACCCAAAAGACAGGATCGCAATGACGCTGGTCTATTCAGAAGAATATTCATTGAGCGAGGCAGCGGACGTTATAGGTATCAGCGTCGGAAATCTTAAATCAAGATTATTTCGTTGCCGCAATAGTATCAGAGATAGATTTGGACATCTTTTTAAGTGAGAGGGAAACTTTTATGAGAAGAGTAAAATTGGCCGTTTGTTTGTTTTTTGCAGCGGCATTTGGAGTGTTTGCATTACTAACTAATGACCCAGTCAACGGCCAGTCAGGCGGATCGCTTTCCGCTCCGACAGGAGTGATGGCTTCTGACACTAAGTACAGAGATAAGGTCAGAGTAGAGTGGGACGCTATTCGCGGAGCGACTTTGTATAGGGTGTTTCGGGGAACTACGTCGGACTCCGCGGCTGCAGTTGATATTGGCAATACACCGGCGAATACATTTCTCGACACTACCGCTGCACCGGGCCAGATGTTCTTTTATTGGGTAAGGGCTGAAAATGCGACTACGGTCAGCGCATTGAGTATAAGCGATCGAGGAACACGCTCCAACACAGCGCAGCAAGGTCCTGTTCCGCCGCTTGGACCTCCGCCTGTACCGCCCGGTAATCCTATAACCGCTGCTAAGGTTTACCTTGGTAAGGCACTCTTTTGGGATGAGCAGATGTCATCGACAAGAACTGTTGCCTGCGGCACATGTCACACAGCACACGGCGGCGGCGATGACCTGCGTTCGCTCACCTCTCCGTCCTCCTCAACCAATCCCGGAATAGATCAGTTTTTTGGCGGGCCTGATGACGTCATCGCCTCAAAAGGCGTGCCGCAAACGAATCTTGACGGAACATATCTATTGTCTTCAAGTTACGGTCTTAACGATCAGGTCACCGGACGTAGCTCAATGTCCTACTTGAATGCCGGTTTTCTTAATCTGGCGTTTTGGGATGGACGAGCAAGCGACACTTTTCGCGATCCGATAACGAATGCGATCATACTCAATACTGGCGGTGCTCTTGAGAGTCAAGTCCTTGGGCCGCCTGTTAGTACTGTTGAAATGGCGCATTCAGGACGCGACTGGAACGATGTTGCAGCAAGAATTTCCGTTTCGAAGCCTTTGGCTCTTGCGACTAATATTCCGACTGCACTCAATACCTGGATAGGCGGGCGAAGTTATCCGTCTATCTTTAGTGAGGTTTTTGGCACGCCGGATGTGACACCGGCTAGAATTGCTCTCGCGATCGCAACCTACGAACGCACCCTTTACACCGATCAGGCTCCGGTTGATCTTGCTAATGCAGGCATCACGCCATTGTCTCAACAGGAGA
The DNA here is from genome assembly GCA_016711345.1 of Chloracidobacterium sp. NCBI lineage: Bacteria > Pseudomonadati > Acidobacteriota > Blastocatellia > Chloracidobacteriales > Chloracidobacteriaceae > Chloracidobacterium > Chloracidobacterium sp. The sequence continues at coordinate 3,674,284 of JADJTD010000001.1, forward strand.
ACAACGGCCGCAATACGTTCGTTCAGGTCCAGTGTAATGTTTGTCATGCTGGAGCAGTCACGAGTGACAACACTTTTAGATACATTGGTGTTCGTCCACCGAACGATGATACCGGTCGCTTTCAGGTCACGGGAAATAACGGTGATCTAGGCAGATTCAAAACGCCAAGCCTGAGAAATGTCGAACTTCGTGGAACCTTCTTTCACAATGGACGATTCAATACGCTTGATCAGGTTGTAGCATTTTATAATCGCGGCGGCGATTTTAATGCTCCGAACAAAGACCCGCTTGTGCGTCCGCGAGGATTGAACGCACAACAGCAGGCGGATATAGTTGCATTCCTTAAGAGGCCGCTGACCGACCCTCGTGTCACAGCTGAGTTGCCGCCGTTTGATAGACCAACGCTATATTCCGAATCCACTCGCGTGCCTCAGATCATCGGCACGGGTCGTGTTGGATCGGGAGGCTTTACGCCAGAAATTAAGGCAATTTCACCACCGCTCGCCGGCAATCCTAACTTCACCGTTTCGATCTCAGGTGCTTTAGGAAATGCGGATGCAGTCTTGGTGATCAGTGATTCTGATCCGGGAGTTGGAGCAGTTATTCCGGCCACAGGTACGCTGGCCCGTGTCGCAACAACAACTCAAAACACCGGAGCAGGCAACGGCTGGGCATCGGTCAGCTTGCAGCTTCCCGGCAACATTCGAGTTGCGGGCAAAACATTTTTTGCTCGGTGGTATGTTGTCGATCCTTCAGCAGTCAGTGGATTTTCAGCATCTCAGGTTGCCAGATTTACAATTTTTGGTTCCAATTCTTTTGCAACGGTAGAGACTGATAATCTTGCATTTGACTAAAAAACAACGTTAGTGTGTTTAGCAAAATTACGGCCGGACGTCGATAGACGATCCGGCCCTTTTTATTGCTGACACTAACTTGACCCACTCACATAAGGTAAGAGTTTCTGCTCGCCGCATGCCGTCGATCTCACATTGTTCGAGAAAGACGGCTGCGTTGGGAAACCTAGTTTTGAGATTGTTGAGAATAGTTTTTCGCTTCTGTAAAAAGCAAAAGCTGATGATTTGACGAAACAGAGCTTCATCTGCGATCAATGAACTTTTTGGCGTAAGGCGGACGACCGCGCTCCATACTTTTGGAACTGGCTGAAAAGCTTGCGGCGGCACATCAAACAGGTATTCAGTATTAAATGTATTCTCGACCATCACACTTAAAAAGCCGCGTTCTTTACCGCCCGCTTTCGCGGTAATGCGTTCCACAACTTCACGCTGAAACATCAGAACTAGGCTCGAAAAAAGATGGCGCTGATCCATCAACCGTTGGAGGATAGGCGTAGAAATATTGTAGGGCAAGTTCGCGATAAGTTTGGCTTTTGCATCGACTGCATTTGCTTTTAGAACGTCAGAAAAATCAACATTCAAAGCGTCTTCGTTTATGAGATGAAAATTATGCAAAGAGCCAAAACGTTCATGCAGCAACGAGATCATATCCCGATCAAATTCAATTGCAATGACTTTGGCTTCATCAATAAACAACTGCTCTGTCAGCGCTCCTTGTCCCGGCCCTATCTCGATCACCGTTTCATCATGTCCAAGATCAAGAGCATCAATGATGCGCTTAATAATTGTTTGATCGCGTAGAAAGTTCTGTCCGAGTGATTTTTTTGCCCGCATAAGCCTCTGGCCTCAGACGGTTGGATAGCCGGTGATCTCGATGTCGTCGCCGAGATGTTCGATGGAAATGTCCGTTAGCAGCATTGCTTCGGCGATCGAGTCTGCTCCGGCGCCGGAAACGGCATTTGGTGCTTCGCGGCCTCCGATAATGAATGGAGCAGCGATGAATGTAACTTTATCAACAAGCTTTGCATCGCAAAACGCGCCTGCGATCTCGCTGCCGCCTTCGACGAGGACGCTCTGAATGTTACGGCTTTTCAACTCGTCCAACACGCCTTTCAGATCGCGTCCGCCCATCGGCGATACGACGACTTCCGCACCCAAGGCTCGCAGGACGGACACTTTGCCAGCGTCATGGTTGTTAGTAAAAATTATTGTCGGCGTTTCACTGGCTGTTGAGATCAAATTAGAGACCGCCGACAGCCGCAGTTGATTATCGAGAACGATACGCACAAGCGGACGCCTACGCGGTTTGCCGCTGCGGTCTGTGAGGATCGGGTTATCGACAATCGCAGTGTTGCCACCGATGAGTATTGCATCATGCTCGTGACGAAGTTCGTGAACACGCTTAATAGCGTCGCCGCCCGACAAAGCAGTCGAAACGCTATGATTCAGCGAAATACGTCCGTCTAACGACATCGCAAGTTTTAAATGTACGAACGGCCTCTGCTTCTTATGCCAGCAGATGAATTTTTCGTTTTGTTTCGTCGCCTCATCTGCGAGGATACCTGTTACGACCTCGACACCGACGTTTCGCAGTGCTTCAAAGCCACCACCGGAAACAAGAGGATTTGGATCCTCTATCGGGCAAACAATGCGTTTGATGCCAGCGTTGATCAGAGCTTCGGTACAAGGCGGGGTTTTGCCGTGATGCGAATGCGGTTCAAGCGAGACATATGCAGTACCGCCTTTCGCATTGCCACCGGCTTGCTCAAGTGCACTGACCTCAGCATGCGTCACATTATCGTAAACATAAGTTCCTTCGCCGACAACCTCTCCGTCACCAGAAACAATGACGCAGCCGACAAGCGGATTGGGAGAAACTAAACCGATGCCCTTAGCGGCTAAGTCTATTGCGTGTTTAGAAAATAATACGTCAGACTGTGTCAAGGTTACTTTCTAGCCCCCGTGCGTCGAAAACCTAGATATTGCCGATCTATTTCCACTTGAGGATCATTTAATTCCCTTGTTCTTGTACAAATACTAGTATCCAGCATTTTCTTATGGGCATTCACACTTTCAGCGAAATATGCATAGACCAAATAGTCTTTGCCTTTGGAAAAACCATAGCCACACATACAACATTGGTAAGACGTGGAAACTCTTAGTATTTTAGATTGAGGTCCCTTCCACGATTCGCTAACTTGGAATACAGCATAATAACCACCTGTCAGTCCGCCGTGGCGATCTCGCTCCTTAATTATTTTTATTACTCTTCCGACAAAAATAGCATCGGCATCATCTTTCGCAGACTCCACACGCTCTTTCTCCGAGACTCCAACTCGACTTCGGATACAAGTACACGCGGAGACAATCCCTGCGGACCCAAGAAAGAATGTAAAGAATAATAATGCTATAAGAAAACGGTGTTTCATAATCCATTGCTAGTTAAACAACCCATTAACATAACTATCCGCGTCGAAAACCATTAGGTCGTTGACCTGTTCGCCGATGCCGACGTAGCGGATCGGGAGGTTTAGTTCCTTTGCGATGGCGACGGCGATGCCGCCTTTGGCTGTGCCGTCGAGTTTGGTTAAAACAATGCCGGTGACGTCGGCGGTTTTCATGAATTGGCGTGCTTGTTCGAGTCCGTTCTGGCCCGTGACGGCGTCAATGACGAGCAAAGTCTCGTGCGGAGCGCCCTCGACCTCGCGCGAAGAGATGCGTTTCATCTTTTCAAGCTCGGCCATCAAATTTGCCTTGTTGTGCAAGCGTCCGGCAGTATCGACTATCAGAACATCGCTGTTTCGAGCCTTTGCCGCCGCCAAAGCGTCGAACAAAACGGCCGCCGGGTCAGTTCCCTGCTTTTGCTGGATCAATTGAACGCCCGCGCGCGTTGCCCAGATCTCGAGTTGGTCGTTCGCCGCCGCTCGAAAGGTATCAGCCGCACAGATGAGCACATCGTTGCCTTCGTCCTTGATGCGTTGGGCGAGCTTGCCGATGGTGGTGGTTTTGCCGACGCCGTTTACGCCGACGACCATCAAGACGTAGGGCTTGATCGATTCGTCGATGGTGCGTTCGTCGGCGACGCCACGTTCGGTCGAATGTCGGAGAATGTCGAGCAGCTCCTTCTTCATCGCGGCTTTCAAAGCGGTAAGATCGCTGATCTCTGCCCGCGAAACGCCGCGTCTCACGCTGTCAAGCACCTGCATCGTCGTCGCAACGCCGATGTCGGTCGAGATGAGCATTTCCTCAAGCTCGTCCAGGAACGCTTCGTCGATCTGCTTTCGCCCCTCAAAGATCGTATCGAGCCGGTTATTGATCGAATGCCGCGTTTTCTCAATCGCCTTCGTAAAGCGGACGCCGATCTCACGCTCAACGGCCTCTTCCTGGGCCTTTAGCTCCTCGATCGATTTATCGAGCCCAAGCACCGATGTCGAGAATTTGTCTTCCTTCTTCCTACGCCAAAAAAACGCCATATAGTATGCACCGCGAGCTATCTCGCAAACTAAAGAGTATAAAAGAATATTGAAGGTCGAACAAACTTCTGTCAGAACCGTGAGCGATAGCGAATGGGTTCTTGCCAAGTCAACGGTATAAGTGCTACATTTCCGGGCGGAAAGTGAGAGTATTAATTGGTGAAAGACGAAATGCGAAATGGTGCTTACTTTGGCTTAGTATTGTTCTTTACCCTTTTACTACAAAGCTGCGCCTCTCATCCAACCAATTCCGAACAGCTAGAGTCTCAATCTAATCCAAAAACTCAACCTACCGAAGATCGACCGATCTCACACGAGCTCCGTCCGTGGCATTCTGCCAATTACCGTGGTCTTGAGGTCGGAAAATCTACGGACAAAGACACACTGCGTGTTTTGGGTAATCCTATTTCGATTATTGAAACACCATTAAACAACACAGCAAAGGGTTACAATTACGGAGGAGCGGATAGTTTAATTGTTCGTATTGATCGGAAATCGCACATTATTAGTTGGATAGAGACAAACCCAAAAAACATTTCCAAAACCGACATTATCAAAGAGTTTGGCAACAACTATATGCTCATCGTCTATGGTCGCGACCCTTGTTTTATAGAAGGTAAGTCGAGCCAGCCATATGTAAGCTCTTTTGAAAAAACGATTAATACAGCGAACACTCAATCTGTAGTAATGGAGTACCGTGAACTGGGTTTAAGTATTAGATTTAGAGGTGAGAATGAGAAATTTATGTATGATAATGAGGTTTATCAAATCAATTATTTCAGTGATAAGTGGCCTATTGGAACAACTTCCTCACTATGTGATAAACCGCAAAAAGGGCTTTCATTCATCGCTTGCGGTTGCGGTTGCTGTGGTGGAACAATACCGATGAAGAAGTGCATTTACCGGTCAAAAGGCGACGATATAAAAAAACTAGTAGAAGAAGATCGAATATGGACGGGCCCGCAATGTGCGACGGTTGGATGCAGTCCAGGTATCAAATATGTCTATTGTGATTAGAATCGCCAATTTGAACCTAAAGGTTTTTTTTTGTGTGAAAAGAACATTTCTTCACCGTAAAACAAACTTTCTCCGCCAGAAATAAAGGTTTCTCGATCGGAAAAAACCTTTTCTCCATCAGAAAAAAACATTTCTTCCCAGGAAAAAAGACTTTCTCCACTAGAAAAAACATTTTCTCGACAGGAAAATGACATTTCTCCACAGTAAAAGAAGCTTTCGCGACAGGAAAATAATCTTTCTTGACCAGAAAAGAAATTGTTTTGGCGTGGAGGGTTGCAGAATTTGGGCGTTTTGTATTAAAATTCCGCCACTTTGTTATGTCAGTTGCTCCCGCAGCTTACTTCGCCGGAGCTTTTGATAAATCTACGGCAAAGTTGGAGAACACAATGGCAAATTCAATTGGAACAGTTTCGGACAGTGAATTATTGTTGATCGCATCACAGGTTTGGGAAGTGTTGGACGCGAGTACGGCGGAATATCCCGGCGTGACCGGGCCGCAGGTTGACGACCTGAACACTTTCAAAAATACATTTAACACCGACCTTATCGCACACGTCGCGGCACAGGCTGAAGCCAAATCGAAGACGGCGGCAAAGGAAGCTAGCCGCGACAACGTCGAAGCTCAGTTACGGCTTTTGCGAAACGTAGCGAAGGCTGGCGGCGCAACCGACGCGGCGATGGCAGCACTCGGCATTCCGACCGGTGACGCTTCGGCTCCGTCGAACGCAACCGTGCCTGCCGTGACGGTCAACACTTCCGAACGTCTGCGGCACACACTCGAATGGCGCGACAACGCGACGCCCGAAAACCGCAAAAAACCGCGCGGCGCGATGGGCGTCGAGATCTGGGTCAAGATCGACGGCCCGCCGCCCGGCAGCGAAAAAGATTGCATCTTTCTCACGCTCGACGCCTTCACGCCCTATTTAGCCGAATACGACGCCGCCGAAGCCGGAAAGGTCGCCCACTACATGCTCCGCTGGCGCATGCGAGACGGCTCCGTAAGCGCCTGGTCCGAAACCATCAGCGCCACGATCACCGGTTAGTTTTCCTGACTGTAAAGATAAGGCCGTTGTGGTGAACATGACGGCCTTTTTGAAAAATCGCCTAATTGCTATATACCGGATTACTAACGATTTCGATCCGATATTGATTGGAATATCGAACTAAACCATCACGAGGCTCCTCGTCCCAGAAAAAAAAGGTCAGGCGAGCTTCTCGCTCAGTTGCGGTAGATGGCTCAAAACGGGCAGACTTTGCTGCCGCAACAGCAGTGCCCTTTAAAAAGCGATGGCCGCTTTCAGCGGTTGCGGAGGTGACATTACCTTCATGATCGACCTTCACAGTGACGACAACTTCTCCTCGTGCTCGAATCGCTTTCGCAGCAGCAGGGTAAGGCGGCTTTGGCAATACAATTGGCTTAGGAAAAGCAGCGCCGGAAGATAAAACGCAACAAACCCGACTTGTATCGACGGTCAGTTCGACATTGTCGGGATTCGGACCGCCATCAACGATCTTAAGAAATAGACGAAGGTCGTAAAACTTCCCAAGCGTTAATAAATGATCGCCAGGAGACAATGCAATCTGAAATTCGCCATTGATGTCTGTTACAGCACCAGAGTACTTTTCATTTTCCATTATCGCCAAACCGCCGATAACAGCTCCTTTCAAGTCTTTTATCGTGCCGGTGACTTTATAGGTTGTCTGTGGTTGCTGACTGAAGGCCGGTATTGCCAGCGAAAGTATAAACAACGTCAGAATTGATCTCATGCCCTAAACAGATGTGACCAATCGATAAATGGTTGTTTTTAGCTCCAATGGATTGTGAGCACAGTTTGAGCCTATTATTTCAACCGTTCGTCTTTTTCGATGCGGCCGTCGCGGATGGTGATGACGCGGTGGGCGCGTTCGGCGATGTCGGGTTCGTGGGTGACGACGATGATCGTGTTGCCCTCGTCGTGAAGGCGTTCGAAAAGATGCATGATCTCGATGCTGGTCTTGGAGTCGAGTGCTCCGGTCGGTTCGTCGGCGAGAAGGATCGAAGGATGATTCACAAGCGCCCGAGCGATCGCTACACGCTGACGCTGTCCGCCGGAAAGTTCATTAGGCCGATGCGTGACTCGGTCGCCGAGTTCTACCGCAGCGAGAGCCGCGTGGGCCTTTTCCTGACGCTCGGCAGCACGCATACCGGCGTAGATCAACGGAAGTTCGACATTGTGCAAAGCGGTCGCTCGTGCAAGAAGATTAAATGTCTGGAAAACAAAGCCGATCTCTTTGTTGCGGATGCGGGCGAGTTCGTCGTCGGTCATGATCGAGACGAGATTGCCGTTGATCCAATAGTCGCCCTTTGACGGCGAATCGAGACAACCGATAAGGTTCATCAGCGTAGATTTGCCCGAACCCGACGGGCCAATGATCGCGACGTACTCACCTCTTTTAACGTCAAAAGAAACGTCGCGAAGCGCATGAAGTTCCTCGGTGCCCATCTGGTAGGTCTTCCAAATGTTCTGCATCCGAATGATCAGATCTTCAGGCGGCGGAGCCTGCTTGCCGTTACCGTTTTCTTCGTCCATAAACCTGTACATCGTTGGAAGTCTGGAGTCTTAAGTCTGGAGTCTGGAGTCGGAGAAAATTTGGATCGCCTAAAGACTCCGAACTCAAGACTCCACACTGTTCTTAAGACTTATTAGCCGCTTCGCCTTCTTTCTTGGCTTGCTTCTTTACGAGAGTTCCGTCTTTTAGCGTGTTGAGAACGCGGCTTGGGCCTGTGATCACTTCTTGCCCTGGCTCGAGTCCTGAAATGATCTCGCGGTCAGATTCGCCGATGATGCCGGTCGTGACTTCGACAAACTTTGCCTTGTTTCCTTCGAGCACAAAAACGCCGGTTATGGTCTTAGGCTTGTCCGCAGTTGCAGGAGCATCGCCGGCAAGCGTCGGAGTCGGCGAAGCGTCAGGTTTCTTTTCGATCACGGCTTGAAGCGGAACTGCGACAACTTCATTAACTGTCTTTGTTGTGATCTCAGCAGTTGCACTCATGCCCGGACGCAGACCATTGCGAATTTCTTCCGTCAGGTCCATTAACTCGATGACCACGCGAAATTCTTTTGCTTCCTGAACGTTGATGTTTGTCGAAAGCCCGCCGCTGGTCTGCGATTTGCCAACGGCAAGCGGAGTTTTTTGCGTGACTTGGCCAAGAATTTCTTTGTCTCCAAAAGCATCGACCTTGATCTTTGCCTTTTGACCGACCTCGACTTTATCGATGGATGTTTCATCGACCTTTACCTCGACGTTGATCGAGGACATATCTGCGATCGTCAAAAGTGCCGTTGTCGAAAGTCCGGCGACTGCGAAAGTTCCGACCTTGGAAGGTATCTCTGCGATCACCCCGTTGATCGGCGCTACCTGCAGCGTTTTGTCACGCTGATTTCGCTGACCGCGCAATGTCGCAGACTGTTGGTTGGCCCTCGATTGGCTCGACTCGACACTCAGATTGGCAGTATCGACCGCACGACGTGCGTCTTTAACAGCAACGGCTTGTTGATTCACTCGTGCGGTGGCATCTTTTATTGACAACTTTCTGGAATCAAGATTTGCCTTAGCGGTTTCAAGCAATACCTTTGCGTTATCAACGCGGTCTTTAGCCGCGTCATAGATCTGACGTGCGATGACACCGCTTTCCAGCAGCTGCGCGTTGCGCTTGAATTCTCGGTTCGCCGCGTTCAATTCAACCTGCGCTTTGTCCACATCCGTTTGCGCCGTGATAACGCCTTGTCGAGCAGAGTCAACGGCAACCTGCGCGACATTCATCTGCTGCTGCGATTGAGCATAGGCATTCTGGGCAGCGATGACTTGCGACTGCGAAATCCGAACTTCGTCTTGAGCTCCTTGCAATGCCGCCAACTGAGCGTCGGTGTTAGACTGAAGCTGATTCGGATCGAGCTTTACAAGAGGCTGGCCTTTCGTGACGTGGTCGCCTTCCTTAACGTAAATTTCCTCGATGCGTCCCTGCACCTCGCTCGTCAGATTCATGAACTGGATCGGCCGCACTTCACCTGATGACGTTACGGTGGAGCGCAGTTCTTTTCGCCTTTCAAGTTTAACGACCGTAACCTCAGGCGTGTCTGAACGTGTCGCAAAGACACTCGCGATAATAATGATCAATAGAAGCAGCCCGGCGCTGACGCCGATTATGATCTTGCTTTTACGGCTCAATGCCATATTTATCTTTTTCCTCTCATCAATTTAGATCTTTACTGCTAAAGTATATCGGATCGGAGCAGTTAATTCGCAACAACCGGATACTACGACGCTTTTTTGCCCATTGTTTCAAAAAAGTCAGGCTTGACGGCGGTTTTCGGAATAACCCGGAACCATACTGTATATTTGACGTAAATTTGCGGTAGAATTAGCTTTTACGAACAAAGGCTTAGGTTGTAAAATATCAGATAACCTTAGCTGTTAACGACAGGCTTGAACGATTAACTAAATGATCAAATGTCACACATGCCAAACCGCGAATCTTGATACATCTCGATTTTGTGATGAATGCGGAGCGAGATTGGTACATACTTCTTCGCCACAACCGGATTATATTCCGCCGCAGATTGAACAGCCGGTTGCGCAGGCTGCGAATTTCGGCTCGATCAGTATGGCTCCGCTCGCAGTGGAACCGCTTGCTGAAGGTTCTGCTGATGAGTCCGGCGAACAGACGGTTAAACATGCTCACGCAACTTTAGTGATCGAGCGAGGCGGAACGCCGGGAACGGAATTTACGCTGATAAACGACGAGTCGACCATCGGCCGCTGGGATGCCGATAACGGAATTTTTCCGGATGTAGATCTTGACGCTTACGACGACGATGCTAAGGTGTCTCGCCGTCACGCACGGATTAGCCGAAACAACGGATCATATTTTATAGAGGACCTTGGTTCGACGAATGGAACATATGTTAATCGAGGCCGAAGACTTTTACCGGGCAACATCCAAATACTGAACGATGGCGACGAAGTGATCGTCGGCAAAACTTTTTTACGCTTTTTGGTGACTCGTTGACTTGCTGAAAGATTGTCGAAATTCATGACTTTATGTAACAAATGCGGCTCCGAGATTGCTGCGGATCAACTTGCGTGCCCGCTCTGCGGAGCTGTAATTGAACTTCCGTTTTCGCGTCCCGTTATATCCGACTTTGACAGCACCCTCAGCATGCCGTTTCCCGAAAATACAAAACCTGAATCAGACACATCAAAATCTGAATTTGGTGAAGAGACGATCGAAGATCCGACCAGTACAGAAGCCGCTGTAAACGCAAAAACTCTCGAATCAGAAAATTTTGAAGAGTTTGTATCACCTTCGATCGAATTGTCGTCTAGCGATCTTATCCCTGATCAAACGCAGGAAGAAAAGATCATAACCAACGACATTGGACCTTCGGATGAAATTCATGGCGCTGAGGTTGATCTTGTCGTTGAAACTGCGGTTACGGGCTTATCCGCTTCGAATGATGATAGCGAGGTCGGAAAGACCTCCGGCCTAAAGCCCCTGATCGCGGGCATAATTTTAAATTCTCGATATGAGATCGTTCGTAAGATTGGCGGCGGCGGCATGGGAGCGGTTTATCTCGCACATGACCGAAACCTCGGCGGCATTGAAAGGGCCGTTAAGGAAATGATCCAATCGACGATCGAGGAGGAGCAGCAAAGGAAGGCCATCGAAGATTTCAAACGCGAGTCCACGATACTTTCAACTCTCGATCATCCATCTATACCGACGATCTACGATTATTTTTTTGACGAAGGCGAGAGTCGTTTTTATCTCGTCATGAAATATATCGGAGGCGGCGACCTCGCAGCCCGATTGCGAACAACTCCCGGCGGGCGGATCGATGAAAAAACTATTACTGAATGGGCTTTACAGATCGTTGATGTTCTATCGTACCTTCACACGCTGCCTACGACTATTGTTTATCGCGATCTCAAACCATCGAACCTGATGATCGACGAGAAAACGGGCAGGATCATGCTTATTGATTTCGGCATTGCCCGTTCAATAGATCAAGGACGCGAACATGGCGTAACAGCAGTCGGAACGATGGGCTATGCTCCGCCGGAACTGTTCAGCGGCAACGTCGAACCGCGTTCCGATATTTACAGCCTTGGTTCGACGATGTTTCATTTGCTGACGGGAGCCGATCCGCAGAATAATCCCTTGCTGATCTTTGATTTCCAAAAAAACCCGCGGCCGCGACAGATAAATCCGCAGCTCTCAGATCAGATGGAGCGTATCTTGATGCGGTGTGTTGAATATAATGCGGACGCCCGATTTTCGAGTGCGGCAGAGATGCAGCACATCTTGTCGCAACATCTTGAGAATCTGAAAACAGGCAGCGTCACTTACGGAGTAACAGAAATTCCCGAGGCCGTGAGCCTCGCATATCAAAATGTCTTTTGCGGATTTTGCGGCCAGCGAATTGTTGCGACCGATCTTTTTTGCGCATTTTGCGGAGCCAAACAACCAATAGCGCAGCGCGGCGTCCACTCGGAGATCTACGGGCGAACAGCTCTGACTGCAAAGTTGTTTATTGATGGCACAAGTGAGTTAGACGCACCGGTTTTTTCTATTGAGAAGAATGACACGCTGCTTGGGAGAAGGGATCCGGTTTCTAATATTTTCCCTGAGGTAGATCTATCCAGATTTGATCCACAGACAAAGATCTCTCGCCAGCATGCCCGTATTTGGCGCGATGGCGGAAATTTCTTACTAGAAGATCTCGGTTCTTCTAATGGCACGACGGTTTTGTCAGGTAACAGCGATTCAGTTCGCCTAATGCCGCGTCAGCCGCATGCATTAACGAACGGCGATAAAATTCGTATCGGAGATACTACGTTACATTTTCTAGTTGGATGACGATAATTAACGCTTAGTTATGGAATACGCCGTGCAGCCGGAGGAACTTTCAAGTACCATATTTCAAATGGAAGAGCCAGTCCAAATTTTTGCCAATCAGGTAAGTGCCCCGTTCTATTTGCGGTGTGCTGCACTTTTTGTCGATTATATGCTTTTGCTGGCTCCGCCAATAGTAGTGCTTGTTTCTGGAAGATCCTTTGGCGAAATTATAGGCAGCAGTGGTATATCAAGTTTTGCCTGGTATGTTGTCCTTATCTTGTGGTTGATCAATTTTCTAGCGTTTCCTTTATTTTCCGGTCAAACCTTTGGGAAAATGCTCGCTGGCATCACGATGGTCAAGACCGATGGATCTCCGGTGAGGCTCGGTAATTTGATACGAAGAAATGTCGTCGGTTATTTACTGACAGCCCTTACCTTTGGGCTGGGATTTCTGCTCGCGGTCGTTAATAAAAGCGGCCGTTCGCTGCACGATTTTATTGGCGGAACGATAGTTGTTCAGGGTCGTAGGAAACGCGTCTAGATATGGCTGAATTGCTCATCAATCATTCAAACGGAGCTTCGGACAAGTTTCCGCTGACTCGCCTGCGTGTGACGATCGGACGTTCGGCACGAAGTGAGATCTGTATTCCGGATGCGTTTGCCTCAAGGCTCCATGCAGAAGTCAGGCAAGAAGGTGATTCGTTCTGGCTCCACGATCTTGGGTCGGCAAATGGCACGCGTTACAACGGTGTTCCGGTAAAAGAACCGCTTCGATTGCACTCCGGCGGCGAGATACAGATCGGTGAAACAAAGATCGTATTTAACGACAATGGCCAACCGTTGAAGAACATAAGTTCGACATTAATTGCCGACAGCACTCAAGCCCTGGACCCTTCTAATACGGTCTCATTAGCGACCAGAAAAAATCCTACGACCGATATCTTGGATTCTTCGTTATCGAGTCGTACCGACCTTCTCGGCTTGATAAGCAAGGTTGGCGTCGCTCTTCTTTCGTCCAGCGGCCTTGACGAGACTTTGAATCAAGTGGCTTCGCTTGTGTTTCAAGCCGTGCCTGCCGAACGGGTCATCATCATGCTTCGTGACGATAAATCGAAAGAGGGCATGGAGATCAAGGTTGCCCGCACGCGAGGAGTTGATGAGCCGATAAGCGAAGTCCGAATTAGCCGAACAATTATGAACGAGGTTGTCGAGAATGGAAAATCCGTTCTTACATCCGACGCGCAACAGGATCCAAAATTTGCAAGCCAAACGCTCATATTGCAAGGGATTCGCTCGGTGTTGGCAGTTCCGTTGAGTGTCAACGAATTTGATGTTTTTGGAATAATCTACGTGGATTCACCCACCCATTCAGCGACATTCAATACAGAGCATCTCGATATTCTTACCACTTTAGCGTCAGTTGCGGCAATTCGGGTTGAAAATGCGAGCCTTCTCGATGAACGCATAAACCGGGAAAGAATGGAACGCGAACTCGAACTGGCAACAGAGATCCAGCAGCGTTTTCAACCTTCAGGGCCGCCCGTCATCGATGGTTACGAATTTCAGGGCATTTCGTTTTCGTGTTATGAGATCGGTGGCGACTATTACGATTTCATCCCCTGTAACGATGGATCTATGCTCATCGCTCTCGGTGATGTGTCGGGCAAAGGAACGGCTGCGGCATTGCTGATGTCGAGTCTGCATGCCGCAATTCATGGACAGGTTGCCGCAAAAACACCGCTGGTCGGAGCCATTGTCTCAGTAAACCAATATTTGACAGAAAACACACCGACCAATCGTTTTGTGACTCTTTTTGTTGCTGAGCTTGAGCCGGTAACCGGGAAATTGACGTATATTAATGCCGGCCATAATCCGCCTTTGATCGGTCGAGCAGACGGCACCGTAGAACAACTATCCTCCGGTGGACTACCGCTTGGCCTTATGCCTATGGCAGAATATGAAGTCGGTGAAGTTGCCCTTAATTCTGGTGACGTACTCATTATATATTCCGACGGTGTATCTGAGGCAAATAACCTCGCCGAGGAAGAATTTGGCCTCGATCGCCTAACAAATGTACTCAAGGCCAATCTTCGAAACACTGCATCCGGCATTCGCGATAAAGTAGAGTCAGCTCTTTCCGCATTTACCGGAACCGCACCCGCAAATGACGATATCACGCTCGTGATCGTCAAAAAGCTCTAACAGTCGTTAAAACTTGTTGACCGCGGACCTGCTTTTGCAATAAAATTGTATAGGCTTGTTATCACAGGCCGTCCCGCCATGCCTCCTGAAAAGCGAAAAGTCAGCCTAATTTATTTTGTTACCGCTACGCTCTTGCTTGTCGGGCTGGTTCCGCTTGTCCTAACAGGCTGGATTTTGTCCGATAAGAGCGGGCGAGAATTACGAGCGGCTGAAAATCGATATCAGATCCAACTCGTTCAGGAAAAGGCCCGGCAGATCGAGATGTTCGGCAAACGTTTTGGTGACCTTGTTTCGAGTATTTCGGTCGCTCTTGAATTATCAAATGATGTTTCGATCGTCTCGTCTCCTCAAACCGAACTAAAACTTGGTTCTATTCTCAGAGAAAATCCGGATCTTCTTGCACTTCATGTAAAACCATCTACTGGTGAATCGCTTTCAGTATTTCGCTCGGAAACGATAAACAAGATCGATGTCGAATCAATTTCTGACGAGGTCGCTTGGCGTTCAGATGACGAGAAACTTGAGATCGGCGTTCCCAAAAAGATCCCATCTAGCGGCGAAACCACTATGGCATTTGGTTCCACCGTAAAAATAGACGGTGAGAACGCGGCGGAGGTCGTGGCGATCGTATCGCTACGTGATATTCAGCGAAGTGTTGTCGGCATGGTTCCATCACGCGAAGAAGATCTATGGAACTCAGGTTTGCCGATAATCTTCGTTGTCGATCAAACCGGTGCAGCCGTCTTTCACCCAGATCAAACTCTTGTGTCTGAGCGAAGGTCGCTTGGCGATCTCAAGATCGTCGGCGAATGGCTCGAAGCCGGAGAAACTGTTCAATCTGCACTCGTGCCTTTCACTGCGGAATTTCATGGCAAAAAGCATGAGATGATCGGAGCATACTCCACCGTCAACCTTGGTAAAAACACACAATTAGGCGTCATCACGATGCAGGATGAAAGCAAGGCTCTCGCGTCGGTCGGCGAGATGCGTGCACAGACATGGCTGATCAGTATGATCTTTGCGGTGTGTGCTTTGGTCGTCGGCTTTATCGGTGCCCGATTTATGACTGCCCCGCTCACTCGACTTGTTAGCGCCGCGAAAAAGATCGGTGCAGGTGATTTCACTACCAGAGTCGAAACCGGAAATTTGACCGAGATCGGAACGTTGGGCGAAACGTTCAACGTCATGACCGACAAGATCGAAGAGCAGATCAATAGCTTGGCCAAGGCTGCGCAGGAAAATCACGAACTGTTTGTCGGCACTGTCAAAGCCCTTGCTACGGCGATCGATGGAAAAGACAAATACACACGCGGTCATTCCGAACGGGTCGCTCGTATTTCAGTTGCGATGGGCAAACGTCTTGGAATGGACGAGAAAGAACTCGAAACACTTCGAATGAGTGCCCTGCTGCACGATGTGGGCAAGATCGCGATCGATGACTCCATTCTAAAAAAATCTGCCGCACTGACCGATGCCGAGTACGAAATAATGAAAACGCATCCTCAACGTGGTTACAAGATAATGTCGCAAATTCCGGGTATGGACGCTTACCTTCCGGGAATGTACATGCATCACGAAATGGTCAACGGCAAAGGTTATCCGCAAGGATTGACCGGCGATCAGATTCCGCTGCAGGCGAAGATCGTTTCTGTCGCAGACACCTTTGACGCTATGACAATTGACCGGCCTTATTCGAAAGGCATGGACCTACCGTCTGCATTGGAGCGGCTAAGAAGTTTCGTCGGCACGCGTTATCAAGGCGAAGTCGTCGAAGCTCTCGTTGACGCCTGTAATTCCGGCGAAGTTGCTAACGGCATCGTTCGTCAGATGGCCGAAAAGCGTGCGGCCAATGAAGAAGCAAAAATTTCCGCCAAATTAGTGGCATAGAACTATGAGCATGGAGCAGCAACAAGAAACGTGGCAGATCGAGGCTAACGGCCAAGTCTACGATACAAGTTTTGAAGAATTGACAACGTTGATCGATCGCGGTGATCTGCTGCGTATGGACCGTGTTCGCAAAGGCAACCTGCGTTGGATCGAAGCAGGTAAAGTTCCCTCGCTGCTCGCGGTCTTTAATGCAAAAGAAGGCGATCAGCCTGCGAAGCCTGTTATCACTTTAACAAAGCTCGGACCGCCTGTATTTCCAGGCCAGCAAACTTCAAAAGTAGTCAACGCTTTACCGGCACAAGCGGTTGATCCAATGCCGAACGCCGAGCCCTCATGTTCGATGCATGATGATATTCCGGCGACTTATCAATGCGGCACATGCTTTAGTAACTTCTGCAAGACCTGTCCTAAATCTTACGGCGGCACCGTTAAGATCTGCCCTTACTGCGGTGCGATGTGCGAATCGCTGGCAAAGGTCGAAGCGGCTCGTGTCGAATCCGTTAATTATGCGGCAGCCTTGGGCAACGGTTTTGGCTTTGGCGATCTTATCAATGCACTTGCTTATCCCCTAAAGTTCAAAACTAGCCTTGTCCTCGGAGCGGTACTGTATATGTTTTGCTCGTTAGGGCAAGGAGCAGCGGGCTTTGGCAGCATCTTTTTGATCGGTGCCGGTCTAATAAGCTATATGCTCGCCAATACTCTCGTTTTTGGTGTTCTATCGAACACGGTCGAGAATTTTGCTCAGGGCAAGATCGGCGAGAATTTCATGCCTTCGTTTGACGATTTTTCGATCTGGGAAGATGTCGTCCAACCGTTCTTCCTGAGCATCGGAGTTTATATTTCGTCATTCGGGCCTCTTCTGCTTTTGATGATCGTCGCATTCTTTTTTGTGACGAGTTCGGTATCAAATGAACTGAACAGCATTCAATCCGACGCCGCACAGACCGTCGCACCACAACTTCCCCTCGCGGCGAAAGCGAACCAGCAAACTCAAACCGTCAACGAACTGCTCAATCGAACCAAGGAAGCCCAAAAGCGCCGCATGGAGCAGATCGAAAAAGAAACGGAAGAAGCATACTCATACGATCCGAATTTTATGCCCGGAGAGTCTAGCTCGATCGCTCCGGAAGCTGAAGCCTTTAACCGCCAACAACAACTCGCGAACCAAACTCAGAATAATGCCGCCGGCAATTCGCCGGAAAACGGTTCGCCGCCGGTTGTTGACGACAGCGAAGAAATGGTGATGCGTGCCAACCAAATTATTCAAGACACGCGAAAGGCACAGCTCGAAGCCGCTGTTGGCAAAGCTCCTGACACCATTGCGAAGGAGCGTTCCGCATTGTTGTCAACAATACTTGGTTACGGCGCACTCTTTCTGCTTGTCGGCGGCGTGTGCCTGCTTTGGGGATTGTTCTACTTCCCTGCAGCGTGTGCGGTCGCGGGCTACACACAATCATTTGCAGCCACCGTCAATCCTCTCGTCGGGCTCGACACCATCAAACGCCTCGGCCTCGATTACGTCAAGATCCTGCTGATGTGCCTCGTGATAGTAATAATTTCCGGCATCATCAGCGGCATTCTAGGCGTGGTCTTCTTCGCATTCGATATGCCCGGCGTCGGCAACATGCCCGCAAAAGCCATCGGCAGCCTGTTTGGATTCTACTTCGCAGTGGTATTCTCATGCATCCTCGGCTTTGCGATGTTCAAAGCATCAGACAGGCTCAAATTGCCATCGTAAGTGATCATCGTCGAACGTCTCCACCGTGTTATCACCATCCGCGAGGCCGCATTGAAAAAGACGAACGGTTGAAATGAGTTTTGAGAAATTCAAAACTGCGCAAAGATATCGAAGTCGTGTGCGGTTGCTATTATTGGAATGTCTTTATCGCGAACACCTTTCAGAGCGGATTCTATAAGCGCCATGAACTTGCATAAAACCAATAGCTCGGCGATCTCATAAGGCGTCTCAAAAACGTCATCTTTCCAAAGTTCGTTTCGATGATATTGTTCAAATGCTGTCTGGACGCTTTCGAGTCCATGTAAAACGACTTTCGGCCAATCTGTTGAACGCCAATCGCATAACCAGTCTGCGTCTGTTTGTATGTCAGAATATTCATCGTAGCCAAATAGATCGAAATACCAGCAGTCAGGATTGATATCGAAACCGTTCATTTCCAAGTAAACAGCCTTGAGCTCAAATCTGGACTGACAATCTTTTATAAACTCATTTATTTCCGACAGTATATCAGACGCTGAATTACTGAAATCCGCGCCGATCAATTCAATAAAGTGCGGGTGTTTTTCTTGTGCCAACAGATATTCAAGATGTTCCACTGCACCGGCAATATCGGTAGTTCGAATCTTGGCGTTGATTGCGTCCCAAAGGATTGTATCCATACAGTTTGGTGATAATACACTAATTTCGATATTCTCAGCGACTTTTTTTTGCCTAAGCCCGTACGTTAATAAGAATAAGGGCGCTACATTTCAGCGTGGAATGTATCGTCTTTTCTTGTTGTCAAAGATCTAAAGAGTTGCAAAAGCCTAGGCTCAAATTGCCATCGCAAGTGTTCATCGCGATTTCCGCACTCAGCGCGGGTTACAAAGTTTACGTTGCGATATCCAGGCGTTCATTTCCTCAAGTGAGGAAGAATAGTCCAATCGACTTATTCCAAATTCAGATCGGTTGTATCCGAAGCCAAGTAGTGCATGACCTATCCCGCAAGAACCACCACGCGATGCGATACAATCCTTTGCCTTGATTAAACCAAGAAATTCACTCACTTCTTTCTCGTATGGAAGGCTTGTCCGATAGTCTTTAGGTTCGATAGCAATCTGATATACCAAAGCATCGGGGCCCGCAAGTTCTTCTGCAATAACAAGCTTCTTTACAATACAGTTCGGTAATGTCCAGCGTATAAAAACCCGTGCGTTACCATGATCAAAATACTCCGGGCCAGTTCGCTGAAATGGTTTTGGTTCTCCAAGTAATTTAATAACTTCCGCGCGAGTTGTTTTGAGAGGAAATATATTGTTCCAGCTGGCTGCCAGACAAGGAATAGCCAGTACGCCTAAACAAAGAACTATTAAAAAAAGCTTCTTCATAATAAATACTACGTCGTTGATATTACACCAATTTCGTTCTTATCAATGAGAATTGTCTTCTACGTCCCAGAATTTTCAAAACCCACAACTTTTGTACGAGGGTTCGCGGTGCATTCTTACGGCTATGGAGGTGGCGTCTATTTGGTCGTCGTGCGTCCCTGAAGGGAAGGCGGCGGCTTCGTCTATGAAGTCGGTGTTCCAAGCGCCCTTGACGAGAAAGACCTTGCCTTCTTCGGCGAGTGATATCCATGGAAGTGCCTGCGTTACTTTGTCGCCTTTTACTTTTATGCCTCTCAAAGCGCGTCCCCGAGTTGCGGGGTCGCTTCTTAGGTCCTGGATCACTGCATTTCCGTTTGCCGAAAGCTCGATGCCGTGTTCGGTGTTGCTTTCGGCCTGAATGCGTCCCAGAATGTAACGACGTTGTTCGGGATATTCGATACGGCGTCGAAAACCGCCGTCGATGTACATATTGCCTGCACTGTCATACGCGACTTTAAGGCTCGCTGTGTAATCCGCCGTCGCATTCTTTGAAATTCCGAGATCATAGCCTCGTTTCCATTTCAGGTTTGGCGGAGCCGCATCGACTTTGCGAAACCATGCACGTTTAAACAAACCGCCTTCGGCCGGTGTCGGCCTTTGCTGATAGAGTGCGGCAAACGAATAAGTGCCGAGTTTGCGTTGAAGACGGTCGAGAGCTTCTTCATCAAACCACTTTGGGCAGAGAGCCTCGCCGGGAGCGCGTCCCAGCGCATCTGTCGAATGCGGAGTGTGGAATGCGGAATGCGGAATTTCTGAAAGGGAGCCGTTTTTTTCTTCATTCCGCATTCCGCATTCCGAATTCCGCACTTCAGCGACCGCAGGGAGCGAGATGACGTCCCATTGCTCGCCGCCTTCTTCGGCGGCTTCTCTTAGTAAACGTCCGGCGAGGTCGTCTTCGTGCCAGCGGGTTTGGATGAGGATGATCTTGCCGTCGGGAGCGAGGCGTGTGTAGATGTCGTCGTTGAACCAGTTCCAAACATTTTCACGAAAGGTCTCACTTTCGGCTTCGGCTCTGGACTTCACAGGATCGTCAATGATGATAAGCTGAGCACCGTAACCCGTCACGCCTGCACCTCTTCCGACCGCACGGACACCGCCGCCTTCGCTCGTTTCCCATTCGGCTTCGGAGTTTTTTGCACGCGTGTGGACGAACCAGTCAGAACCGCCTGCGGCAGCGGGTGGTTGAAGCTGGCATTCGGCGAGAAACTACAGCGTGTCGAAGCATTGGCCGGTAATCGCTTACGAACTTGAGTGGGATCGCTTGTTAAACCACCAGCTGCCGCTGGTGGTTCTGACACGGCTCGATCTTCCAAGAGTGCGTTTCGTATCATTCGCGAGAAGCGGTTTGCGAGGCCTTGGTTGTAGCTGCCGATGATGATCTTCATTTTCGGGTCTTTCTTGAGCATGTAGGCAGGGTAACGGACCGTGACGAGTTCCGATTTTCCGTGTCGCGGCGGCATGAATATCATCAGCCGTTTGCTGTCGCCGTCCGTAATGCGTTTGAGGTGCTTGTAAATATAGACCTGATGCTTCCATTCCCAGGTCATCTTCGGCCACGTTCGTTTTAGCCAATCCTTGAACTCTTCGAAGTCCGGCAAAGAACTCGCCTCCTTATTAACGACGGGTAAGGCGGTAGTCTGGACGTAGCTCTCTGCCTGCGGCTCGTTGGAGAGAACAACCCCGTCTGCCGAAGCGGCAGCCTTGGCTTTTTCGCCGCAGCCTTTTGCTGTTCTCTTTGTTGCTTCAGCAGCCATTCAAATCCGTAGGTCTCGATCCATCCGGGCGTGCATGTGCCTCGTTCGAAGCGGCGGTAGAGACTTCTTCTGTGAAAGTCCCGATACCCCATCTCGCGCATTTCCTTCTCGATAAGTTCGTGATTCTGTCCGTCGTGCTTCAAATACAGATCACGGCAATCATGTAGCTTTTGAATAAATTCTTCTCTGTTTTGCATAGTGATAACCGAACGGATACTTCCGTTCGATCTTCACGCTAGCGCGGTTTTTTGAAAATTGATATCCCAATTTTCTCGAAATGGCTGAACTTTCTCGAAATGGCTTAACTTTCCCGAAACGGCTTAATTTTCCCGAAAAAGCTCAATTTTCACGATATGGCGTGATTTACACGATATGGCTTAACTTTCCAGGCAGAGCTACATTGTTAAACACCGCTAACCTGATGCAGAAGCCCGCACGAAGTAAGGGCGTCCGTCGCCGCTAAAGAACGCCCTTACTCCGTGCGGGCTTCTGCAATAAGAACCTTAGGCTTAAAGGCGTAACTCCTGTGACATTTGGTAAACTCTTTGAAGCCGGAAACGTATTAACGTATTACGGCTGCGCCTTGAGATGAATTTTAGCGAAACACTTAAACTTGCATTTGCCGCGATCTGGGCGCATAAGCTGCGTTCGTTTTTGACGCTGCTCGGAATGATCATAGGTGTGACGGCGTTTATGGTCGTGCTGTCGCTGCTGCAGGGGTTTAATGCTTACGTCGATGAAAAGATCGCGGGCATCGGTTCGAATTCATTTACTGTGAGGCGTTTTAGCTTTGACGATTTCAAAGACACCGACACCGTCGCGGCGGCACAGCGGCGTAACAAGGAACTAACATTTGATGAACAGGATTTCATCCGCGAGCACGCTCAGCTTATTGATAAGATCGGCGCCAAGGCTGGCAATACTTCGCGTGAGATAAAGCACGGCGACGAAAGCCTGCAGGACGTCCAGATCGCTGGTGCCGAACCGGTAGTAGCCGAGATCGACAAACTTGATATCGCCGAAGGCAGATTCTTTTCGCCGCCCGAAAACGACAATGCAGTGCGGGTTGCGTATATCGGCATGGATGTCGCGACGAAGCTGTTTCCGCAAGGCGGAGCTGTCGGCGGCGAGATAACCATTCAAGGAATTCCCTACCGTATCGTCGGCATTCAAACGGCGAAAGGCACCGTCTTTGGGCAGCCGCAGGATAATTTTGTAACGCTGCCGATCAAGACATTCGGTGCGGCTTTTGGCGGGTTGGTGCGGCAGCGGGCGCCGTACTTCGTCGTGACGGCGAAGAACGAGAAGGTGTTCAACGATGCGGTCGAGGAAGTCAGGACCTTGATGCGGATCAAGCGAAAACTGGAATTTGGTGAGAAAGATACATTCGGCATCCTCACACCTGACGCTATCACCGGCATTCGCGACAGAATTTTGGGGCCGACGTTTTTGGTGATCATTGCTGTGCCGACGATCGCCTTGCTTGTCGGCGCCATTGTCATCATGAACATCATGCTCGTCTCCGTCACCGAACGAACCAAGGAGATCGGCATCAGAAAAAGCCTCGGAGCACGGCAGGCTGACATCTTGAAGCAATTCCTCATGGAATCCGCGACGCTGTCGGCGATAGGCGGTATCATCGGCCTTCTGATCGCGGAAGTGCTTGGGATCGTTATTACAGCTTTTGTATTCCAGACGCGAATACCTTTGTGGTCGGCATTTTTTGCGATAGCGGTTTCCGGCGCTGTAGGCGTTTTGGCGGGTTTATTTCCAGCCTGGAAGGCGGCGAGGCTTGACCCGATAGAGGCACTCAGAGCCGATTGATCCAGAATGACTATTTTAAACAGCCCATTTTACGAGAATTTCAAGATGGCGTTCGATACGATACGCGGCAATAAGCTGCGCTCGTTTTTGACGATACTTGGCGTCGTTGTCGGCGTTATTACGGTCATGTTGATCTCGTCGATAATCAGCGGCATTAACGTTGCGGTCGAAAAGGAAGTTGAATCGTTTGGAACGCGGTCGATCTTTCTTTACAAGATGGACATAGGCATCCGCACCAGCCAACCCACGCGCGAAGAGCGGATGCGTAAACCTCTGACGATGGAGGATGCAGATGCAATCGGACAACTGCCGAGTATCGAAGTGGCGGTGCCCTTTCTCGATATTTCAAATAACTTCTTTGGGCAAAAAATTAACGTTACGGGCAAGAACGGTAAGACATCGACGTCGGTGCAACTGCAAGGAACTCTGCCGGCAATGGACAAAGCCCCTGGCGAAGTGCTGATCGACGGACGTTGGTTTTCGGACGGCGAGAACGACGCAAAAGCCAACGTTTGCGTCATCGGTGATTTTGTCCGCGAGGCGTATTTCCCCTACGAATCACCGCTTGGACAGACGATCGAGGTTGGGGGACAGGAATTTCGTATTATTGGTTTGCTGCAAAAACGCGAACAGCTTTTCGGCGGTGGCGGCGGGAATAACGATCAAACAAATGTAATTTATATGCCGATGGGAGCGGCACTAAAATTAAAGCCGAACGCGGATGACCTTTTTATTTTAGCGGTTGCGCGCGAAGGCTATCTTGAAAAAGCAAAGGACGCTGTTCAAGACCTTTTACGTATCCGCCGACAGGTAAAATTCGGCGACCCAAATAATTTTTCAATGGAAACGGCGGCGAGCCTGATCGATCAATTTTCAGCGATCACAGGCGGCGTATTTTTGGCAATGGTCGTGATCTCGTCGGTGGGATTAATGATCGGCGGGATTGGCGTGATGAATATTATGCTCGTTTCCGTGACCGAGAGAACGCGAGAGATCGGCATTCGAAAAGCGATCGGAGCGAAACAGAGCGATATATTACTTCAGTTCCTCATTGAGGCTGCGACATTGACCGGATTTGGAGGCGTCGTTGGCTTACTGATCGGTTGGCTTCTCACGTTTATAGTTAGATTGATAATGCCGTCCTATGTTCCTCTGTGGGCACCGATCGCAGGTTTTGGAGCCAGCGTCGGCATAGGCATAATTTTCGGGCTGTTCCCGGCATGGAAAGCAGCCCGTCTGGATCCGATCGAAAGTCTTCGATACGAGTAAATCTTTATTAACTGATAAAGCTTGGGAACAAAGCGGCCATCGCCACTCCGAAAATTATCAACAGAACATATATACTTAGTGCCGCGCTCCAGGCGATAGTTCCAGTTACTTTTTCTCCGGTATTTTTCAAGCCCGTTGCGATCATCCATATCCAATAAAAAAGAAGTAAACTGAACGAGCCCAGCAGCGTAAAGATAATCGGATGTTCGGCGGGCAGTACAAGAAAATTAGGATTGTCCTGGATCAACGTTTGCTGCCCTAATATCGGGTGAATATCGTCGGGGTCTTTTATAAAAAGAAGTACTGTGTTCAGAACAAAACGTATAACAGAAACGGGGAACGTCGCATAAATACCTGCCGCAAATGCCTGCCAAAAATTGATCTGGCCACCCATTGCCATCGAAAAGAGCAAAAAGATCAATGCTAGAAATGCATAACCAAATATTGAAGCGGCAAAGCCTGAAACAGCTTGTCCGGCCTTGATCACGGGATCCTTGTTGTCGGCAAGTGCCTGTGCACGGCCTTCTTCGATGCCTTTTTTTGCTTGTTCATTATCTCTGATCATCGACATCTCAAGTGTCTTATCGATGGCAAAATTCGCGACGCGATCCGGCCCGAGCCGTTGGAGAAATAGATTTGTGTAGGTTACGGAAAGGATCGACATTATAAGCGCTGCGATCAGCCATCGCGGATGTCGGCGGAGATTTTTGAACACATCGGCCGGCGCGAAAAAAATATTGGCGAGCGTGCTTCCAGTTGACATTTTCTCGACGCCTTCATCTTCGGGCTTATCAACAAAGCTGAGGCCTATCACTAGACCGCCAAAGAGGATAAGCGTTACACCTGTCGAGGTCATGCCGGGCACGATCTTTGTAATGCTTAAAATGCAAATAACGAAACCAACTGCGGCAGCTATAATTCCGGCGATTCGATTCATATTTTCCTCTCAGAAATTGGTTTAAGAATTACTACAAAACTTACGCTGATATCAACCGATTGTTTCAAGATACTCACATGCTAGTATCCGTCCACTCGGATACATGCGGCGAAATGCCCGTTTGTGATTTCGCGTAATTCCGGTTCCACATTAGCACATTCGCCAATAGCTATCGGGCAACGAGTGCGAAAACGGCAACCGGACGGCGGATTTATCGGCGTCGGAATGTCGCCTTTTAATACTATTCTTTCGCGCTTCTTTGTTGGGTCTGGAATCGGGATAGCGGACAGCAACGCCTTTGTATAAGGATGCAGCGGCATTTCGTACAATTCGTCAGCATCGCAGATCTCGACGATCTTGCCTAGATACATCACAGCAACGCGGTCGGAAATATGTTCGACGACCGCCAAGCCGTGCGAAATAAACAAATACGTCAGGCCAAATTCATCCTGCAGTTCCTGCAGCAAATTCACGACCTGAGCCTGCACCGATACATCCAGAGCCGACACAGGTTCGTCGCAAATTATGAGTTTTGGATTTAGAGCCAAGGCACGCGCAATCCCGATTCGCTGGCGTTGTCCGCCGGAGAATTCGTGCGGGTAGCGGTCGGCGTATTTCGGGTCAAGGCCAACTTTTTGCAACAGGTCTGCTACACGATTGTTCTGTTCTGCTTTGTCGCCGATGTTATGGATCTTGAGCGGCTCGGCGACGATCTGTCGGATGCTCAGTCGCGGATTTAGGCTCGCGTATGGATCCTGAAAGATGATCTGCATCTCGCGGCGAAGCGACTGCATTCTATTGTTAGGTAAGCCAACAATATTTTCGCCTTCAAACAACACTTCACCACTTGTCGGTTCATGCAGACGAAGCAGACACCTTCCGACAGTTGATTTGCCGCAGCCCGATTCACCGACGAGGCCGAGCGTCTCACCTGCGATGATCTCAAACGAAACATCATCAACCGCCTGAACTACATCAGCGCTGTTTTCAACAGGAAAGTGCTTGACGAGGTGACGAACCTCGAGAAGAGTTGATACTTGAGTCTTAGCAGCGATGTTGCTCATTGAATACTAAACCTCAGCCGATAAGGTTCTCTCCCTCGCAATAGTGAATTTCAGTTTTTCATCATGCAAAACGCAACGAACCTTTACATTGTTCGGCAATTCGGTCAACGGTATTTCTCCTTCGATGCAGATCTCCATTCGATGCTCGCAACGAGGAGCGAAATGGCAGCCGAACGGAAGATTTGTCGGGCTTGGTACTGTGCCTTCGATAGTTTGAAGCCGGACAGCCTTTGCGGAGCCTGCGTCGGTTAGTTTAGGCACCGAACGTAGAAGACCTCTTGTGTATGGATGTTTTGGATCGGCAAATAGCTCGTCAACGCCTGATTCCTCGACGATCTTGCCGGTGTACATCACGCAGACGCGATCGGCGACTTCGGCAACTACTCCGAGGTCGTGAGTGATGAGCAAAACGGCCAATTTTCGTGTTCTTCGAAGCTCATCTAACAGTTCAAGTATTTGCGCCTGAATCGTTACATCTAAAGCAGTTGTGGGTTCGTCGGCAATGAGCAATTCGGGGTTGCAGGCAAGTGCCATTGCGATCATTACACGCTGCCGCATACCGCCGGAAAGCTGATGAGGATAGTCGGAAACGCGGCGTTCAGGCGACGGTATAGAGACCTCTTTCATTGCCTCTATCGCTGCTGCCCATGCCTGTTTCTTGTCCAGTTTTCGATGCAGCCGCAACGCTTCCGCAATCTGTTCGCCAACAGTAAAGACCGGATTGAGCGACGTCATCGGGTCCTGAAAGATCATCGCGATGTCATTACCGCGTATCTGGCGAAGACGTTCATCGGACGCAGTCGTCATCTCTTCACCTTTAAATTTGATCGAACCGCCCGTGATTTTACCCGGTGAAGAAATCAGCCGCATTATCGACAACGCCGTGATCGATTTGCCGCAGCCTGACTCGCCGACGAGGCCGAGCAGTTCCCCTTCGGCGATATGAAAACTCACACCATCGACGGATTTAACAAGCCCAGCCCGCGTCGGAAACTGTGTTCTTAGATTTGTGACTTCAAGTAGATTGGGCACTAGAAGAAATTTAACGCAAAGACGCTAAGAAGCAAAGATGCAAAGGAAAACAAAATGGCTCTGCTTATCTTTGCGATTTTGCATCTTTGCATCTTTGCGTTGAAAAAATAACAAACTATTTGTTCTTATTCGGATCGGCCGGTCGTTTTGGCAGCTTGACCGGGGTTGCGTTTATTTTTTTCATCAACTCGGCGATCGAGCGTTCCAGTTGCGGATCGCCGCCGGCGATGACTGATTTTGGATCGTTATCGACCTCGATGTCGGGATCGACGCCGTAGCCTTCAATGATATATTCGCCGTTGGTGTTTGCCAATGCGGAAGACGGTACGCTGACGGAACCGCCATCGATCAGGTTGCCCTGATTGCCGATGCCGACAACGCCGCCCCAACTTCGCTTGCCGACAAGCTGGCCGAGGCCTGCCTGACGAAACATATAAGGAAAGATATCGCCATCCGATGAGGAGTTTTCGTTGAGAATGGCAATCATCGGCCCCATGAATGCTCCATCGGGATAGGTAGATGCATCTTCGTTACCGGTTGAGAAATTAACACCGAGTACCTTGCGGCTGAGGCGTTCGATCAGCATTCGAGAGACGTTTCCGCCGCCATTTACTCGTACATCGATTACGAGACCCTCCTTATTAAGCTGCGGATAGTACCATTTGATAAATTCGCGGATTCCAGGCGCGCCCATGTCAGGAATATGTAAATAACCAAGCCGTCCGTTCGACATTTGATCGACGCGACGGCGATTGCCTTCGACCCAATCTAAATAGTTCAGATCAGATTCGTTGCCGATAGGGCGAAATGTGACAGTACGAGACCCTGTCGAGGTTGGGGAACTATTAACGGTTAGCGTTACAGTCGTGTCAGCCTTTCCGCGCAAATATGAATATATATCTTTGTCCGTCGATACATCTTCGCCGTTTATTGCGAGAACGTAATCGCCGACCTTTGCTTCGCTGCCAACTTCGGTAAGCGGTGAACGGTAGATGTCCTCTTCGTTTTGCCCGCCAAAGATCTTACTGATCTTATAACGGCCGGCTGCTTTATCAACATCAAATCTGGCTCCCGGCAACGCTACGCGAACACGCGGCGGCAGATTAAAGTCACCTCCGTCAATGTATGCGTGTTGGACAGTCAACTCAGATGCCATCTCAGAGATGACGTAATTTAGGTCCGAACGATGAGCCACATACGGCAGCCACTTTTTGTAATCTTCGCGGATCTTTGCCCAGTCGAAGCCGTGCATATTCTTGGCGTAGAACCAATCACGATAACGCCGCCAAACTTCATTAAAGATCTGATTCCATTCGGCAACTGGATCGATCTCAGTTATCAGGCCGGAAGTTGATACTGGCTTTCGAGTTTTGTCGCCATTTGAATTGGCATCCAGGATAGAGAAGCCGCCCGGCCCGCCTGCAAGTATTTTCATTCCATCAGCCGAGATTGCATATCCTCCGCCAGGCTGCATTAGCGTTGTTTCTTTTCGATCCTTGAGTGAATAGATGCGAAGCGATCCTGACGTTTCTGCTTGGCGGCCATAATAGAATGCCGGCGACACTGCGTAGATCAAGTTCCCTTTGTTTATCGAAAGCCCACTATAATTATCGGCCGGCAGCGGCACTTTGACGACGCGCTTTTCGATGCCTTCAAAATTTATTATTTCGGGTGTTTCCGGTTTTGGCGCAGGCGGTCCGGCAGGTGGAGTTGGCGGACCTTCTTTTTTCTCTTCAGTGATCGCTACTTCGTCGTTTTCGTAAGGGAAAGGATTTTTTCCAGCTGTTTGTAGTGTCAACGAATATATCTGTGTTGATCGGTTGGTTGCGTAGTTAAATTCAGCACCGGCGATCTGCGGCGCAAATTCGCGGTCACTTAAAAAATAGAGATATGAGCCGCTTGGATCGAAAGCGGGGCTTCTTGAACCAAACATTTCCGGTGTTACGCGAGTACTTTTATTATCCGTCGCACTCCATATATAAATGGCTGATTGACGATTAGGGCTTTGCATTGAATAGGCAAGAAAATTCCCTTTCGGTGACCAGTCGTAATCGCGAATTTGTCCGTTCGGCCCATCGGCTACCATTTGAAGCTGTTTTGTCGCGACAGTAACGACATAGACCTTTCCGTCCTTGTCGCTAAAGGCGATCTTCTTTCCGTCGGGCGACCATGTAGTGCCGTATCGCTGTGCGCTGCCGCCGGTCGTTATCTGTTGCGGCGGCGTTGAGCCATCCTGTGCAACTGTCCAAATTTCTTCTTCGCCGCTTTTGTCCGAAATGTAGGCAACGGTTTTGCCGTCCGGAGACCAAGCCGGAAAACGATCGTGAGCGTCCGACGATTTTGTGAGATTGCGAACGCCGCCTTTTTCGATCGGTGCCGTGAAAATATCACCGCGAGCGGAGAACAATGCACGTTCGCCTTTTGGGCTCAAGCCATAATTGCCTATCTGATTTCCAACCGAAGCCTGACGTTTTCGTTTATTGACACCGTCGTCGGGAACATTGATCGTCAGTTTTGTTGTCTTTTTTGAACCGACATCCATTCGTTCGAGTTCACCGTCACGTTCGTAAATGATCTGGTTTTGGTTATCGGAACTCGGCCATCGAATGTCCCAATCGCGGTTCTTTGTGACCTGCGTTGTTTTGCCGCTTGCCGTGTCGTAGGCGTAAAGATTAAATTTGCCATCCTTATCAGAGTTGTAATAGATCGTGCTGCCGATCCACATCGCGTCGCGGCAGGCTCGAGGGCTGTCGGAGATGAGCTTGACATCGTTGGTTGCCAGATCGTAAGTATAGAGTTTATTTGCCTGTCCGCCGCTGTAACGTTTTTCGGGACGAAAATCTCGAAATCTCGGCGAATAGACCATCTTGGACCCATCAGGCGAAAAATCTCCCGAACCGGCTTCGGGCATCGGCAAAGTTTCTGCCGGACCGCCCTGCGGAGAAACTGTATATAGCTTTGCGATCGGCAACGCCCACGAATCTCTTTGGCTGCGGAAAAAAACTTTGCCGTCCTTTGTCCAACCAAGCACCTGATTGTCATGACCCCAACGCGGAGCTAATGGCCCCTTTGATGGATAGAATGTCAGTTGTTTCGGCTCGCCGCCGCCGGATGGCATTACATAGACCTGCTCGTCGCCGTCGTACTGGCCCGTAAACGCGATCCATTTACCATCGGGCGAGAATTTGGCATAGGTTTCCACGCCCGCATGAGCGGTGAGGCGTGTTGCAGTTCCTCCACTGCCGGAGGTTGTCCACAGGTCGCCGCCGTAAGTGAAAACGACGCGGTCGCCGTAGATATCAGGAAAGCGCAAAAGCTTGGTCTGAGCCTGCGAGCATACTACAAGAAAAAGAACGACCGCAGCGGCCGAAAGCACTTGTTTGAACATTTTAGATTCCTCCGTCAAAGGTAATGGCAAGTTGTTGTAAGTTTAACGCAATACTTTACGTTATTAAAGTGAAACGGTTTCATTCTTTTGACGTATTGATGTACAACTAATTTCGTCGCTTTTTCTTCAAATGAGTGATAATCTTTTTTAACAGGCAAAACGCCTGTTTCGCAGTATATCCAGGAGAATCTTAGTTGTGAATCAAACCTTTAGACTGTCATTGATCCTGATAGCGGTGATGTTTTTAACGATGTCGGGCTTTGCCCAAAAGACTTCGACCTCAGCAAAGATCGAGCCCAGCCGAACTGTTAAACCTGCTACAAGTAAGTCATCGTACCCCGTTACACCGGAAACTATTCGAAAAGAAATTGCCGAAGCTCTTACGGTAATTGAAAGCGGACATGTTGACGGAAAGGATTTGAAATATAACGACCTATTTAAGACGACTATAGATACTATGCTTCACACGCTCGACCCGCATTCAAATTATTATGATGCGAAGGATAACGAGCAGTTTCGAACGGAGCAAAATGCTGAATATTATGGTATCGGCGCGACCATCGGCGACCTGAGCGCGCCTGATGGCAAGATCATTGCCACCTATATTAAAGCTACTTTTCCCGGAGCTCCTGCAAATATGGCCGGACTGAAGTACGGTGACAGGATCGTCTCTTTTAGCGGTCAGCGTGTTCTCGCGGATGGGAAAACGGTTGACATAAAAAATGAGTCAATGTTAGGTAAGCCCTTTATCGAAGTTCGGTCGTACCTGAGAGGGACGAAAGGAACCACGATCAATCTCACGGTCGAGCGTGCGGCTACGGGCGAAAAAGAAACCGTGGCGATCACTCGCGGGGCGGTTTCACAGCCTGCGGTCAGCGAAGCCTATATGATCCGGCCGGGCGTCGGATACATGGCGATGCGCGGTCAGTTTACCAGAACGATCTATCGTGAGTTTGTCGACGGAATGATCTCATTGAGGGCTCAAGGTATGCGGCAGCTCGTCCTCGATCTCCGTGATAACGGCGGCGGATTGGTTCAACAGGCTTATAACATTGCGAGAGTGTTTCTTTCTTCAGGGCAAACTGTATTTACGCAAAAGGGACGGATCGAAGGGGTTACAGAGACTTACCGTTCAGACAATCCTTCGCCTGACAGATCGCCGATCGTTATGCTCGTCAATCGCGGCACCGCGTCAGCATCTGAGATACTTGCGGGAGCATTACAGGATCATGACCGTGCTTTGATCGTTGGTGAAAATACGTTTGGCAAAGGACTCGTACAGAATCCTTTTGGGGATATTGGCTATGATTCAATGTTGCTGCTTACTATCGCCAAATACCAAACGCCGTCCGGACGAGTGATTCAAAGGGATTATTCAAACGGCGATCTTTATAACTACTATACCGATGGCGGCAGTTTTCGTGATGATGCCGCTGACTCTTCACCAAAAGGAGTTGCTAGTAAAACAGATACCGGCCGTGAGGTTTACGGTGGCGGCGGTATAGATCCAGACGTGGTTATCAAGCCAAAGACGATAACCTTTGAGAGAAACCGCGCGGAACAGAAGATAGTGAGCCCGATATTCGCTTTCGCTCTCGACCTTGTTAATGGACGGGTCAAAGGTTTTGAAAATTACAAGATCGAGAAACCGGTCGATTATGATTACGATATCAAAGCTTCGGATTTTCCAGTCACTTCCGACTTGTTTCAGGCCTTTAAGCAATATGCGGCTGATAAATATAAACTGCCGGCAACGCAAGCTGATGCCGAACGTGAATTTATTGAACGCACGTTGAGATCTGAATTGATCACTGCTGCCTATGGATCGCAAACCTCTTTCCAGGTTATTAATGAATACGATGATCAGCTATTAAAGGCTATCGATTTGTTGCCGCGAGCGAAACAGCTCGCTATGCAAAGTGAAAAAGCTAGGTCAACTGGTTCAAAGATTGGTAATCCGGCAAACTAATAGGTGCACAAGCACGTAAGTAAGGACGGTACACTCATGTTGAATGTACCGTCCTTACTTACGTGCTTGTGGATAAGTCGCCAGTTTCTAAAAAAGCCAACCCACAAGATAGTAAATTGCAAAGCCGACACCTGTTAAAAGTAAAAGCAGGCCGACGATCAACGCGGCGATGACAAGTTTGAACTTTGCATAACGCTTTTCGTCCGGAGGCGAAAGCTGATTTTGCGGAAAATATGGCGGAGGACGATTTAACATAACGATACAATTCAAAGTCTAACGTCCAAAGCCCAAAGTTACAACTTCCTTCTTGACTTTGGCCATCGGACATTGGACATTGGACATTGGTGAGGAACATCTTATGAAACGCATATTTTCGATTTTTGGTTTTGTTGTGTTGGCGGCTTTTGTAGTTTCGGCTCAGCTAACTTTTAACGTAAATGACCTTCTCGGTGTAAAGCGAGTTAGCGATCCGCAGTTGTCGCCGGATGGAAAAACCATCGCATATACGATCGGCATCCTTAATAAAGACGCTAATAAAGTCGTCAATCAGATTTGGACGATGAATACCGACGGCAGCAGACAGCGTCAGATCACAAATGGTTCAACTTCGAGTTCATCTCCCCGATGGTCGCCCGACAGCAAATGGCTCGCTTACGCGTTCGGTGGACAGATATGGATGATGCAATCAGACGGCGATGATAAAAAGCAGGTCACGACTATCTCAACAGGTGCCGGCGGACCGGTTTGGTCGCCTGACGGTAAATGGATAGCTTTT
The DNA here is from genome assembly GCA_016711345.1 of Chloracidobacterium sp. Classification (NCBI taxonomy): domain Bacteria; kingdom Pseudomonadati; phylum Acidobacteriota; class Blastocatellia; order Chloracidobacteriales; family Chloracidobacteriaceae; genus Chloracidobacterium; species Chloracidobacterium sp. Next base: position 3,707,753 of record JADJTD010000001.1, read on the forward strand.
ACGTCTGACGTTTATCCTGAATGTGCGTCAGACGACTGTAACAAAATTGAAGATGACAAAGCGGAAAAGAGTAAAGTCAAAGCACATGTAACCGAACGACTGCTTTTCAAACATTGGGTCGAATGGCGTGATCGCAAACGGATACATGTTTTTGTTGTCTCAGCAAAGGGTGGTCCGGCTCGCGATGTGACGCCGGGCGATTTTGACTCGCCTCCGTATGCGGCGGCATCGGGAGTCGATTATGCATTTTCTCCTGACGGATCGAGCATTGTTTATCTAAAAAACCCTGACAAGGTTGAAGCAACTTCCACAAACAGCGATATTTATATTCTGCCGCTTGCAGGTGGTCAAGCTAAACATATTACGGCTGGTATGAATGGCTACGACGCTTCGCCGGTATATACGCCGGACGGTAAGTATTTGCTCTTCCGTTCGCAGGCGACGGCCACGTTTGAAGCCGACCGCTGGCGGTTGATGCGTTACAATCCGCAGAATGGCGAGATCGTCGAATTGACGCAGGGCTTTGATCAGCAGGTCGATGAAATGGTCGTGTCATCTGACAGCAAGACGATCTATTTCACGGCCGGCGAAAGCGGTCGAGCACCGATCTTCAGTGTTCCCGTAGAGCCTAATTTTAAGCTTCGCATCGCGACGCATGTAAAGAAAATTGTCGATGGTGTGTTCGCCACAAACCTGAATATTTCACCGGATGGAGCAACGATCGTCTTCGCTTCAAGTTCACTTGCAGCTCCGGCGGAGATCATGAAGGTTAATGCTGACGGCAGCGGCCTAGCTCAACTTACGACGGCCAACGTTTCCGGGCTTGCATCATTTGCTCTGCAAAAAGCGGAGGAAATGAATTGGAAAGGTGCTTTGGGGCAGAACATTCACGGCTTTCTTGTAAAACCGTCAAGATTTGATCCGACCAAGAAGTATCCGTTGATCGTTCTTATTCACGGAGGGCCGCAGAGCGCATTTAACGATAGCTGGAGTTATCGTTGGAATGCACAGGTTTTTGCAAATCAAGGTTATGTCGTCTTCATGCCCAATCCGCGCGGCTCGACCGGTTATGGTCAGAAGTTTGTCAATGAAATATCTGGTGATTGGGGCGGAAAGGCATACGTAGATATTATGAATGGTGTTGCCGATGTCACGAAAAAACCATTCATCGACAAATCGCGTATTGGCGCAGCAGGTGCAAGTTATGGCGGATACATGGTTGATTGGATACTCGGACATAATAATGATCCGCGTTTCAAATTCAAGGCTTTGGTCTCGCATGCCGGCGTTTACAATCTTGAAAGCATGGCCACCTCGACCGAAGAACTCTGGTTTGTGAATTGGGAATTTAAGGGCTACCCATGGCAGAACAGATCGCAATATGAAAAATGGTCACCAAATCGTTACGCGGGAAATTTTGCGACACCTACACTTGTAACGGCCGGGGAACTCGACTATCGCGTTCCAGTCGATCAGAGTTTGCAGCTTTACACGACGTTGCAGCTAAAAGGTGTCGAATCGAAACTTATTGTTTTTCCGGACGAAGGACATTGGATCTTGAAGCCGCAGAATTCCGAGTTTTGGTATAACAACGTGACGGCTTGGTTCGCTAAGTATCTGAAGCCATAATATTCAAATATGAAACCTACTAAGCATTCGTTTCCTTTTGTTTTCGCCGCGATCATTATGGTCGCGGCTTTTTCGGCCATTGGACAAAGCCCAAGGCCTAACTTCAATAGGCCGCAAACTTTCGATGCTCAGCACTACACGATCCGCGCGAGTTTCGACCGTGTAAACAAGAAGGTCTTCGGTGACACAACCGTTTCCTTAAAACCGCTGGCAGCAGGATTTCGAGTGGTCGAGCTGGATGCCGTGAGCCTTGCTTTCGATTCGGTAAAGCTTGAAAGTTCCGGTATCGATCTACAATACAAAGTCGTTTCCGACAAGATCTCCATAACACTTGATAAAGCTTACGGCCCTGACGACCTGATTTCGATCCGTCTCAAATATACTGCCTCGCCAAAGAAGGGCGTTTATTTTGTCGCCGCTGATGAAAAACATTCATCACAGGTATGGACACAAGGCGAGGCGGAAGAAGCTCGACATTGGTTTCCGTCGTTCGACTTCCCTAGCGACAAGGCAACGACCGAGGAGTACATCACTGCCGAAAAAGGTGAAACTGTCATTGGCAATGGTGAGCTTCTCGACAAAATCGAGAATGAAAATGGAACCGTTACATGGCACTATAAGATGCCTGTTCCTCACTCGATTTATCTTGTATCATTTGTCATCGGGAAATACACAAAGATCGAGGATCGTCACAAAGAAACGCCTCTAGGTTTCTATGTCTATCCGGGCAAAGAAGGCACGGCATTAAAAGCGTTCGGCGACACAAAGAAGATGTTGGCCGTTTTCGAGGAACTGACCGGCGTTCCGTTTCCTTTTAACAAGTATGACCAAACTGTTGTTTCCCAATTTAAATTTGGCGGTATGGAAAACATCACGGCGACAACAATGTCGGATACTGACATTTTTATCGCGGATTTTGATTTTGGAAAAGACATCGTTACGGACCTCGTCTCGCACGAGTTGGCCCATTCGTGGTTTGGCGATCTTGTGACCTGCCGCAATTGGGCCGAGCTGTGGCTGAACGAAGGTTTTGCAACCTATATGGAAGCTGCATATCTTGAAAAGGCTGTCGGGCGCGACAGTTACCTTGGAAAGGTGCGAACTGACGCGGCCGTATTTCTCGTCGATGATGTAGTGAGCAGAAAGCGTCATGCTCTTTATAATCTGCGTGCGGGCGATGCTGACGCCTTATTTGATAACCCCGCCGTGACATATAACAAAGGCGGAGTCGTTCTGCATATGCTGCGTGAGCAAGTTGGCACCGACATATTTTGGCGTGCTATCAATGTGTATCTGAACCGCCACAAATTTGCCAATGTCGAATCGACCGATCTTCAAAAAGTGATGGAAGAAGTATCAGGCCAAAATCTCAAGTGGTTCTTTGACCAGTGGGTTTACGCTGCAGGGGTCCCGCAATTAAAGATCGGACAAACATACAATCCGCGAACAAAAACGCTGGCTGTCACGATCACTCAAACTCAAAAGATCGACCCAATAACGCCCACCGTTTTTCGCCTTCCACTCGACATAAGCATAAAAACGACTTCGGGTGAAACAGCCGAAAAGATCGATGTCTCAAAGCGAGTTCAGACCTTTATCTTCAAAACAGCCAACCCAACTGAAGTCTTGATTGATAAGGATGAAAAAGTGCCTCTAAAGCGCGTCACGATGAGCAAAATGGTATTAGTTCGTTAGAAGCTAGGTCCATTTTGCGATGCCAATTCTCTTTTTGAATATCCACTTAGCCGGTTTCTTTCTTGATCACCGCATTTGGAGGAAATTGAAACACCAAGTTCTGATAAGATGTAATATTTTTTAAATAGGACAGAGGTTCCCGGGTTATTTCGATATCGTAATTCGCGTTGACTTAAAAGCAAAAAGGCATATAATGCTCAGAAACGCAGTAAAACAGTTTACGTTTTGAGTAGAGGTTATATTTTATGCCAGATTGCCGAGGTTCTTTGAAATTCGCAACTTTTCTTGTCGCATTGAGTGTTTTTTTTGTCATTGGAAAGAACGAACTATTCGCTGACGTTCTTGCCATTCGTGCTGAAGAAAGATCTTCTGTGGCGGCTAAGCCGCCGGTTTTGTTTTCTGCTAACAGCCTTATTATCCCGATGGATACAGGTGCGAATGGGCAGAACAACGGAATGCTGCGCGCTTACGGCCTCGTTTACACGCTTCTGAAAAGCAATGTTCCCGTACACTGGGTGATCGACCCGTTAAAAGTCACAAATGGCAACGACTTTGTTATTAGTTCAGGCTCACTCCAGGATGTGCGAACCGGAGCGATCGTAACGGTTCCGCGTTCATATGCTGGCGGCCCTTTCGTCATCGATGCGTCAGATGCCGCAGCGGCCCTGCCGATAATATCTTCCTGGCAAGCGGTTGCGGGCGACAACACCGAAGTGCACCGTCTCACGTCAGGCTCGTTCATGCCGGAAGTTGCCCGTTTGCTGATCAGAGCACCACGGATAGCCATCCTTAAGGACGGCAATGAACAGATCGCATTTAGTGACCTGAACGCCGCCGGCATTCCTGATGCTACGGGTACAATCTGGAGTTCGACCTCGCCGGATATCCTTACCGAGGCAGATATTCAGGGACCATCTACGAGCAATGATGCCGACGGTGTGCTCTTTCACACTCCCGGAGGTCTGGCACGATTTGGCTTCATGGCATCGATGCACTATATAACTACGGCAAACACGGCCGAGGTCGTGCAAGAGACACGTTCGTGGCTCAGCGGCAACGTCTTAGCTCACGCTTTCATGCAATGCGAAGCAGCGAGAGTGTTCGAGAACGATATAAATGGATTTTTTCTTTCAACATCCGGGATAGCCGACGATGGATCCGCACCCACAACTTCGGCCATACGATCTCCATCCGATCCTCTTGCTCAGATCTCAGGTTCGTTCGAAGCCGATAGTGGGAGCGTTGACTCGATAGGACTCGCCGGAGGATCGACTTTTCATTCGGGAGTAACGACCTTGATCAATAACAGCGCATCTACGTTGATCCAACGTATAGTGATGCTGTCGGGCAAGGTCGATGGCGATATAAATAAAGGTACAGTAACTTATTTGGGAGGACATGACTACACTCTGGATCTGCCCATAAGTACGAACCCTCAGACAAATGGTGTACGGCTGTTTCTGAACTCGATCTTTGAATCGGGCATCGCGACTGATGCCGGCCAAGCAGATGTAGCCATCACGAAATCGGCGCCTGCATTCACAAACACCAACACGATCGCCTACACGATCAATTACTCGAATCCCGGCCCGAGGCCTGTCGAGAACCTCAGGATCATTGACACGCTTCCAGCCGGGGCGACATATCTTGCAGGTTCGGGAGCACCTGCTCCAACTACAAACTCAGGCGGCATACTGACATGGAACCTGCCGCCGTTGGCGTCGGGAGCGGGCGGTTCAGTTAGTTTTAGCGTGACCGTGACCAGTGATGGGCCATATACAAATAGGTCACAAGTTCAGTTTTCCCATCTGGCAGTGAGAACCGTTTCTTCGAACGCCGTAATAACGACTCGCGATACTATAGCCCCTCTTGTCTCGATACCGGGTGAACCAGCCAACCCAAGCGTTACGAACGATGCAACGCCGACCTTATTTTTCTCAGTGACCGGAGGCGCCGCAGCGATACTCTGCCGCTTTAATAGCGATTCGTTCGTCCCATGCACTTCGCCGTTTACGGCTGCAGTTCCTTTGGCAGATGGCCCCCACATTTTGGAGGTCCGCGGCATCGACGCCGCAGGTAATATTGGATCTGATAGTTACGCGTTTACCGTTGATTCGACACCATCCGTGATCAGCGGGACGGTAACCTATGGTAATGCGGCTGTCCCGCCGAAATATATTTCAAACGTTACGATAACGGGTGTAGGTTCGCCAATAGTTGCCACGACAACCGCTGGGCCAGGAGCGACTGCCGGACAGTATTCGCTGAGCGGATTTGGAGCGGGTTCTTACACCATCACACCTACCAAGACTGGAGGACAGAATAATGCAATCAACTCATTCGACGCGGCAAGGGTCGCCCAGCATGTTAGCGGTATCAGCCTTTTGACCGGCAATGCGTTTCTCTCCGCTGATGTCAGCAACAACGGAGGTGTCTCTTCGTTCGATGCGGCGGAGATCGCGAATTTTACTGTTTCAAGCTCGCCAGTTGGAATAGCCGGAACATGGAAGTTTATTCCCGTGAGCAAGTTTTATGCGTCGATAACCACTGACATTACGGCTGAGGACTACGTCGGGCTACTTATGGGCGAGGTGTCAGGAAACTGGAATAATACGGGTGCTAGGCCCGCATACAGTAGGAAAACTGCAGGAGCAGAAGGCAGTGGACGGGAGGCGGAAGACAGTAAGCAGTTGGAAGTGGAAGTTGGTAATTATACGACGGCAGAAAAAGAAATTGTCGTTCCGGTTAATATTCAGGGCATTGCGAACAAGGGCGTGATCTCATATGAGTTTGAACTCAGATATGCCCCTTCAGTGATACAGCCTTTGGTTGATCCGGTCGATGTGACCCGAACAACTAGTCGCGGGCTTTCGGTGGTGACGAATGCGACTGAGCCAGGCCTGCTTAGAGTAGCTGTTTATGGAGCTTATCCGATAGACGCCGACGGCGTGTTGTTGAATTTGAGATTTTCTTCCGTTGGAGCACCGGGTTCGGTTTCGCCGCTTTCTTTTGAGCGGATAATGTTCAACGAGGGTGAGTCGAGAGTTGTAGTAGCTGACGGAAGGATCGAACTCTTTTAGATTTTCTTAGGTTGCGTGTTATATAGGGCGGAACATTCGGTGTTGAGCCTATAGCCCTTACTAAGATGCGGCTTGCAAATGAATGCCCTTACCGGATCGCTGGCTTGGGAAAAAGCTGGCTGGACACAAAAAAAGCCGCTGATTGCTCAGCGGCTTTTTCCCCTTTGAGAAGACCGGATGTCTGCTTCCGATGTTGAAAGTTAGTAAGCTCTGGAAGCACATCCAAAATCTTTGCCTTTCGGCTAAATCTTTTTTTGTTACTTCTTTGCCACACCTACGAGGTTAGCTGCCGGGCTAGGAACGAAAGATTATCCCCGCGTCCTTTTGGCAAGACGCTTCGCCCCGTTTAGCAATAAATCGCTAAAATTTGGTTCCCCCGCGTCGTTTTCTTATGAGAACGGCTTCGGTGATCAACTTGTCAACAATTGAATAATAGCAACAATCGTTTTCGATTTCAAGATTTTTTTAAGTAAATTAACAAAATTTCGCAAAAAATGCGCCAGTTAGTATCAATTTTCATTCTAGTGTTCAAAGGATCGCCCATTCTTACATGCAGACCTGTGCCTTACCTGGCCGGATATAGTTGATACAAAAGGAGATACACGATCACACCGGTAACAGAAACATACAACCATGCCGGGAAAACGAGCCTTGCGATCTTTCTGTGCGAATCGTAGCGACCTTTAAGGGCTCGATGCAGCGTCAGAACGACAAATGGTGCGACGATGACGGCTAAAATTGTGTGCGAGGTCAGAATGGTGAAATAGATCGGTCGAATGAGGCCCTCGCCCGTGAATTTCGTCGGGCCGAGGCCAAAATAATAGGTTCGTAAAGCGTGATGAAGCAGATAAGAAACCAGAAACAATGCCGAAATAGAACTTGCGGTGAGCATGCAGAAGCGATGCTGCGCTATGCGGCGTTTCATTATGAAATAAAAACCCGACACCAAAAACACGCCGCTGAGGGCGTTCAGCGACGCGTTAAGGTGCGGAAAGATTTGCAGCAGGTCCATTAAGTTTTACACAACCCGCAAAGGCCGCAAAAGAATAATAGCTATTTCCAAAATCCAAGCAAAACAAACAACACCAACCAAAGACCACCCATAAAATGCCAATACCAGCCTACTACCTGAGCGAGAGCCTTCCGTTTTATTAACGCTTGCTCGTTGCTTGTCGGGAGCCAAGAATTTAGAAGTATCGACCCAAGTGCAATTATTCCGCCGATCACATGAACAACATGAACCGCCGTTAAGATGTAGAAAAAACCTGCGTAAGGATTTCCGCCCATGTACAAGCCGCGATTGGTTAGCACGAGCCATGCCATTATTTGAGAGGAGATAAATGCGGCTCCTAGTGCGGTTGTCGCAATCAGCCAATTTTTTGCAACCTTCTGGTTATTGCGATCAATGGCGACCTTTCCAAGATGGTAGGTTGCGCTGCTTAGCAAGATAATTACGGTGCTGATCCAAACCTGTATCGGCAGATCAAATGGCCGCCATTCGGCGACATTATTCGTAGCGATTACAACATATGCGGCGATCAGCCCGCCAAAGGTCATTAAGATCGCAAGCAGAAGGAAAAATGTGAGTATGCGGGGCTTTTGGGAGTTGAAAGGAAGCGTATCGTTCGGAGCGTCGTCACTTGAATTGTCGCCGCCACCTCCATTATTTCCACCTCCAGAACCAAAACTCGGACCGCCTGACAAACCTGTACGGCGCTTTTTTGGCTCCTCGATATCGTTGATTATTTCGGCGGTACCGACTTCCATATACCTAGCGTTTATCGGCGACCATCAGCAAGAAAAGCAGCGGCAAATAAATCACCGAAACAAGGAGCAAGCCCTTTGCCCTTTCGTTTGTTTTGGAAAGGACCGCCCTGACACTTGCCACAAAGAACCAAATGCCCAGAATGCTCGCTCCGACAAGAAAGACCAATCCGGCCTTATCAAAGAAAAACGGCGCCATGCTTACCGGAATGAGCATTAAAGAAAATAAAACGATCTGACGTCCGGTGAGCTTGCCAGAAGGTTCTACGACAGGCAGCATCAGAATTCCTGCTTTCGCGTATTGGTCGCGATACATCCAGGCAATCGCCAGAAAATGTGGAAACTGCCAAAGAAACTGAGTTGCGAACAGCGCCCATGCTCCGATAGAAATCTCGTTTGCGGCCGCCGTCCAGCCCATTAGCGGCGGTAGAGCACCTGGAATCGCTCCAATAGCTGTAGAGACCGAAGTCCGTGTCTTTAGAGGCGTATAAACCAGAACGTAGCCGACGATGACGATCAATCCAAGAAGAGCGGTCAGAGCATTCACGGCAAAAAACAAATAGGCTTCGGCGACGATGCATTGGACGAGACCGAAAATAACAGCTTCGGTAGTTGTGACTCGACCGGTTGGGATCGGTCTGGCTGATGTGCGGTCCATCAACGAATCTGTCGAATGCTCCCAAACCTGATTGAGAGTTGCGACGCCGAAAGCAAGCAGCAATATCGCGATAAGCGAATTGGCAAATAGAACAGTGTCAAAATTCCCTTTGGTGCCAAGGTAAAATCCCGCAGCCGAGGTCAACACCAACATTATTGCAATGCGAGGTTTGGTGAGTTCAATATATGCCGGGATCTTCTCGCGCATTCCCAAATCTCTTTCGTCAATGTTAGCAGTGATCGTGTCCATTTATAAAAAATGAAGTATGGCAGAAACTTTCCCATCAAGAATACCGTCTTATAAAAGGATTTCAAAATTCCATGCCTATAATCCAATTTGGCTTCGTGGACAAGCGGAACTTATTTTATTGAGAATGACAAACGACAACGCCTAAGTTATTCTTTCTGATATAGATGTCGACTGCTGAAGAAACCCTTAATCCGCCCACTGCTACACAGCGAAAGCAGGCGCCTGTGCTGAATCGGATATTGGATTTTGTGAGTTCTGTGCGCGTCGGCGTTATTCAGTTGTGCATGCTCGTCGTTCTAGCGATGGCAGGAATGCTGATAATGCAGCAGAACGTCGATGGTTTTGACGCCTATTACGCGTCGCTGACACCGGCTGAAAAAACTGTATTTGCCGCACTTGGACTATTTGATATCTACTATAGCTGGTACTTCAAGTTACTATTACTTACTCTTTCTCTCAATATTGTTCTTGCCTCAATAGACCATTTCCCGTCTGCATGGGCTTACATTGTTGACCCCAAATTGACTGCGACCCGCGACTGGCTTCTTGGCCTTCGATCAAACACGATCATCGAACGTGATGAAGTGAGCGAGTCCGACGCCGCGGAAAAGATTAAAGAGATCTTTAAGTCAAATGGCTTAGAATCCACGGTCACCGAAACCGAAATAATGGAGTATGGTATCGGAGCAGATGGCAGAAAAGATTTTTCAGTGGTCAACAGAAAAAAAACTATTGTTGTCTTCGGCGAATCGGGAAAGACTAATCGGCTCGGGGCATATATAGTTCACGTCGCTTTGCTCACGCTTTTTTTGGGGCACTTTGTATTCCTGGTAACCAGTTTTGATGCTGACGTCCGTATGATACCAGGATCTAAAACCGATTCCATTCAGCTGATCAAATTCGATCTCGACAAGAGAGAGCGGTTTAATGTTCAACTGCCGTTCTCGATGGAATGCACTGATATTCAGCAGAGGCTCATCGATGAAAAAGGCGGGATCGATGTATCCAATACGCTGGACTGGCGGACTGAACTTAAGATCGATGATCCACAATACGGAGTGAGTGTTGAAGAAGCGAGCCTCAATAAGCCGCTGTTCTATCGCGGGTATCGTTTTTTTCAGGCCCAAACAATTCCTATCGGGCATGCAAGAACAATAACGCTCGACCTAACTCCGCAAAACGGCGGCGTTCCGATCAAAGCAAATATCGAAAGGAACGGCTCGACGACTTTGCCGGACGGAACGAAAGTTGATTTTACCGATTTTGAACCGGACTTTACCTTTGGTCCGGATGGACAACCTGACACACGAAGCGGTGACTATAACAATCCGGTTGCTGTTCTTAATGTCACGCCACCTGATGGCGAGAAGATACGCGTATTCGCGTTCGCTCAAAAATTGGCGGATAATATTCCTGTTGGGGCACCAAAAGCAGGTTATAAATGGAGACTTGCGGAATTTGAAAAATCGCCGATGGCTCATGTACTTGCGATCAAATACGATCCGTACAATGCATCGATCATTGCGTGGTACGTAGGAGGCTTCGGATTGATCGGAGCGTTGATGTTCGTATTCTTTTTCTCTCACAAACGCGTATGGGCTCAAATTGCAAAGGAAGAAGACGGCAAGATCGAGATTGTTTTAGCTGGTGATGTTAACCGTAACGAGATCGCATTTGAGGATAAATTTAAGAGCCTTGCCGACAGTGTAAGTAAAGGCTAAGGGGATAACGAAATGGAAGAGCTTGATAGATTAGAAAAACAGAGCGGATGGCGTTCGTATGTGCCGGTGATCCTTGTGATCGCAGGAGCATTTCTGATGCTCGGGCTTCGAATGCAGATCGGAGAGAGGTTTATCTCAGATGGTGCGTTAATGATGCTCGCACTCGCGTGCTACATTCTCGCGGCGCTTTTTCAATTGACAAACCTTTACGCTCCGTCAACGATGGCTGAGAAGATCGGTTTTGGCTCGGGTGCTCTTGGCGTCTTTTTTAATCTATCGAGTTGGCTGATCCGCTGGGTCGCTGCGTACGATCACGAGATCGCGATAATGCGTGCCAGCGGAAACATGGAAACGCCATGGGTCTTTCGCTATATTCCGTTTGCGAATCTTTATGATTTAAGTCTCGCTTTTGCTTTCGGCGCAGGTTTCACAACACTTCTATTCGCACATCGCAAGAATTTCCGCATCTTGGCGGCATTCACGCTACCGATCGCCGCGTTGATATTGACGCTCGCTCGTTTTATTGGCGACCAGTTTATTAATTTGCCGCCGGTCCTTGATTCGTATTGGAGGCCGATCCATGTCGGCGACGCAAGTTTGAGCTATGGCGTCGCTCTCGTTTGTTTTGGCGTGGCTGTAATGTATCTGCTCAAGGACGGCGTCAAGGTCGAGGCGATGGCTATATGGTCGAGCATATTTGCTCTGGCGGTTTTTGCGACCATCAGCAAGTTTTCCGTCTTTACTGAATTCGTTTACCGAGCCGGGCTTTTTGTTCCAACCGGCGAAGGAAGGCCATTCGCATCACCGTTCCGTCTGGAGATCCCATTTGCCGGACCGACGTTGGTGGTTGCCGGCTTGTTCTTAGTGGGTTCGATCATCGCTTTCATGCTCTATCTTTACAAGAACAATGAGCAGGCAAAAACGCTCGGCCATTATTTACTCAAGTTAGGGTTTTTAGCTCAGATTGTGTCGATCGCATTTCTGGCTTATGGCATTAAAAACAACAGCAATACGTACGAGCGGTTACAGGCTCAGTTAAAGGATGATCCCGCCCAATATATGGTCGCAGCGAGAGCGATGGCAGAAAAGCAGGACATGAGTCCGCAGGAAAGATCTCAAATTACGCCGCAGCAATATGAACAAATGGGACGTGCCTTTGTTCAAAATAACGGCAGCCAGATGTTTACGAGCCTGAATGCGAACCCTGTTGAATTTTCAGCCCTAATTACGGCGTTGGTCGCGACTCTATTTGTTATTTTCTTTAGTTTCCGCACAGAAAAACTGCGTGAGCGTCTGCCGAGTCTCGAGTCACTCGACAGCCTGATGTACAAAACAGCATGTCTCGCCTTCGCCGGTCTGGCAATGCTGCTTATTACCGGCGCCATATGGGCAAACGAATCATGGGGACGTCCGTGGGGATTTGATTCAAAAGAGACAGGAGCACTAGTTGCTTGGCTGACCTATGCTGCTTTTCTGCATACGCGAATCGCACGCGGTTGGAAAGGTCGTAGCTCGGCTTATTTTGCGATCATAGGGTTTCTGCTGGTGATATTTACTTATCTCGGCGTCAGCTATTTGCTTCCGGGACTGCATAGCTACGCGTAACGAAATTATTCGATCGTTACCTTTGCGACTTCTAACATCGAATATCTGACCGTCTTTCCGTCTTTAGCGATAACGGTCAAAACGCCATTATCGACTCTAAATGTGGTGATCTCGCTCATCGGGCGTTCGATAACCTTACCGTCTTTTAGCTGGACGACAAGTCGAATGCTTGCCATCGGATCAGATGGTGTTGGTGCCGGTGGCTTTTCTGCTTTAGGCGTTGCCTTTGGCTTTGTGTTCTTTCCAAAAACAGTCTTCACTTCAGAGCCACTAGCTTTCTTTGCTGGTTTACTCGCCGGAGGCGGATTTTTTTTGTCAATTTCTGCGGGCGGCGCTTTTGGCGGTGCCGGTTTTTTCTCAACCACCTTGGCTACAGCGACATTCTCTTTGCTTTCCTTTTTCACCGTTGCTGGCGGCGAAGGCTTTTTAACTGGTTCCGGTTTTCTTTTCTCGACGGCTGCTATGGCTTCCTTAGCGTCAGGAGTTGGTTTTGCAGATGGCTGAGGTTTCGGAATGACCTCAATTATCGTTCCAACAGAATTAACGCGAACACCTGATTCCGCATTGACCTCGGCACCTTTGATAGTCGGAGCATCTTGCGATTTCTGGCCAGACAAAGCGACAAAGCTTCCGGCAAATTTGATCTTAAAGGTCGCCGGATCATCATTTGGTGAACGGCCTTCGACGCGAAGTAATAACCTTTCCGGCTTTCGCAGGTAAACGAGCCTTCCTGTCTCACTTACGCCGCCGTCTGAATAGATCACCATCTTCGTCAGCGGCCGCAATCCATCTACCGAAAATACATCAATATCACCGGTAAAGTTCTTTGTGACTACATTGATAAAAATATCGCCTTGCACGCCGTCGAAGGAATAAAAATACGATGTCAAACGCGAGTCGCCAATGTCGCGAACTTTTATCACTCCGTCGATCTCATTTGTGGTTATCGCGGTTGGAAAATTCTGATCGTTTGATTGTGCGGTAACGGTAAAGCAAAAGCAGAACGCGCAAAATGCGAGAGCCAACATTCTTAAACTATTGTTTCGAATAGATCTCACTTAAAGCTCTTTTCTGAGGTGTACGAGGCGCGAAGTTTCGGCGTAGCCCAATCGCAAATGTGCCTCCAGGCTCACGGTGTTATCGACTTCTGCATCAGAGGCCATCTCCGTACAGCCTTTTTGCCGAGCCCATTTTTCGGCATATTCAACAAGCCTGCCGCCGATGCCTAATTGCCGTGAACTTTCTTCGACATACCAGCCTTCGAGATAACCGACATTTTCCGTATCGCAATCCTCGACATGTGCGCGGATGCTTGCCTCGAGAAATCCCGCTAAGTGTCCGTCGCCGGTGTCGGCAACAACGACCAACTGCGAATCTGCGTGTTCGATGATATCGACCATTTCGTCCTTGTGGTCGTCCTCATCTGATTCGTCCCAAAGCATCATTCTCAGACGCAGCCATTCGCCCAAGTCGCTTTCATCAAGCGGCCGTATCGAAAAGACAGTATCTGTCCCTGAGATCATTGATGCCATTGAAAACTGATTCTAACAGTCTTGTGCCGTCATAACAACAGAAAAAGCCGGACACAGAGGCCCGGCTTTTTTGAGCGTGTGAACTAAATTAGTTGGCGGTTGCGGATTTCGCTGCCGCCGGTTTGTCCTGCAGCACCTCGAGGGCCTTTTTGAGTTGAATATCTTCTACAACTTTAGTTTGAGCGGGTTTAGGCGTTGCACTCGGCTGCGGATTTGGACCGTCCTGTTGTTCTGTCAGGCTGTCAACGTCGAGCGGTTCGGGCGTGTCGGCACGTTTGACCTCGATGGATGGCTTGACGCCTGTCGTTGGACGTTCTTCGCCGAGCAATGGTGTTCCGCTTGGGCCTGCCCACTTCGCAACTGTCAAAAGATAGCCGCCGCCGCTCGAAAGCGGAAACAGCTTCTGTTCAGTGCCTGAACCAAAACTGCGTTCACCGATGACCTCGCCGCGTTTGCGTTCGAGGATTGCTGCCGCAACAACTTCAGCAGCTCCGGCCGTTCCAATATCGACCAGGACCGCAAGATTTCCATCAAACAAAGCTTTCGCAAACTCAGCAGTGTAAGCAGTCTGCACTTTGTTCTCACGTCCGATCACTTTGGCGATGTCGCCGTCCTTGATGAAAAGATTTGCGACAGAAACGCCTTCGGCAAGGGTTCCGGCGGAAACGCCGCGAAGGTCGAGAACGATCTTCTGGACGCCTTGCTTCATCAGGCTCGACACCTGTGAACGAATGTCGTTACCTTCGCCTTCCTCGAGGCTGTAAACCTTAATAACGCCGATCTTGCCTGCTTCGATACGCGATTCGGCGACGGGAATTTTGTATGTGCCGCGAACGATCTTGATCGTCTGTGGTTTTTCACCGGCACGGAGAACACGCAAGGCAACAGTTGTTCCCGCGTCTCCGTTGATCAACTGGCGTGCGTCATAAAGCGAAATGTCACGTGTTGCTTTGTTATCTATGTATTCGATAAAATCGCCGCCCTTGATACCGGCCTTTTCGGCAGGTGAGCCTTTGATCGACGAAATTACATACACAAAGCCGGAGATCTGAGAAAATTCGGCGCCGATGCCGACCTTGTTTGAGGTCTTGCTGGCTTCATAGGCCTTTACCTGATCGGAAGTCAAAAATGATGAGTACGGATCAAGTCCGCCAGCCAGGCCGCGAAGTGCTCCGAGCCTTACCTTCTCCATATTAGGCTCATCGACGTAATCGTTTTGGATATGATTCAGGACGGATTCGACAATTCGAAGTTGAGCGGCCGAATCATTAGCAGGCTGCTGTGCCGATGTCGTAAGAATGGAGCCGACAAACGGCATTCCGCCAATGACCGCATAGACGGCAATTACGCCGGAAATGACCAGGATCCAAACCTTACCGCGAAATGACATATAATAACCTCGTATGATAATCCTAAACCGTGTCTATTACGTGTTCGAATAACAATTTGTTCTAATCGGCAGAAACGCGAGTGTTAACGAGCGTGCCGACTTTGAATGGGCACGCTCCATAACTGTCGCGTTTCTGCCCGAAAGACCAATTATCCCTTAACGCCAATAACAAGTGCAACAAAATAAAACAACTAATGACGACGGACTTGCAGAGCTTTTTCCGGTTCCTGCAACTGGTCGAATTCTGGCCATCGATCCCGGCACAAAACGCTGCGGCGTTGCCGTCTGCGACGAAATGCGTATCACCACGCGTCCGCTCGCCGTTATTGAACGCAAAAGCTGGAAAAAGCTGCTCTTGCATATCAAAGATCTCGTCTCCGAATTTGATGCCAAAGCCCTCGTGATAGGTTTGCCACTCGAATCGGACGGCACCGAAAGTGAAATGTCCGCCGAAGCCCGCCGAATGGCCAAAAACTTCTCACTCTCGCTCGAAATTCCCGTCTTTCTCCAAGACGAACGCGTCACATCCTACGAAGCAAAATCCCGCCTCTGGGAACAAGGCAAAACCCTTGATGAAACACGCAAACTAGTCGACAGCGAAGCCGCCGCGATCATCCTCAGCGATTTCCTTGATTCCCAGATGCAAAAGCCCTCGCGTCAGTAAGGGCGAAACAATGAGCCTCCCAATCCGAAAAACTGCATGATCTTTAACAATTTGTATGAATAAGTATGAATATTTCATACTTATTCATACCGCCTTCCGCACTGCGCAGCGGCTAACTATTGCAGTTAAGAGAGTTGGTCCATTTTTGCTTGCCTGTCCCAAGTGTCCCACTGTCCCAGTGTTTTTTTTCGCAAAAGGATTGCAGAGATGTCCAACAAACTTCAGTTTGTTTGCCGAGCCGTCAAACTGAAGTATGACGGACATATTTTCAAAGATCCCGAATCGCCATACAGCAGTTCCCGACTCAACCTAGCGCATTTCGAGACAAATTGGAAGACCAACTTTCTCGATATGACGCAACTTTCTCGATTTGACGTAACTTTCCGACCTCAATCGACACATAATTAGAATTTACAAAGTCATTTCAAAAATAGAGAAATAGTGATAGAATTCCCGTGATATGCCAAGTATTGAGACGATATATCAGCAAACCGTTTTGCCACTGCCTCCTGACGACAGGATTCGGCTTGCGGAGATAATCATGGAACATGCCCGCGAAGATGTGCCGGGTACGAATGGCCATCGTTCGGCTTTGGAATTACTCGAAAGCCTTCCCAGCGAAGCAGTTTTCAAAGATACAGACTCGGTCGATAAACACCTGCAATCGGAGCGGGATTCATGGGACAACTAACCTTTCCGCCTTCCTCACTAGTTTACCTCGATACGGCCCCATTTATATACAGTGTCGAAAAGCATGAGGAATACTGGTCCATGCTTAGAGATCTGTGGCTTTCTTTGAAGCAGAACTAATTCATTCGTGTCCAGCGATTTATCGCAATAACGACATCCCAGAACGCCTTGTATACGAGGCAGCATTCGCTATGCTGCTGCTTCAGAGGCTCAATCAAATCGCAAAGCCGGATTGCGTGTTCAACGCCAAATGAGAAACCTTCGAAACCCTTACCGGACAACGGCGCGAATACAAGTCTTTCACCATACTCAATATTTGGAGCGATTTGATGATTTGCCCGGTTCCGATAGTTCATGGTGACCTGTCGGAATTCGTCGCCGTCGATCTGTTCTAGTTTGCTTATGAATCGACCCAACGGGTCCTTTATCGATGGCTCGGGTACCTCCAGAGCTAGCTGACTTAATCGTTTTTCAGAAAGCTCGTGATCAAATATCACCTTCCCCTTCGATTTCTTTAGATTGAACAAGTCTCTGATCGCTCTCGCTGACGTGAACACCAGCTTACCCCGAATCGCCGCCGGAAAACTCATCGTCATGAACGCCACAGGTGAAACAACTTCAAACAGCGTGGAGAAACGTTCATCTTTGTCGCGAATCTCATTAAGCACTTGAGTCCACGCCTCGATGTCGCTGATTGTCCTTGCGAAATGATTTATCCAGTTTAGTAGCTCGTTGACGCCGGCTTGGGCGTCTGACACAACGCGCATATACGGGCCGGCGAATTGACCTGTTGTGATATCTTCGTACTCGTCGTAATCGAGAATTTCGCACAAATCCCGTCCCTGCTCACCTCTAAGTTCGAAAAAGTGACTGTGAAGTTCGATATATTGTTTCTTCGTTAAACCCATTATTTTTGCATTCGTTAGTAGTTTAGGTGCACATAGGAACTATTAAAACATGCCTGTATCTAAGAAAGAAAAAGACGGGAAAGAAGGTTCTGCGGCAGCCGGTGCAGTTGCCGGTGAGGGACATTTCGAAGCGGTGGAGTCTAAAGATAAAGCCGTCGCAGTTGATCTGCTTAAAGGACGATCCTGATTTTCTGACGATGGTAAAGTTTCGGCGGGCTGCTAATGCTATTTAGGCACGATGCCTTCGGAGCTTAGGTAGTCGAGTAGGTCCTGCGCGTCTTTTCGGTTTGGGTCAGTTGCCGGTGCGAGGGCGAGAAATTTCTTTAGGTGAGCAGCGGCGATGACGAGGCCGGGCCTTTCGGCAAGGCTGACGAGCGAGAAGCCGGCGTAATATAGTGCCTCGGTATTATCGGGGGCTTCGCGGAGCATGTGGTCGTAGATCGCGACGGCCTTTTGAAACTCGCCGGTATCGGAATACAATCTCGCGAGCTTTAGCCAAGCCGTGCGGACCTCGACTGGATTTTTTTGGTACGACAGATACTGCAAAAATATCTGATGCGTCTCTTCGGACACCGATCGCGCCACAAATCGAGCGATCAGCGAAGCGGCATCGACTCGTGCGAGCAACGCTTTTTGCATTTGATCGTGCGTTTTGTCGCCAGCCAAACGCGGATTCTTATCGGCATCTCTGGCGAGTTCGACCGCCGCTCTGGCACGTTTGTCGGCGTCGGCAACGCCTTCGCGAAAGAGCTGCAACTCCGCTTCGCGAACCGTTCCCGCCGGGGCCTTGACCGACGCGTTGTAATGCTCGACCGCCTCTAAACGACGAGCGACAGAAGCGTTTGTCGCAAGCGCAGCAAGCGCCGGATGACCGGGATAATCCTTTATCGCCACATCGAATATCGCGATCGCACCGGCAAAATTCTTCGCCGCAAACGCCGCATTCCCATCAGCCAAAGCCCTAGCCATCCCCGCATTCTGCGTCTCGATACGCGCATTCTCAGCCTTAAGAGCCGCCAGCTCCGCCGCCGTCGGCGTCCGCTGAGGCGTCGCCTGCCCCAAGCCCGCTGCCGTGAGAAATAACAAAACGAAGATCGTCAAAATATTGGTGCGAATATTCATAATGTTGCGTTCTTACGAGTCAATAAATCCAGACAGCTATTTTGGCGTCATCACGACGATCTCGGTCGCAGCTTTTTCAACCGCTGATTTGGTGAATGGAAAGATCGCCGGGTTGCCTGTTCGCCATAATTCGAATTGGTCTTTGAAGTGGGGTGATCTTGGGTTGCCGCTTTGGCCCATTGGGATCACGTGGCGGGTTGCGTCCCAGTTGCCGGGGCTGGTGATTAGTCGCATTGAGACGCCGGAACCGACGTTCGGCGTATTATTGCTGCCCGAAATGCCGACATTGGGCGTTGAAAACTGCCCGCCAATGAGCGGAACCGCAGCAAGCGGATGCGGAAATCGCGAAGTGAACGATTTGCCCCAAACCCAGCCAGACGGATCGCTACCGTATGTTTTCGAGGCCGCGAGATCGCTGCGAACAATTCCATCACAAGCCTTGTAAAACTCTCCATAGTTTTTAAATCCCGCCGGAAGCCAACGCGGAAGCTTTTCACGAATGGCCAGATCGAAAACACGCGGGCGAATTAAAAACGCAGGTACCGGTTTGTTGTCTTCAGCCATTTTATTGACGACACAGGTGTTGATCTCATTTGCGAGAACTGCGCCGCGGCTGTCAGGAGTCATCTTGCCGTCCCAGTCTTTCAAAACTGAAAGAGATTCAGCAGAGATCGTACCTTCGGCGACCAGAGTCTTTGCAAAAGCAGCGAGCGGCCAGTTGTAAACGTCATGCTGAATGTCGCGCGAATCGTCCATCGTGACCTTTTTGTTCTTAGAAAGAAGGTCGTATATCCGGCGTGCACGCGCCGAGCCGTAAACGCGAGTCATCTGCGGATATTTGTAATCCGTGCCGGCTATTCGCTGGTTCGCAGTGACTATAAAACCGTCGGGCGGATTGTAAAGGTGCGGCAATTCTTCAAACGGAATGTTGCCCAGCCAATCTCCATCCGTCGTCGAACCGTCATAGGGTAAAGAGCCGTCACCGGTCTTGCGGATCGGGATCCGGCCGGCAGCGTACCAGCCAATATTGCCCTTGATATCAGCGTAAACAAAGTTCTGTGTTGGGCCGGTGTATGCCTTCAGAGCGTTCTTGAAAGTCGGCCAGTCTTTGGCACGGTTGATAAGGAAGAACGCGTCGATGCCCATGTTCATCGGGTCGCGAGCAGTCCATTTTAGAGCGTATTTTTTGCCGGTCTCTTCCGTTATGACAACGCCGTTGCGTGTTTCCATCACTTCGATCGTCTGCTCACTGGTGTCGGTCTTTAACGGATTCGTGCGAACTTTTATTGTTTCCTTTCGAAGGACCGGTTTAGCCCAGCCGGTAGGCGTTTTGTATTCGCCGGCGGCATTGAACGTCTCAGCGTAGAGGTCCTGAACGTCAGGCCCGACGTTGGTCATTCCCCAAGCGATCGATTCATTATGTCCGATCGCAACACCCGGAAGCCCAGGAACCGTCACACCAGCAACATGCATTGTCGGCGTCCTGAGATCGACAAGGTGCCATATGCCGGGCGTCGTCGGCGACAAATGCGGATCGCTTGCCAGCATCGCCTTGCCGTCGGCGGTTCGCTTTCCTGAGATGACCCAGTTGTTCGAGGCAGCGAGTTCTTCGGCATACAGCCCGACCGTTGTAAGCGAACTCTCACGCAGCACAGCGTCTCTTTCCGCCATCGCAAGAGCATCTGCCGCCGGCTCGATTCCTAATCCCGATACCGCTGCCGATTGTTTGGAGTCTTTGCCGAACAACACCACATCGTAAGGCGTGACCGGATCGGTTAGGTCGGCGTACTTCTGTTTGTCAATTCCACTGAGAGAAGCCTTGATCAGATCTAATCTCCAAGTCGAACTAAGTGCATCGGCCAGGATCGCTCCGATAATAAGCGTATCCGAAGCCAGCCAAGGCGTCGGTTTGTACTGCAAGATAGTAAATTCGGGCGGCGTGGTCTTTTCGTCAAGCGTCGCGATGTAAGCGTTGACGCCGCGAGCGTAGCTGTCGAGCAATGCACGCGACTCGGGCTTTACCGATTCCAGACTCTTTTCGACAATGCCCGAAAAACCAAACCGCCGCCATCGTTTATCTTCTTCAAGCCGAACCTCACCAAAGACCTCCGCCAATTGCCCTCTCGCCAGTCGTCGCATCACGTCCATCTGCCACAGACGGGCGCTTGCGGTCACATAACCTTGAGCAAAATAAAGATCGGCATCTGATTTTGCTTCGATATAGGGGATTCCGCGATCATCACGCCGGATCGCCACTTCGGACTTCAATCCGTCCACAGATATCTTGGTCGGCGGAACCAGCGCGGATCCGGAAAAACAAAGGAACATAACAATAGCTAACGACTTTAGAATGATGATTTTCATAATGAAATTAATGTAAGAAATCACACAAGTAATCTACGTCTCAATTAACGTTGGTCTGTTGATTCGCCTTCGCCCTTAAGTTAAACTTTTTCTGGTTCCTAATCAAATTCTTTTGGAGATACAGAATGAATTCGCTCAAATTGGTCATCTTAATTTCGGTATTTTCCGCTTTCGTATTTTCTTGCGCACAACCTCCGACAACGTCTAATGTCAATAATACAAATGTCAGCCGCACGGTTGAAAATGTACCTGTTTCCACCAATAGCACGACTAGTGTGGCTAATAATTTGCGCGCAGGTAGATCTGCGGCGGTTACAGACACGGCGGTTGATGACAAGCCGGTCGACCTTTATGCACAGAACTGCATGATCTGTCACAAAGACTCAGGCAAGGGCGGCAAGATGACGTTAGAAGGCAAGACGATCAGTCCTGATGATCTAACCTCCGCGAAGATCAAAGCTAAGTCTGACGACAAGCTGTTGGCAGAGATCAAACAAGGCGTGCCTGACGAAGGAATGCCTGCATTTAAGGGCAAGCTTTCTGACGAAGAGATCAAGTCGATCATTCAAAAGATACGAAAGTTCTAATTGTTGCCGCCAATGTGATGTAATTTGCAATTGCATGAGTCAGAACCTAGAATCTTCTTTTGCATGCACCCGTAGCTCAGCTGGATAGAGTATCTGACTTCGAATCAGAGGGTCGCAAGTTCGAATCTTGCCGGGTGTACCAATAAAAATGGGCGTGAGATGAATTCACGCCCTCTTTTGTTTCTTCAAACTCACCCTTTTACTCACCTTTTGGATAAATATCGCAACGTCTTCACAAACGGATTCGAGACGTTAAATTCCTTTGATATTGATACTGTGTGTATAAATACTTTTGATTAGCGCACATTCTGTCGTGAATTCACCTTGCTCTAATCCACCACCGCACACTTCCCTAAGGTTAGAATTACAGGGACAATATTGACTTCATCAAAGCGAGCTGTAAAACTTTGTAAATCCTAGTTGTAGGGCCATGCCGATTCAAAAGGTACCCACACGTCAAGTAACCGATAGAGCGATCTCAGATATGCCGATTGACAAGCGTGGATTCGCGATTGCGGAGAAGCAGGTTTACAAGGAAGAATGGGAAGAAAAAAACAGCGAAACTGTCAGGCCGAAAGGTCTTGAAGAATTGGACTTTTGAGGCCAAAATGTCTGTAAGTTGTTGATTTTAATGAGTGTAACTGTTACACTTTTGAGGTTTTGAGGAGAGTAAAATGTTCATACAATTCCGCTCTCCAGGATGTGACATTGCGAAGACTATCGACGTACCTGAAAGACACCATGCAGTAGATATCTCGCTTTGGCTGGACCGTCATTTCTCCGCTAATTCTTCGCCTTTTCAGTTATCTACAATCTCGATCAGACCATCAACGACCGATACTAGCGTGTCGCCTTCGTTGAACATAATCCGTTCAAACGAAAGCGGTGAAACCGCACCAGCCCAACCGACCGACGTAAATTTGAGATTGAAAAGCACGCCGTCCTCGTCTATTGGATAGGCCCCGTAAACAACAACTTGCAATAGGCCTGGTTCAGAGGAGTTCGTCACAACCGAAAGCCCTCGGCTGACAGTTCCCAAAACATGAACAGGCTCAGCCAGAGGCTGCATCACCGTAGGATCATATCGAAGGTCGAATTCATATGAGATCACGCTCTTATCCGCAATCCCCAGAACACTCACCGGCACCATGATATCTTTATCAACAGCAGTGAGCGTCGGCAATCCAACTGTAATACCTCTTTCCGGTCCGCTGCTTTTTGCTTCCGCCTTCGGCCTACTGACCGCCGGCCTCGCTCCTGAATTGCTCCAGTTGCCCGTAACTTCGCCCATCAGCAATGCGGAATAATCCTCTCCCGCGATGCTGCTTGCGACCGATGCGTAGTTTCTGTTTACTGGCGTAAATCTCCATATCGCTGTGGACCCGATCCCCGGAGCTGCGTATGGAGGCCCGGCGGCGAATTTCGCGATCATTGCCGCATCGAACGACGTAACGGAAGTATTGCCGCTCACATCGGCGACAATTAGCTGATTTCCGGTCAACTGCGGATTGGGCGGACCGGCAACGTGCTGTGAGATCCTTGCCGCATCGAAAGAACTTACTGAGCCGTTCACGCCGCCCGTTTTTGTCGGAGTAACAGTATAGGAACCCGCACCAAACCCCATCAACGTGTACTGCCCCGCAATTGCCCCGGGAGCGGCCGTCGTTGTAGAAACATTTGAAGCACCCGCACCGTTTATCAATACATTCGAAACAAACCGCGTCGCCGCTGGAATGGCGTTGCCATACGTTACAGTTCCGCTGATCGATGGCGTTCCGGCAACAGTCGGAGTCGGAGTCGCTGTATTTGTAGCGGTATTAGTTGCCGTATTTGTCGGTGTGAATATACTCGTCGAGGTCGGCGTCGGAGAGTCGTCGCTAAATATTGTCAAGACTGCTACAGCCGGTGTTCCCAGAGCCCCGACAGGTGACGACAATGCAAGATTTATTGTTTCACTGCCCTTGAACAGGCTATCGTTACAAAGCGTTACATTAAAAGTCTTGCTTGTTTCAACTGCGTTAAAGGTCAACGTTCCCGAGAGGTTCACATAATCGACACCGCCGCCGCAGCTTGCTCCGCCGGTCGCAGTGCCATTGCTCGTGGCATATTGCACAGTATCAACACCTTCGCTACCATTGATGCGGTTGACGGTTATAGTTGCAGAAACGGCATTTTCAAACGTGGAATATGCATCCGAGCTGAACTGAATAATGGGCTGAACCTCATACGCTCCGATGTCGGCTCCGTTGCCGCCAGAGGCGTTTACTATCGATGGATCATCAACAAAACGTGTCTGCTGACGCTGGTCTTCCGTTAATGCGCCGCTTGCTCCCTGATCTATTGCAGGGCTGCCGGGCAGCAGAGCGTGTGTAAAAGTTACTCCTCCATTATTCTGCAATGGGCCGATGTTCGGGTCTTGTCCGGTTATATTGCCCGTCGATGTTCCGGTGATAGTTAAGTTAGTTGGATCCTCGATCAAATTATGCCCTTGCGAATTGAACGTTCCTATGCCGTTCGGTCCAGCGGAGACAGCAGTATTGTTGGCGATGATTACCCCACTAATGCTCACGGTGTCTAAAGCATTTACACCGCCGCCGGTGTTTCCCGCTGCATTATTGACGATAGTTGAATAGTTAACGGTTACTGCTCCGCCGGTCCTGTCGAGTAACCCGCCGCCATCTCTGCCAGCTGTGTTGCCGCTGATGGTGCTGTTCGTCAATGTCATCGCGCCGTCCATAAAAATTCCGCCGCCATTGCCCGCACCTGACGCGGAACCGAGCGCCTGATTGCCGCTGATCGTCGAATTAGAGATCGTTGAAGTCGTGCCGCTTCCGGCATAAACCCCGCCGCCGTCACCCACCGAGTTGAGGTCCGTGTTGGCAGTGTTGTTTGAGATGGTGCTGTTTGTTAAGTTTAGTGAGCTGCCGCTTCCGATCATGTAAATACCTGCGGCAACGCCGAACGAAGTATTATTGGTGACGGTTGATGAAGTGAGAGTGAGGCTGCCTGTACCCGCGCTCCGAATGCCGCCGCCGAGCCCATCAACGCCTGTTGCAGAATTGCCGCTGATCACCGAGTTTGTAATATTTGCCGTAGTCTGAAAAAGACTGAGGCCTCCGCCGCCGACAATACTTGGGCCGACAACGCTATTATTCGAGAAGGTCGAGCCGGTGATGGCGGCTGTTCCGATTGATGTAAAAAGGCCGCCGCCTGCACGGGCAGCCGTGTTGCCCGTTATTGTCGAATTACTGATAGTCACCGTGAGATCGCTATGAACGCCGCCGCCTTGATTGGTGCTGGTGTTGTTTGAGATCGTGGAGTCCGCAATGGTCAAGCTGCCGCTGGTTCCTCCTGTATAGACGCCGCCTCCAAACGCAGCCGTGTTTCCGGTCACAACGACATTTCTCAATATTAAAGATGCAGCATTTCGAACTGCACCGCCCACAAGATTTGCAAATCCCGTGTGGGTGCCATTTCCGCCGGTCAGGGTCATTCCGCCGATCGTTATCACGGCAACTCCTCCGCTGTTATTTATCGTAAAAATGCCCATCGCATTGTTACCGCTGATGGTCAAAAGATTCGCTCCCGGCCCGTAAATAGTCAAAGCACCGCTGTTGTTCACGATCGAAATCGTCGCCGAAGTCAATGTGATGGTCTGCGGAGAATTAAACGACGAATCGAATACGATCGAATTGGGGCCTGCCAATACGTTCGCGTTTATGATCGCCTGCCGCAAACTGCCCGGGCCGCTGTCATTAGTGTTAGTGACAGTAAATGTAGGAAGCGGAGTACCGGTCGGCGTACTTGTAGGCGTTGCCGTTGCCGTATTTGTCGGCGTGCTCGTCGCTGTCGCCGTAGATGTCGGCGTCGAGGTATGTGTCGAAGTCGGAGTTGAGACTGGGCCGCCTTCCCCGGATACGACGAATTCTGAAACTCCAATGATTCCTCTCCAGGTAACGTTTACGCTTGTGCTTCCCGCAGAAACGAACTTCCATGCACCAGCGTCATCAACATTAACGATACCGTTGTTACCGGAAACTATGGCGGCTTCAGGCCTCGCCAGAAACCTCTGAATAGTCATCGGAGGATTGCCGGGAGTGGTATCTTCATAGGTTGCCCAGAGTCTGGGCTCGATCCCTCCGCCGGCATTATAGCTGCCGGCTACGGGCTTAACGGATATTGACGACAGCTGATACAGGCCGGGATCTGGTTCGATAGTGTGTACCAATATCGGTTGAGCCATGATGACATTTCCGTTGGTCATCGTCCCAGTCGCAAACAATAGAAAATCACCTACAGCATCGGGTTGTATGTTCACCTGAATTTGCGATGGATTGCCGGCGACGGGGAGTAACTCCACTCCGTTGGTGCTTATCCCGCCTGGCCCGTATCGCTCAACTGTCCAGAAAGGCGCGATCGCAAGCGTACTGCCCGCCGGAGGAGCGAATTGGAAGATCTTCGTAATGACCGAACCGCTATTCCTTACAGAGGAGCGCGTTCCGAGCAGCTCTATGGTGTTTGCCAATCCCGGCGTTACGTACTCCGCTGCCTCTTCAATATCGTCAAACACCGATTGAGGCAGCGGCGCCGCCAATCTGAATGAGCCAAAGACACGGTCACCCGCCGGGACTGTATTCTCCTGGTCGAGTGCTTTGATCACATGGATCGCGACATCTGCTGCCTGTACCTGGCCAACATCGCCGCCAAACAGGTCAGTGCCATTGATGGAAACAAAAGCATGAGAGATCAGAAAATTGTTTGGCATCGCATATGAATTCGCTGGAGGCAATTGACCGGCTTCGGGCGATGTGGCGATCATACTATCCGAGTCCACGACACCGTCCGACCCTCTCGGCAAAACTGCGGCACCGTTAATATTGTTCAGACCCAGACCGTAATCCGAAAGGCTGAACGCCTTCGAATCCGGTGACTCGCCAAAATTGACCGTTGTCTTGACAAGATGGAACTTCGCTGACTGGTCCGGGTACCACGGAGAGCTCGGAGATGGAGCATTGATCGTCGCGATCTGTCCTCCGGCTGGATCGAACTTGTTCTGTGCCGTGCCGTTAGATATCAAAAGCTGTGATACGAGCGGAGCGAGAAACGGCTCGGCGAGCCGCCAAATCGAGCTTTCAATGCCTCCATGTAGCGCACGAGCCTCGTTCCGTTGTGCGGCGAACCGATCGTGACGACGCGATGAAAGCGACCGCGATTGAAGTTGTCTGGATTTCTAAAAGGCTGCGGAAGAAACTGGCTCGAATTTTGTGAGCATAATAGACGCGACAAAATGCCTCCCTGGCTGTGAGCAACTACATCGTGCCGGGTCATTGCCCATTCCGACCTTATGGACTGGCGCATCTCGGCGATCTCGCCTTCGAGCATCGGCACCAACTGTCCGAACGTGAGCACCGTGTTCTGTTTCTCAGTGTCTCCGGCGCTTGCCGGTTCCTGTCCGTATCTAATGGTTCGAATGAAGTCCTCTTCGCCGTCTTCAAATCTGGGCCTTGATGTAGCAAGCACACCGGCAAAGGCATCGCCCCAGGTTCCGTCCGTGTTATAGCCATGAACTAAAGCGATCGGTGGTTTGCGTATGTAGAACGTCTTTGAGCCGAGTTCTTCGCTCGTCCCTTGTGAGCGAAGACTTAGTTTGACCTCGATCTCATTTTCACCGCTATCGAATTGCAATTCGTCTGAGCCGATAGGCCCGAGATAAGCAAAATGTTTGTTCTCGCTTTTTGTAAAGGTGAATTGCGGCACGGTGTCCCAACCGTTCAAACCAAGATAACGCATCCGGTCTTCCAGGACATCGCCGTCGATCGTTCCGCCGCCCATGACCTCGATCTCGACCTCAGCCGCAACACTCGTTCCCGCTATGTCCTCCTCCGGGATCTCAAGATCGAACAAAAGCGGCGTCACTCCGTCCGCCACAAGCCCTTTCTCGACTATCGGTGCCAATTCCAACTCCACTCGGCTTGTATTGAATTCAAGCGGAGCATCTATATTTACTAACCCCTGATCGATACTCGCCTGAGTCAGCGATGCCGTACTCGGCCGCCTCATCTTGACCTCACCCGACGCACCGAGATCGTAGAAATATATTGCTCCGCGTTCGTTTGGCCCGGTTGGCTCCGGGTTATTATTAAGCAGCCATCTCCCATCCATAAAAATCTGGGTGGCGGCTCCTGGGGAGTTAGGAGGGGCCGGTATAACCTGCGTGGGTGTCCAATTCGTAGGGCCGCGAGTGTGAATATGCGTTGTCCCATTTACCTGCGGTATGCCGATCTTATCGCCGGCAAGTTTCATTAATACTCCCCCGCCGGTCACGAGACTTTGAAAGAAGGTCCAGTCGTTTCCCGTGCGCTGATAAACGCCGGGCGGTTGGACATTACATTGGGGCGAAGAACAACTTAGCACTGCCGTGTCCCCGTCAAGATCAATAAAGCTGACTTCATTGAATCCGTTATTGAGGGGAAACATTCTTTCTTGCAGGACGAAGGAACTGCCATTATCAACAAAAAAATAGACGCTATAGTCAAGATTAGGTGGCCAAGGTCTCGCGACGATCATGGCAGTGTTCCCTGAAATGCTTGTTTGGTAGCCAAAGCCGTACTCAGTAGTCGGCGATAATCCGGTCAGCGTTTGTGTTAAACCCCACTCAGAACCATTTCGCCGGTAAACATCGACTGCGCCTGTATAACGCTCATTATTGATCAGTGCGCCGGGTTTCGAGATCAATATCACACTGTCGCTCATGTCAAGAAGGAATGGTGATTCGTTTGCCGGGATAGTGTCTTCGATGGACCATGTTGAACCGGTTCGGAGGTATATGACCAGACCCGCAAACGAGTCTCCAACCTTGGATATCGCTATCCGGTTGCCAGATATTTTGGCCACAATATACCCACTTTCCGAACCAGGGAAAGGAACGAGCGTTTGCTGGATCGACCACTCATCGCCGTTCCATACGACCACATCAAAACTGCCGCCAATGTTCTGGCTGCCAAGAATAGCGGTGTTGCCTGAAACATCGAAACAAAAGTAGTCCGATGTCCCGCCCGGATTGGCTATCCGCTGGCGAAATACATAGTCACCGGCTAATGGGGCGGCTGTTTCCGTACCCTTAACTGGCTGTGCTGCCGCTTTCGTATAAAGTGCGAGGGAAGATATCCCGAGAGCAATGATCGCAGCAAATACTGTGAGCATGAGCCATCTCGTTCTAAGAAAAAAATACTTTTTTGCACTATTACCGTCGCCGATTCGGTTGTTCATAATGTCTCCGTCTGGAAAATCGCAGAATTCATAAATCAATGCGTAAAAAAACGGTAAAGTAGGACAAAAAACAGGGAATTGGCCGAAGAATCACGCAACATTAGCCTGTGTTTTACTTTGGGCAATGAACAAGAACAAGGAAGAATGGGAAGAGAAAAACAGCGAAACTGTCAGGCCAAAAGGTCTCGAAGAACTGGACTTTTGAGGTCCAAAAGTCTGTAAGTTGTTGATTTTATTGAGTGTAATAATTACACTTTGGAGTTTTCGAGGAGAGTAAAATGTTCATACAATTTCGTTGTCCAGGATGCGACATCGCACGGACTATCGACGTACCTAAAAGGCATCATGCGGTAGATATCTCACTTAGGTCGAATCGCGTGGTTCGCCTCTAATTCTTTTCCTTTTCAGTTACTTACTATCTCGACCGAACCATCAGCCACCGTTACTAGCGTGTCGCCCTCGTTGAACGTTATTCGCTCAAACGAGATCGGCGAAACCGTCTCTCAAATGGACATCGACAAGCGAGGATTTGCCATTGCAGAGAAGGAAATTTACAAGGAAGAATGGGAAGAGAAAAACAGCGAAACTGTCAGGGCAAAAGGTCTTGAAGAATTGGACTTTTGAGGCCAAAATGTCTGTAAGTTGTTGATTTTAATGAGTGTAACTGTTACACTTTTGAGTTTTCGAGGAGAGTAAAATGTTCATACAATTCCGCTGTCAAGGATGTGATATAGCGAAGACTATCGACGTTCCAGAAAGACACCATGCGGTAGATATCGGCCTTTGGCTGAACCGTGTCGTTTCGCCTCTAATTCTTCTCCTTTTTAATTCCCCACAATCTCGACCAGACCATTAGCCACTGACACTTGCGTGTCGCCCTCGTTGAACATGATCCGCTCGAACGAGATCGGCGAAACCGAACCAACAACTCCAACAGAAGAAAACCTAAGATTCAAAAGCACACCATTCTCATCTATCGGATACGCCCCGTAAATAACTACTCGCAAAAGTCCAGGTTTGGTCGCATTTGTCACAACCGAAAGCCCGCGACTTACGGTTCCCGAAACATCGACTGGTTCAACAAGCGGCTGCATCACCGAAGGATCATACCTTAGATCAAACTCATACGAGATCACGCCTTTGTTAGCAATACCCTCAACATTAACCGGCACAACGATCTCTTTGTCAGTCGAAGCAACAACCGACGGCAATTCGACAGCCACGCTCCCCTCGCCACCTTGAGCCGGACGCGGAAGAGCAGCATTCCAGTTGCCGGTTACCTCGCCAAACAGAATGCCGACATAATCCTGGCCCGTGATGCTCTCTGTGACCAAAGGATATGATGTTTCTTCCGGATACTCACCGGCCGGGAAAGTGGATGGCCCCGGAGCCACAAAGAATTGCCATGTCCCGGACAGATTCGGCGGGGTAGATGGAAGCCCGACAACGAACTGGGCGATCTTTGCGGCATCTGTTGAAGAGATAACGCCGTTGCCGCTGACATCTGCTATGTTCCTTACCGGAGTAGGAAGCAGGCTGATCCCCGAAACGTGTTGTGCAACTCTCGCCGCGTCGTTTGAGGATATGCCGTTATGTGTTAATGGCCTCGACAGCGACACTGAGTAAACATCGTCGCTGAATCCGGTTAGCGAGTATTGGCCGGAGGCATCGGTCGTCGTGGACACAAAGGGCAATCCGTCCCCGGTTACCGCTGCGTTCGAGACAAACTTCGGCGGTGATAATTCGTTGCCGTAAGTAACCGTTCCCGATATGGTCGGGTCCTCCGTCGGTGTAGGCGACGCCGTTGGACTACTCCCCCTCGCTGAGCGTGCCGCACAGGAGCCGGTGTAACGGGCAAGAGAGAATTCAAAGATCGAGCCGTTGTCCGAGCTATTTCCGGCCGCAACTATGTTTCCGTCAGCCTGGATCGCCATTGACCAGGCGGCATCTTGTTTGGTCAAGATCGGCGTCGTGACGATGCCTGTGCCGAGGATGCCGAATGTGGTATCGAGCAAGCCGTTGTCCAAGTAGCGGACAAGAGCAAAATCCGTGGCCGAGCCGGTATTGGCACTTCCCGCCGCGACTATCTTTCCGTCAGGCTGTATCGCAACGGACTTGGCCACATCGTATCCAGCGGAGATCTGCGTCGTGACCATGCCGTCAGTGTCAAATGTGTTATCGAGCGCACCGCTGTCCAGGTAGCGGGCAAGAGCGAAATTCGGTTTCGAGCCCGTCTTGCTATATCCGGCCACGAGTGTCTTCCAGCTGTTCGGGCCGACCTGTTGTACGGCAACTGAGCTGGCGAAATCATCTTGACCCGAGATGAATCCGGTCGTGACTATTCCGCCTCCGAATGAGGCATCGAGCGTGCCGCTGTCGTTGTAGCGGACAAGAGCGAAATCATAGTTCGAGCCGTTATTGCTATGCCCGGCCGCGACTATCTTATAGCCGCCCATGCCAAGGCCGTCCGGGTATACGGCAACTGCGAGGGCAGAATCGTGCCCATTCCCGATCGGGGTCGTGACCTTGCCGGTGCCGTTAAATGACGGATCGAGCGTGCCGTCGTCTAGGTAGCGGACAACTGTGAAACTCGAACCAGAATGTCCTTGACCTTTGCTCCATCCGGCCACGACTGTCTTATAGCCGCCAACGCCGTCCGAGTGTATGGCAACTGCCTTGCCCTTATCATTTTTGGTCAGGATATTGGTTATAACCTTGCCGGTGCCGTTAAATGAGCCATCGAGCGAGCCGGTCGAGAGGTATCGAGCAACGGAGAAAGCAACGTACCCACCGCTCTTACTATCTCCCGCAACGACGATCTTTCCGTCAGGCCGAATGGCAACTGAGCGGCCGTAGTCATTTTGGAGCGGCGAAACATCGGTCGTGACTGTACCAGTGCTATTGCCGCCGAATTGGAGATCAAGCGAGCCAGCCGTGTCGTAGCGGGCAAGAGCGAAGTCATAGTTCGAGCCGACCTTGGAATATCCGGCGGCGACTATCATCCCGTCGTTTGGCTGTATGGCAACTGCGTGGGCATGATCGGTGCCGGTCAGCGAAACATCGGTCGTGACCAACCCGTCGATGTCAAATGTCGGATCGAGGATTCCCTTGCATGCTGGAGTAGGTGTCGGCGTATTTGTTGGGGTAGCAGTGGCAGTGGCCGTTGCGGTGTTCGTCAGCGTTGGAGTTGGAGTTGGTGTGCACACCAGCGTGATCGTATCGATCCCGAAGTCGTTTCCGGCACCAGTAGCCTCCAGGTTCCACAAACTCAGATCCACCGGTGTCCCGCTTCCGTCCGAAGTCCATTGGAAGGAGAATTGCTGCCATTTGTGAGCCGGGTTCCCGGAGCCGAAAAATCCAAGAGCCGACACAGCCGGTGCAATAGCGACACCATTGATGCGCGGTTCAATTTGAGCAGGGTTGCCGGGGGTTCGATTCGTCAAGTAGAATGAAAAAACATAACTGGTATTCGGGATCACCGGCACGGGCGAGACCGTCCCCCAAACCTTACCGGCATAAGAGGGTGCGGCAAGATCAGCCACCGTCTGATGATACAGGAAACGACCTGTCCCGCTTTGATCGTGGAGTATGACGTCGAAGTTCGACAAGATGAATGCATTCTGATGAATGTTGCCATTGATATCACCGCCGACGGAACCTCCGGAAATGGTTTTGGTGTAGGGCGCGTCGCCTGTATAGGCGACCTCATAGTTAGGCGGAACAGCCCCGTCGAAATTCTCGATAACCTGCGCACATGAAGGTGTTGGCGTATTCGTTGCGCTAGCAGTTGCCGTGTTAGTCGGTGTATTTGTCGCAGTATTTGTCGCAGTATTTGTCGGAGTATTCGTAGCCGTATTTGTCGAAGTTGGGGTTGTCGCCACGCAAGAGCCCAAACGGATCGAAACGGTGTTTGAGTCTGGGTTGGTCACAGCCAGATCCTGCTTGCCGTCACTATTGAAATCTCCGATCGCGACTGAATTGGGCCCAGAACCCACGCTTACACTAGTTGAGCTGCTGAAACCGCCCAATCCATTTCCCAAACGAATCGAAACTGTGTCTGAGTTAGAGTTGACCGCAGCAAAATCCTGATCGCCGTCTCGATCAAAATCTCCGATTGCAACTGAAACGGGACCAGTGCCCACGCTGATATTAGTTGAGCCGCTAAAGCCACCCAAGCCATTGCCAAGACGGATCGAGACTGTGTTTGAGACATAGTTGGTCACGGCCAGATCCTGTTTGCCGTCCCCATTGAAATCCCCGATCGCGACAAAAATAGGATTTGTGCCCACGGTGACCTCAGTGAAGACGCTAAAGCCACCCGAGCCATTGCCCAGGCGAATCGAAACTGTGGCTGAAAGGTGGTTGACAACAGCCAGATCCTGGTTGCCGTCGGCATTGAAATCACCGATCGCAACTGAAAAGGGATTGGAGCCTACGTTGATATTAGTTGAGCCGCTAAAGCCGCCCAAACCATCTCCCAAGCGGATCGAAACTGTGTTCGAGTCATAGTTGGCTGCAGCCAGATCCTGCCTGCCGTCACCATTGAAATCTCCGATTGCGACTGAACGGGCGTCAGGGCCTACGTTGACATTGGTCGAGCCGCTAAAGCCTCCCAGCCCATCTCCCAGGCGGATCGAGACCGAACTTGCATCAAAGTAGGCAACGACCAAATCCTGCTTGCCGTCCCCATTGAAATCTCCGATTGCGATTGAACGGGCGTCTGAGCCTACACTGACATTGGTTGAGCCGCTAAAGCCCCCCAACCCATTTCCAAGACGAATCGAGACCGTGCTTGAGACAGCGTTGGTAATAGCCAGATCCTGCTCGCCGTCCCCATTGAAATCTCCGATCGCGACTGAGCTAGGCTGAGAGCCCGCGTTTGCATTGGCGGCGTTAGTGAAACCGTCAGTAAAACCTGCCCCGCAAGGGGTACTAATGACCGTCAGCGTAAAGGTCTTGGTCGTCGTCCCTCCAGGACCAAATGCCCTCACCGTCACGGTGTAAGTGCCGGCAGGATGTGCGTCGGTCACCGTTACAATACCTGTCGTCGGGTCGGCAGCAAACGTGCCCTTAAAGTTGGTGTTGGCCGAAACAGTGATACTTGTCACATTGGCCGGTGTCGCCGAAGGTGTGATCGTCGTGTCGCCGCTTAGACTCACTGAGGTGTCCGCATAATCGCCAAGCGTCGGCAAACCAACACCGGCGATGACGTAGGCCGCACCGGAACCGGAGGCTCCCTCGTTGGGCGAGCTGTTCACGCCCGTCGTGCTGCTGTCCTCAAAAAAAGCCCCGGCGACCACAGTGTCGCCCGAGACGGCCACCGAGGTGCCGAACTCGTCACCCGCCTGCGTCGTGCCGACGGCGGCGGGCTTGAGATACGCCTCCTGCGTCCACACGCCGACGCTGCGGGTAAAAACGTAAGCGGAACCGGAATTAGTGGAACTCTCATTTGGAGCGCTGTTCACGCTTGTTGTGCTGCTGTCTTCAAGCCAAGCTCCGACGACTAACGTGTTGTCCGAGGCGGCCACCGAGGTGCCAAAGTTGTCACCCGCCTGCGTAGTGCCGACGGCGGCGGGCTTGAGATCCGCCTCCTGAGTCCACACGCCTGCGTTGCGGGTGAAGACGTAGGCCGAACCGGAGCTCAAGGAACTCTCGTTGGGCGAGCTGTTCACGCCCATCGTGCTGCTGTCTTCAAAGGGAGCCCCGACGACCACCGTGTCGCCTGAGACGGCCACCGAGGTACCGAAATCGTCACCCGACTGCGTGGTGCCGACGGCGGCGGGTTTGAGATAGGCCTCCTGCGTCCACACGCCAGCACTGCGGGTGAAGACGTATGCTGCACCGGCATTGCCCGAGCTCTCGTTTGGCGTGCTGTTGACACCCGTCGTGCTGCTGTTCTCAAAAGTAGCGCCGACGATCACCGTGTCGCCAGAGACAGCCACCGAATCGCCGAAAATGTCATTCGCCTGGGTGGTGCCGACAGCTGCGGGCTTGAGATACGCCTCCTGCGTCCACACGCCGGCACTGCGGGTGAAGATGTAGGACGCACCGGAGGAGAGGGAACTCTCGTCCGGCGAGCTGTTCACGCCTGTCGTGCTGCTGTCCTCCTGCCAAGCCCCGACGACCACCGTGTCGCCCGAAACCGCCACCGACCAGCCGAACTCGTCACCCGCCTGGGTAGTGCCGACGGCGGCGGGCTTGAGATAGGCCTGCTGCGTCCACACGCCTGCGCTTCTCGTAAAGATATAGGCCGCACCGGAATTGCTGGAGCTCTCGTCGGGTGTGCTGTTCACGCCCGTCGTACTGCTGTCCTCGAAACGTGCTCCGACGACCAATGTGTCGCCCGAGACGGCTACCGAATAGCCGAAACCGTCATTAGTCTGTGTCGTGCCAATGGCGGTGGGCTTGAGGTACGCCTGCTGCGTCCAGACACCTGCGGTGCGAGTGAAAACGAAGGCCGCACCGGAATTGCTGGAGCCCTCGTCGGGTGTGCTGTTCACGCCCGTCGTACTGCTGTCCTCACTGGGCGC
The DNA here is from genome assembly GCA_016711345.1 of Chloracidobacterium sp. Taxonomy (NCBI): domain Bacteria; kingdom Pseudomonadati; phylum Acidobacteriota; class Blastocatellia; order Chloracidobacteriales; family Chloracidobacteriaceae; genus Chloracidobacterium; species Chloracidobacterium sp. The sequence goes on from JADJTD010000001.1 coordinate 3,743,210, forward strand.
CCCGACAACCACCGTGTCGCCCGAGATGGCAACCTTGTTGCCAAACTGGTCACTTGCCTGCGTGATGCCGACGGCCTCCGGCTTGAGATAGGCTTCCTGGCCAACGGATCCAATGCTTCTGCTGCGGCCCGCCTCATAAGCCGCTCGTATGCCCTCCCAGTCCGACGACGACAGCCCGTCCGGAACTTGATCGTCCGCGATCTCCTCAGTCGCGGCAGTCTCATGCGCCGCATTGTTCGCCGTGAATAGGCCAAAGCCCGATGCACTCCACCAGTTGGCATTGACAGCAATGGCTGTTAGAACGATAAGGACTGAAGTGATAACGAAAATGCGTGACGACGATGTTTTAGGCATAGACCGGTCTCCTTTTGTGTCTGTCGGAAATACACAATACACGCTCGTGAGAGAACCTGTCGGTCATCTTGAACAGCGAAGAAGATCGGCCTGAGAACGCTTATTAGCCAATGATGTTACACCCGAACCGTATTTTATTCAAGCAAATCTTAGCGCCCCGCTCGGGAAGTTTCGTCACAATCTGGAATTCCATGCACTGACCGTTTGGAAGAATGGGAAGAGAAAAACAGCGAAACGGTGAGGCCGAAAGGTCTCGAAGAACTGGACTTTTGAGGTCCAAAAGTCTGTAAGTTGTTGATTTTATTGAGTGTAATAATTACACTTTTGAGTTTTTGAGGAGAGTAAAATGTTCATACAATTCCGCTGTCAAGGATGTGATATAGCGAAGACTATCGACGTTCCAAAAAGACACCATGCGGTAGATATCGGCCTTTGGCTGAACCGTGTCGTTTCGCCTCTAATTCTTCTCCTTTTTAATTCCCCACAATCTCGACCAGACCATCAGCCACTGACACTTGCGTGTCGCCCTCGTTGAACATGATCCGCTCAAACGTAATCGGGGAACCCGAACCCGGTGCTCCTATCGCGGTAAATCTCAAATTCAATAACACACCATTCTCATCTATTGGCATTGCACCGTATACAACGACTCTTAGCAGTCCCGGCTCCGCAGCATTCGTCACAACCGAAAGCCCTGGACTCAATGTTCCCGAAACATCAACCACGTCAGCAGATGGTTGTAGCACTGAAGGATCGTAGCGAAGATCAAATTCATACGAAATCACGCCTTTATCAGCAATGCCATCAACATTCACAGGCACGACGATCTCTTTATCACTAGCCGAAACTACATTTGGCAATTCAACAGCAATACCTTTTTCTGGGCCACTGCCCACCGTCAACTGCCTAACGGCCGCCGGTCTCGCAGCACTCGGTGTCCAATTACCAGTGACATCACCGATGAGCAATCCGATATAGTCGTCGCCTATGATATTACTCGCAATTGAAGGGTATGTTCGGCTCGTTGGAGAAGCTCCAACCGGGAATGTCGGTCCCGGCGGCAAAAAGAATTTCCATTGCCCCGCAGTTCCGGCTGACGATCCGGAAGCAACAAATGTAGCTATCTGAGCCGCATCGAATGACGAAATGACACCATTATTGCTAACATCAGCCGAAGCTTTCTGATTATCTGTGGTCAAAAATACCGCTCCCGAAACATGCTGTGCGATCCGTGCTGCATCGAGCGACGAGATACCATTCTGGCCAGTGGTCTTTGACAAAGCGACTGTATAGGAGCCTGCTCCAAATCCTGCTAGCTGATATTGGCCGGCACTTTCGCCTGGTGCTCCGGTAACCGTAGTAATGTTCGACTCACCGGTTGCTGTGACGGTAACATTTGAGATGTATTTTGGTGGAGCCGCCGCGTTGCCGTATGTAACAGTTCCCGTTATCGAAGCTCCTCTCTGATGAACGGTAAATTGAGCAGACATGGCCGATCCCTGAATCGTGATAATACCACTCCGGTCAGCACCAGAATTAGCCTCGGCGGTAAAACCAACCGTACCGGAACCATTCAAAGTTGTCACACTTGGAACCAACCAAGCCGAATCAGACTGAAAACTCCACCCGCACGAACCCGGCGCAGTGATATAAAAACTGCCGTTTCCTGCTTCCCTTTGCACAACGGATTGGTCTGATGACATCTGCAGCCAGCAAGTAGCATTTGCCGCGTCCTGGCTTATCGAATACAAGTAAGACCGCCCGTAAACCGAAACTATCATCGTCCCGTAACGAACATCCGCCGCCGCATTCGCGTCAACCGTAAACGAAACGCGGTCCGCCAACGCCGTCGGGTGAATCCATTCATCCACCACCGAAACCGTCCACGGACAACTAATATTCCCGACCATCACCTCGCCGCTCCCCCCGTTCGTCGGCATAAACTGGCTCGCCGGCGAAAAGTCCAGATCGCATTCCTCAGGCACCCCCGTAGCACTTATATTGACGATCACTACCGAATTCGACGAACTATTCTCCGCCCGCAATTGCGCTGTCTTCTGGCCGGGACTTGTCGGATTAAATCCAACAGTCATATAAACGCTGGATAACGCTCCTACAGTAAGCGGAAGACTAGGTGGATTGATGATAACGAACTGATCGGGATCATTGCCCACAAGGCTAAGTGAAGTGATCTGCAAGGGCTGATCCCCTAGATTTGAGAGTGGAATATCTATTGTACCGATCGGCAAACTGCCAAGCGGCCTCGCGTTATCATAACTTTGATAACCAAATCCAGCGCTCGCCGAACCAGACAACAAAGGGGGACCTAAAGCAAACACCTTTAATATTCTATTTCTAACCGATTGAAAAAGTGTTCCCTCGACAGTGTTTCCGTCGTAGCAGTATCCAATTCGATCGTTATTGTTTATATCTTTGCCATCGCCGTCTCTTAAATTACGATGGTTGTATCCTGGGCAGTGAATACTATCCATTAGATTGGCATTAGCAAACTTGGCGCTTTCGACCGGAACGAATCCATCATTCATTGGCGGCGGAATATTGAAAACAGAAAAATCGCCATTTTTTGCGGAATCAATTAAATATGCAGCAGCTGCCAATCGAGCATCATCCCAAGCATCGCTCCGGTTTAGGTCATCAAGACCAGGCGGCCAATATTCGCTGTTTTGTGAAATCTCTCCCCAATAAGCGATTATTCGATCATCGTAAACGGTTGAAGTGGGCAAGTCGTAGTGCCGTTCCCACGGAAGATCATTCAAAATGTCTTCGGTGAAGTGATCATCAAAATTATCCCATAGTAAAGATCCGCGATTCGGTAACTGAGTATTTCGCTGCAGAGCGCAGGCTGCACACCCACTTCCTCCCCAATATTTCGAGTCCCCTAACGTGAACCAATTATTAGCGTTTTCCCGATCCGGCGTCGGAAATTTTTCTTGCCGCGCCCAGCCGTTAGCACCGTACGTACCGTGGTGGGGGGTAGCCAAAGTAATTAATTTCAGAATCCTTTCTCCGGAAAGTTGGTTAGAATAAGTGCCACGTCTCGCCGGCTCAAGCATATAATGGCGCGCGACTATCCCCCCCATACTGTGAGCGACGATTATGATCTCTTTGTTACCAAATTCACACATCTCATCTATCCTGTCCCGCAAGGCTTGTGCGATTTCCTGAGTAGTATGGCGATCACTCACGTAGTGGAATTTATAAGTTTTGAAATGATTGTTATAGGCGTCGCCGCTGTCGTTTAGAGACAGAATCAGGTTCTTGAAATAATGTGGATATAGGAGATTTGGAGGATCAACCTCATCTATTTCGCCATGACGATTTCCATGAATGCCGTGGATTAAAATAACAGGTGTTCTAGGTGTCGCGGTTTCTAAGGGCCCGGGATACGCTTCAACTAAGGCTGTGTCGTCATATGCGTTGCCGTGAGACACCGGACCGCCACAACCGGTTGCACACTTACCTGCGCTGCCAGCGTTGTGAATCGACTGAATCTCAACCGCTGAAAGCGCCCGATTGTATATACTCAGTTCATCTATCAGTCCATTAAAGTAGGTGCCATAAAAGGAGTTGCGGCCAATTTTTAGCGTATTGAAACGCACCGGCATTGATCCCTGAATAGCGTTACAGGTCGGTGTTCCATTCACATAAACACAAAACTGACCAGCAACAGCGTCGAAAGTGCCTGCCACATGGACAAAAGTTCCGGGAATAATGCTAGCCGGCGGCGAATAGAGTTGGTGCCAGCCTCCTCCCGGTGCGTATCCGATGTATATACCAAAGAGAACCCTACCGTCAGGAAAAAGAATTATCTCGTAGGGGCCAGCGTCGGGATTGTCCTTGTTAATAACAGTCCATGGGTTTCCTGAAGGCAAGGCGTTCACTTTGATCCAACCCTCAATAGACAGAGCCTCGGTCGGGCTGAGAGTATTGGAATGGGGAGCTTCGACGAACTGCGTATTACCATTAAGGTTGAAGCCCTGCCCCACCATTCCTGATGCGAAGTTTGCACCATTTAGCAAAGTTCCGTTATTAGTTCCAACTGAATCGTGCGCATTTCCCTCCGCCCGCCACCAAGCTGCCATCCCCGCTGGCGGAGCAGCACACGATTGTGTCACGCACCCTGATATGGTTGCGCTCCAACTTGGATAGGCCTGATATAAAGTGCATTGATATGTACCGCTGACGGTCAACCCATCCGGCGATAACGTGCCAGTATAATCGCAGTCGTTACCATCGGAGGATTCCCTTCTAAATACGGTGATGGTATTGCCTTGGCGGTAAACCGTATTAACCGTCGTACCGGGCTGGCCCCATGTCGCAACACCGTCAAAGATATTTGACGTTCCACGTCTAATCCAAATTGACGTTAAAGGACCTTCCATTGCATTCCAATGCGTTCCTAACCAATCGCATGAAACCAGTGTCGGAGGAGCACTCAGTTTGTTCGTGTCGGCCTTTACAATTCGCTCGCCCGTCTGAAAAAGCGTGAAGACAGCCAAAAGCAATACTGCGACGCTTACGAGGAATGACCGGAAACGAAGGCGTCGGGAAACTGCCGGTTGAGACGAGGCATTAGAAATCCGCATACAGATCGCTCTCCTGTTTTTGTGTATCTCCAACTGAACAATTCACGCTCGTCAGAAAACCTGTCGGTCATCTTGAACAGCAAAGAAGATCGGTCTGAGAACGCTTATTAGCCAATGATGTTATACCTGAACCACATTTAATTCAAGCAAATTGTGGCCAATCGTGAGTCGTCGCTAAGAAGCCTTGTTCGCAAGTAGGATATTTTGGTGCAACAGCTCGCGATATATCGACGCCGCAATTGACCGACCGAGCGATATCAGATATGCCGATCGACAAGCGAGGATTCGCCATTGCAGAGAAGCAGGTTTACAAGGAAGAATGGGAAGAGCAAAACAGTGAAACGGTGAGGCCGAAAGGACTTGAGGAATTGGACTTTTGAGGTCAAAATGTCTGTAAGTTGATGATTCTATTGAGGGTAATTGTTACACTTTTGAGTTTTCGAGGAGAGTAAAATGTTCATACAATTCCGTTGTCCAGACTGTGACATTGCGAAGACTATTGACGTTCCAGAGAGACACCATGCGGTAGAGATTTCGCTTTGGCTGAACCGTGCTTTTTCGCCTTTAATTCTTCTCCTTTTTTAATTACCCACAATCTGAACCAGACCATTAGCCACCGATACTAGAGCGTCTCCTTCGTTGAACATTATCCGCTCGAACGAGATCGGCGAAACAGAACCTGATTGACCAACCGCCACGAATCTCAGGTTCAAAAGCACACCGTCCACGGCCTGCGGCCCGTCGATTGGAAATGCTCCATACATAACAACTCTCAAAAGCCCAGGCTCCTGCGCATTTGTAACAAATGAAAGCCCGCGACTCGCAGTTCCCGTTACACTGACCGGATCGATCTGAGGCTGGACTACCGACGGGTCATATCTGAGATCAAATTCATTCGAGATCACACCTTTGTCCGCAATGCCATCAACATTCACAGGCACAACGATTTCCTTATCGACAGAAACGACAACCGTTGGCAATTCAACGATTAAATGCTCCCCGCCTTGATTAAGGAGGGGTGGCAGTCGCTTCGGCTGACGGGGTGGTTCGTATCCACCGTCAAAAGGTCTCGCACCCGTATTCGTCCAGTTCCCCGAAACCTCGCCCATCAGCAGCGCCGAATAATCCTGTCCAGTGATGCTGGTTGTAACATCCGAATAGATTCTGTTTGGAGGGCTAAATATCCAACTTGCCGTCAAGCCAGAGCCGGAAACACCCGCGACATATCTAGCGACTTGTCCCGCGTCAAACGAGGACAACGTTCCGTTCCCGCTAACATCCGCCACAGTAAACTGAGTTCCCGTCAAAACATTGATCCCCGCAACATGCTGAGCAATCCTCGCCGCGTCGAACGAAGTGATACCGTTCGCACCGCCCGTCTTTGTCGGAGTGATCGTGTACGAACCTGCACCAAAACCTGACAATGCATACTGACCGGCGTTCGCTCCGGGAGCAGCGGTTGTTGATATAACTGTTGGCGAACCGGCTCCAGTGATCGTAACATTCGAAACAAACCGCGGTGCCGGTGTGCCGATCGCGTTGCCGTACGTGATCGTTCCGGAAATACCAGGTAGAGCGATAGAGCTGATCGCCCACGGTGAGAACTGTGTTATGCCCGTTTGCTCGACCCAATTGTCGCTTGAATCGCGAGCGGCCGCGCCCAGATCGCTCCACACCGCACCGAACCTGAAAAGCTTTAGCGTCGATTCGGTATTACCATTGAGTTCCCCGTCGAGGTAGTGCAGTCGAACCGCGGATGAAAAACCGGTGCCGCCATTTTGTGTGATCGAGTATGATCTCCTTACCGCATTTGCCAAGCCGGCCGGTTGAAGCTTGGCCAGATTGACGTTCACACTCGTCGGCAGAGTTCCGCCGGCACCGAACGCGATCCTGTTGAAAGGATTTCCAAAACTCAGCGCCGCTCCGCCGCCCGAAAAGCCCGTTCGTGTTACGTTTCCTATGACATCGCCCGATCCTGCGGAGGTTCCCGACGCGGGCATCGTCAATGTATTCGCTCCAGTATTGAGGTCATTGGTAAGTGTTAAAAGACCGTTGACGGCGGCGTTGACGGCGAGGCTCACGCCCGACCCAGCGTTCGCGATCGTCAGATTATTAAAGTTTGTCGCCGTTGTCCCCGCGGCAGTTTGCGCTGCCGAGCCGTTGAAGGTTACGGTTCCGCTTTGCGGCGTAAATGTGCCGTTGTTTGTCCAGTTACCTCGGACGTTGAGCGCGAAATTGCTCGCCGAAACATCTAGCGTCGTTCCGCTTCCGATAGTTAGGCCGCCGTTTGCGGATACCGCGCCGCCAAGCGTTTTTGTTCCGCTCGTCGCAGTGGAAAGATTATAAAATGTAAACGCGGGAATCGTTTGCGCGCCCGCGCCGTTAAAGGAAACCGTGCTGTCCGTCCCACCGAGGTAAGTATTCGTTCCGGGCGTAAACGTTCCGGCGACGCCGATCGTTCCGAAGACAGCGAGCCCTCTGTCGCCGGTGCCGCTGCTCGTCAGGTTGTAGTAATTGAAAGCAGGAATATTCTGCCCGCCCGCGGAGTTAAAATTGATCGTGCTTCCGGTAATCGTGTGTCCCGTCGCGGTTGCGAAAATAAATTCTCCGGCAACGCCAACCGTTCCGACAGGCAAAATTTTGGGGGAATTCAAGAAATACAAATTTCCGTAGTTTGCGGCCAAAACCGCCTGACTGCTTGATCCACTATACCAAACAATGCTGTTTACCGCGCTCGACAAAGTTCCGCCGGTTGCTGACACCGCGCCGTTCAAGGTCAATTGGTTTGATCCGATAGCGAGCGTTCCGGCGGTTAAAGTGAGCGCTCCGTTGACGGCTAAGTTGCCGCTGAGACTAACGCCCGTCGCGTTGTTGATGGTCAAATTATTAAACCTTGCCGGCAATGCCGAGCCGCCGATAATTTGCGCCGACACTCCATTGAAATTGACCGTGTTGCCGTTGGCTGTGAATGTGCCGTTGGTTATCCAGTTGCCGCTGATGTTAATTGTCGTTGCGTTCACCCCGGCGAGCGTCGCGCCGCTGTCGATCTGTACGTTTTTAAATGAGTTGCTGCTGGTGAACGTTCCGGCCCTGACCCGAAGCAGTTGGCTGACGGTGAGCCCGGCAAACTCGGTTACACCTGTCGTGTTATTTAAGCTGAGATTATAATATGGCGTAAATGCCGCCAGCACCTGCGCCGCGGTGCCGTTATATTCGACAGTGCTCCCGGTCACACTAAAGGTGCCGTTTACGGTCAGCGGGGTTCCGGCGCCTGAAAGCAAGAGGGTGCGGTTCGAGATATTGAATGTCCCTCCCGCATTTATCGAAACCGTAGACATTTGTTTGTTCGCGCCCAAGGTGGTGATCGAACCGCTAAGAACTGTCGCGCTATTCCCCGAAAGACCACCACTTCCCGACAATGACTGTGTTGTACCGCCAAATTGAACCGACGCGGTCGAAACGGCAGCGTTATTTGTAAACGTTGATCCATTAAATCTTAATGTTCCGGAACCGCCGATCGGTGCATTCGCCGTTAGGTTGCCCCCGATGGTAAATTGACCCGGGCTAATCTGTAAACCCGTCGCGCTTACGTCAACCGTCACCGATCCACTTGTCGAACCTTGCGCGGTTGTCGTTCCTGAATTTACATTGAGTGACGCATTGAAGCCGGAAGCACCTGCGTTAAGCGAGACGTTCGTGCCGGTGGTCCGAATTGCACCACTGACAGTCCCGCTGTTCGTAAATGTTGTGCCGTTGAACGTCAGCAGATTGCCGCCCGTTACAAGTGAAGTTCCGCCGCTTACGGTGAGCGAGCTGTTGCTGAACGTTACGTTGCTTGCAAGAGAAGTATTCGACGCGCCGGTTAGCTGGAACACACCTCCGGTCCATGCGCCGTTTCCGGAGATCGTTTGTGAGCCGCCGCTGAATGTGGTCGTCGGAACGGATTCAGTTCCACTGTTTGTAAATAGCGAACCGTTGAAATTCAGCGCAGTGCCGCCCGCTCCCGCCAATGTCGAACCAGCGATGAGCGTCGCATTACCGTTGATCGTTAGGCTGTCGCTTAATGTGACAGTGCTCGTATTGTTGTTCGTTAGATTGATTATGGTATTCGACGGCGGGATCTCAAGTCCGGTCGTGATGGGATTGCTACCGAAATAAATAATGTTGATAACTCCTGCAAATGTCGGTGCGGTCGCCAGCGAACCGTTCGCTCGTACGATGGTCGCGTCGTTGTTCATTGTCAGGAAGCCGGCGTTATTGAACGTGCCGTTCGTCAGGGTGAGCCGCGAATTAACAGATTCGTCAGCGGACAGAGTTACTCCAGCTGCGTTATCGATACCTAGATGATTGTATGTGACGTCGGTTGTCTGAACAGTCTGGGCAGTGGTTCCGTTGTAATTGACGCTCACATTTACCATCGAGCCCGCTCCGCTCAAGGGCGTCCCGGCTCCGTTCAACGACAGGATGAATGCCTCGGTGAGCAGAGTTCCGCCGGAATTAACGGCGAGAGCCAGCAGTTGATGATTAGAAGTAAGCGAGACAGTTGTACTGTTTGTGATCGATCCGATCGCCGCGATCGCGCCCGTGCCGGATAGAAACTGGTTCCCACTCCGGCCGAAGACGAAATTGCCGCCGGTGATCGTTCCGTTGTTTGTCAAAGTCGATCCGTCGGATCTGAAGTTGTTTGAGACCTTTGTGATAGTTCCGTTATTGATAAGATCGCCCGTAATGGTGAACGCCTGATCCGTTGTGTCAAGCGTTGCCCCTGCCGCGACGGTCATTGACCCACCGAGCGAGCCCTGGCCGATCGTCGTGCCACTTATGATTTGCCACGGCGAAGTGAATGTCGCAACGAAAGTAACACTCGTGGTTCCCTGGGTCCGCACGATACCGGCGCCGCCGATGTTCCCCGCACCGAAGATCGCGCTTCCCGCGGTTCCGTCAGTTGTTAGCGTGCCGCCCCCATTGAGTGTTAAGGAGCCGCCAGCATCTACGTTGAGGATGTGGATCGATTCGGCGCCCGATATCGTAACGACACGAGAAGTTGGGATCGTAACGGTATCGTCGGCATCCGGGATCCCGTCTTCGCCACCGCACGAATCCGTGCAGTTCCAAGTCGCGACGGTTGACCAACCGCCATCCGCAACGGCGTTAAACGTTGCTGCGTTTGCCGAAGCGACCGCGAACAAATTAACCGTCACAAACGCCAATGCCCACAGGCGATGCTTCATATTTTCCTCTTTTGAACTACACAATTCACGCCCCGTGAGAGAACCTGTCAGTCATTCTAAAAAACAGCAAAGAAGATCGGCCTGAGAACGTTTATTAGCCCAAGATTTTACACCCGAACCGTATTATATTCAAGCAAACTGTGCTGCTAAGTCGGAAAAGCCCATCATATCGAAAGGCGCGGATTTGCGATTGCGGAGAAGCAGGTTTACAAGGAAGAATGGGAAGAGAAAAACGGCGAAACAGTCAGGCCGAAAGGTCTCGAAGAATTGGACTTTTGAGGTCACAAAGTCTGTAAGTTGTTGCGTAATATAAGTATAATTATTATACTTTGGAGTTTTCGAGGAGACTAAAATGTTCATATAATTCCGTCGTCCAGGATGTGATATTGGAAAAAATATCGACGTGCCGGATAGGCAGCACGCGGTAGATATTTCGCATTGGCTGAATCGTGTCGTGTCGCCTCTAATCACCGCCTTTTCATTTACCTACAATCTCGACCAGACCATTAGCAATTGACACTTGCGTGTCGCCCTCGTTGAACATTATCCGCTCAAAGGTCAGCGGCGAAACCGAACCAGCCGTTCCGACAACTGTGAATCGCAGATTCAATAGCACACCATTCTGATCTATCGGAAAAGCCCCATAAACAACAACTCGCAAAAGTCCCGGCTCAGTCGCATTTGCCACAACCGAAAGCCCACGACTTACGGTTCCCGAAACATCAACAGGGTCAACCAATGGCTGCATCACCAAAGGATCATACCGAAGATCAAACTCATAAGAGATCACTTCCTTGTCTGCGATGCCCTCAACATTCACCGGAACAACGATCTCCTTATCCACTGCTGTCAAAACTTGCTGAACCGTGACCATGATCGGTTTCGCCGTTCTGTAGTTGTTTTCGCTGTTCATTGTTCCTGCCGGTCTCGCGGCGGTCGGATTCCAGTTGCCTGTGACCTCGCCGACAAGAATGCCGATGTAGTCCTGGCCGGTTTGAACACCGATCGGGTCTGTGTAACTCCGAGTCCCCGGTGACGCCCCGACCGGGAAGGTCGGTTGTGATACGTCCGGGACAAAGAACCTCCATTGGTTCGTCAGGCCGATGGGCGGCCCGAGAGCCGTCACAAACCTTGCGATCTGCGCCGCATCGGTTGACGATATCGCACCGTTGTTAGTCACATCCGCCGCGATCCTCTGACGGTCGGTTGCAATGAGCGAAACACCCGAAACATGCTGAGCGATCCTCGCCGCATCCGCCGACGAAATGCCGTTCTGCCCCGTAGTCTTCGTAATTCCGACCGTGTAGTTTCCTGCTCCAAAGCCCGTCAGCGTATACTGTCCCGCAGTTCCGCCCGGTGCCGCGGTCGTCGTAAGCACATTTGGCGAACCTACACTACTTGCTACCGTCGCATTCGAGATAAACTTCGTCGTAGGCGACGCAGGATTGCCGTAAGTCACCGTTCCACTGATTGACGGCGTATCAGCAGGCGTAGGCGTATATGTCGGAGTTTCCGTTGCCGTTGCCGTCGGCGTAGGCGTTGGAGTGAATGTTTCTGTAGCCGTCGGTGTCGGTGTATCCGTTGCCGTATTGGTCGGTGTATCGGTCGGCGTATTTGTTGCTGTTGCGGTCGGTGTATTCGTTGGCGTCGGAGTATCCGTTGCCGTGTTGCTCGGCGTCGGCGTAAAGGTTGATGTATTCGCTGGCGTTGGAGTATCCGTAGCGGTATTCGTCGGCGTCGGAGTATTAGTATGGGTCGGCGTCGGCGATGCTCCACCGGTGAAATTTCCGGCGTCGGCGCCGATGTCAACCGGCGTCAAACCACTTCGCGTCTGTCCGTCGTAATCCAGCGTCACGCCGACATTTGCGCCGGAGCCCTCGGCAATCGTCAAGTTTGTCGGATGCAGATGCAGATCGGGTGTCGCATTTGTGGGATCATTAAATTGAGGATTGCTTTCAAAACTGTTTACGTCTTGCCCGACGGCCGTTCTCCACGCACCGATGTTTGCAACGTCTAGAGAATTATAGAATCCAAATACGGCACCCGTTCCATTAGCGAAATATACGTTGTTGTTTATGGTCAAGCCGGTGGGATTTGCAACGGTTCCGTTTAGCTTTATGGCGTAATTCTTACCGGTTGACGTGCCGCCGTTGGTTCTGGCGTTAAAGAAAATGTTGTCGCGGAGACTGCGGGTATTTACCGTCTGGGTTCCGTTAAACGCGTAGGAACTGCCGCCGCCGGAGCTCGCGGTGCCGCCGATATAAACGCTGTTGTGAACAATGGCGTCGGTTCCGAGAGCACCACTAATTCCGTTGATGCCTGCCGTGCTGGTGTTTGTCGCTGTCGAGCCGATGGCAATCGCCTGATTAGCGCCGAGGGCGATCATGTTGTTTCGATATGATGTAGTTCCGCCGCCTACTCGAATACCGTTTATCTCAGCCGACGTACTCGTCGTCGGTGCCAGCAGGTTGTAGATCAAATTCCTCTCTACGACATTTGCCGTGCTGCCTGTGAACTGTATGCCGGTCACAACACTCGCGCCTGTCGTATTACTGTTGGTCAGCGTATGGATGGTGTTCTGCGACAACGTGTGATCCACAGTCGGGTTCGGGAACATACCGATCACGGAAGCGCCAATGGTCGTGCCGGTTCCGACATTAGTGGTCAGGTTTCGAACCGTGTTCGATGTCCATGCGGCGTTTGCCTCGGACGTATACATTCCGACCACCTGCGAACCTGTGCCGGTCGCATTGAGTGAGATCGAGTTTGCCACTGTTCCGCCGACATTGTTAGACGTTCCCGTAAATGTCGTGCCGTCGATCGTGTTCGATCGCATCCCATAGATCGAAAAGTTTCCGGAACCAGCGTTTGTCACCGAAATGCCGCCGATGTTATTGCTGTTCGCGGTCCAATCGTCATTGCCGACGGCGTAAATGCCGAAAACGTCAGTTTGGTTTGTGGTGTTTGTTGAGAAATTCAGCGATCCGGTAGCTGTCTGACTGCCGATAGTATTGCTATTTATGATCGCATTTCCGCGGCGGATCAAAATGCCGATGAACGGACTGCTTAGGCCCTGTTGAAATGACGAAACGCCGGTCAGGCTGACGGCTGCGATCGTATTGTTACTGATATTCGACACTGCGGCGCCCGTGATGCCGTTGAACTGGATAGCATGAAATTTTCCGAATGAACCGGTCAGCGTATATGTGCCGGTCTGCGTGCTCGAAGCATAACCGATGATATTGCCTGTAACGGTCGCTCCTGCCATCGAGTTTGACTCGCCGAGGTCGATCGCCTTGTGTATAACGCCTGCCGAAAACGTTCGGGTACCCGTTTGATAAAACCGGTTATTGGTCACTGCCCACTCAGTGCAGCCCTGATTTGCATACAGGCCCGAGCTGCTCCCGGATGCGTGGAAATAATCAAAAATATTGTTGTTGTTAATTGTTATTCCGCTATTTTGCTGGGCAGTTGTGTCAACAGAACCATTACAGTAAATTGCCTTGATAGGTAAGTTCGTACCTGCAGGACCGATATTGTTATTCGAGATCGTGTTGTTATCGTTTCCATTGCCGGATACGGTGTCCGTGCTGAAGAATATATTGCCGCCATTTTGAATAAGGGTCGCGTTACGAAATGAACCGAATATCGAGGTGTTTGTGATCGTATTGTTCGACGCTCCTCCGATAAAGCGAATGGTAGAAGTGCCTGCCGTCGTCGAATTGTTTGTGTTCGATATCGTCAAGGAATTGCCGCCGGTATTCAACCCGTCGATCGTTACATTGTCCGCTCCGTTGAGATCGATCAGCGGATTGCCGGCCGTCGTAGCACCTGAGATCGTCCGCGCCGCGCCGCCTGCCGGCGACATCGTGATTGATGTCCATGACGCCGGAGCTACATTACCGGCGTTCAGCGTAGACGTTGCCACTCCTTCAGTCGTATTTCCGCAAACATCAATAGTTATAGTGCCGGTATGAACGACACCCGCGTTGATCGTTGCAAAGGCGCCCGTTCCGGCCGCGCCGCTCAGTGTGGCATATGCCGTCGGCACACCCGCCGCCGTTCCGCCCGACGACTCTACTTCGATAGGTCCCGCTGTTTCGCACGTACCCGCCGTAAGTATCGGCGCGGCCGGTTCCGGCGCTCCTTCGCTGGCAGCCGTAATTTCGGCAGCAGATCCAAAGAACGAAGCAAATGAATCAGCAAAGCCTGCACCCGCTAAGGCCGTGATCGCGAGTGCGAGGACGAGTCCGATCATGAGTGTGATAGTGGTGAAACGGACGAACGATGAATGAGACGACTTGGAACGGTTTAACATTTTTCTTTTCTCCGGCGAAATAAATAGACCTATATTGATTTCCAATACTCCTGCGAGCCTGGAATGCCCAAACTGGTAACTCCTACCTTTACAACGATGCGCGAAATTTTCGACGTACGCTTGCTAACGCTCCCGTCGAAACTGTTTTACTTGGAATGGTCTGACTTCCATTTCGGTTGATCTCGTCCTCGTTCTCCGCTGCAACTGAAAGCTCGACCCGTCCGTAAGTTATTGTTGTCAACAGATCGCCTTCGTTGAACATGATCCGCTCGAACGAAAGTGGCGATGCTGAACCGGGCTTACCGACTGGCGTGAACCTAAGGTTCAAAAGAACGCCATCGCCGTCTATCGGATAAGCGCCGTAAACAACAACCCTCAAAAGCCCGGGATCAGTCGCATTTGTCACAACTGAAAGCCCGCGGCTTGCTGTTCCTTTCACATCTACCGGATCAACCAAAGGCTGTATGACTGTTGGATCATATCTGAGATCGAACTCATAGGCGATCACGCCCTTGTTCGCAATACCCCTAACATTTACCGGAACCTCGATCTCTTTATAAACAGCAGTCAGGGCTGGCAATCCAACCGTGATGCCAATATCCCGCCCGCTGCTTTCTGCTTCTGCAAACTGTTTACCATCAAAAGGCCTCGCTCCTGTGTTGTTCCAGTTTCCCGAAATCTCGCCCATCAGTAGTGCTGAGAAGTCTTCTCCTGAAATGCTGCTTGCAACCGATGCGTAGTTTCTGTTTGTCGGTGTAAATCTCCAGGTCGATGTCGAACCGATTCCCGGTGCGACGTAGGGCGGTCCGGCAACAAATTTTGCGATCATCGCAGCATCGAACGACGTGACCGAAGTGTTTCCGCTGACATCTGCAACGATCAACTGATTACCTGTCAACTGCGGGTTAGGCGGCCCTGCAACGTGCTGTGAGATCCGGGCGGCATCGAATGAAGTAATGCTGTTCGATCCACCCGTTTTTGTCGGCGTCACAGTATATGAGCCTGCACCGAAACCAGTCAGCGCGTATTGCCCCGCGTTTGCGTCCGGAGCGGCAGTCGTTGTCGAAACGTTCGGCGAACCCGCACCGCTGATCAGTACGTTTGACACAAAACGTGTAGCCGCAGGAATTGCATTTCCATAAGTAATGGTTCCGATAATCGCAGGAGAGCTCGAAGGTGTAGGAGTATCTGTCGCTGTCGCCGTTGGCGTTGGTGTATCCGTCACAGTTGCCGTCGGTGTTGCTGTCGGCGTCGGGCCAGTGCCGCTGCTTGTGCCCACAAATGACGCAGTGGTTGATCTTCCGCGCCAACTTATATCGACATTTACCGGGCCCTCGCCAACGAAGTTCCACGACAGTCTGTCATTTACATTCAGGACATTCGGGTTGGACGCTGTAACATTTAGTTCGGCCGGGGTTATCCATCTGAGAAGGCTGAGCGGCGGATTGCTTGGAGTGTTGATGTCGGAGTAGATCGCACGGAGATGCGGTTGGATACCAGAGCCTACGGGATACTCTCCCGTGTTGGGTTTGATCTCGATGGATGTAAGGTTAAATGCGGGTGCACTCGGTTCGGTGGAGAAAGCAAGTATCGGTTGGCCGGTTATCACTTTTCCGCTGACGGTCGTCGCCGTTCCGTAAAGCGCAACGTCTCCGAGCACGTCCATATCAATATTGAGCGACACCTGACCAGGCTGCCCAGAGACTGAAGTGACCGAAACTCCTTGAGCTGATATCCCGTTTACCCCGTAACGTTCGGCCGACCAGAAAACTGGTGCGGCAAACGTTTCGCCCGCTGGCAGATTGAATTGGTACGTTCTTGTGACAGAACCAGCGATACGATCATTTTGGTTTGATCTACTGACGATCAAACCGATGCTTTCTGCAATGCCTGGCGTTACGTTTTCGGCCGCTGTCTGAATGTTGTCGACGACTGATTGAGGGATCGGAGCAGGCAGGCGAAATGACCCGAAAACACGTTCAGACGCAGGCAGGGCAGGGTCTTGATCGAGCGCACGTATGGTGTGCAGAGCTACCTCGGATGCCTGTACCTGGCCGGCCGTTCCCCCGAATAGGTCGACACCTGCACCGAGATCGATGCTAAAACCCGTCGGGTCAACGAAGGCGTGCGAGACCAGAAGACTCGATGGCATTTGATAAGAGTTGTCTGGCGGGCTTTGTCCCGCTTCGGGTGTCGTCCCCGTCATACTGTCAAAATCGACGACGCCGTCCGATCCGCGCGGCAGCACTAGGCCTCCGTTGGCATTGTTCAATCCCAGTCCGTAGTCGGAATAGCTGAACGCCGAGAAACTTGGAGCAAGGCCATAGTTGACGGTCGTCTGAACAAGATGAAACTTCGCCGCCGGATCCGGTGCCCATGGTGCACTCGATCCCGGCTGATTGATGTGCATGATCTGAGGCCCCGCCGGGTCGAACTTGTTCTGGGCCGTGCCATTTGAGATCAGAAAATTTGACACCAAACCGGAGATTCCGAGCGATCTGCGACCGGACGAGGTGCCCTGAAACCGGCCCTGTAACGCCAACATGTACCTTACGATCCTCGTGCCGTTATGCGGCGAACCAATAGTAACAACACGGTGAAAGCGTCCGCGATTAAAATTATCAGGGTTGCGAAAAGGTTGTGGCGAGAACGGATTGCTGTTTTTTGAACTGAGCAAGCGCGTCAATATCCCGCCCTGGCTATGTGCGACGACATCATGCCGCGTCATTGCCCATCCTGTCAAGATCGATGAACGCATCTCGTCAAACTCATTCCAAACCAGTGGCACCAACTGATGAAACGGAAGGACCGTATTTTGCAGCTCGGTCGCCGGATAGTCGACCGGCAGGTTTCCGTATTTGATGGTACGAATAAAATCTGGTTGACCATTGAGCGTTCGCGGTCTCGACGTGCTGAGGACGCCCTGAAAAATGTCGCCCCATTCACCATCGGTATTGTATCCGTGGATCAAAGCGATCGGAGGTTTGCGAATATAAAAGACCTTCTGGCCGGCCTCCAGTTGGGTGGCGAGGTTGGTAAATTTTAGCCGGACTTTGAGCTCGTTTGTGCCGCTGTCGAAATGAAGTTGGTCGGAACCTATTGGCAAAAGGTATGCATAACGAGTATTGGCGGCCGCCGTAAATGTTAGATCGCGGTCGGTCGTCCAGGCACCTGAATTCAAAGCCAGCAGCCTGTCTGCGATCGGAACCCCGTCAAGGGTACCGCCGCCCATGATCTCCGCTTCGACGCGGTACTGAAGTTCACCGCCGCCGGGAAACGCCTCTATTGGCACAGTCAACTCAAAAAGAAGCGGGGTAACTCCGTCTGCGACGAGTCCCTTTGTCACGCCTGGCATCGCGGTCAGATCTGCAGGCGTTGTCTCAAATATGAGGGGTGCGTCGATATCGTTCAGGCCTTGATTCACACTTCCCTGTGTTAGCCCGCCTAGGTTCGGCCGCCGCATAGTTGTTTGAACATTGCCCCCATCATATGTGTAAACGGCTCCGTTTGGGTTGGTCGACGCACCGGGGGAGCCGATGAACATGATACCGCCCTTGATCACCACCGACGTTCCGAAATATGCTCTCGCCAACGATGCGTCGTTGATCTGGTCGGTCTCAAACCATTGCACGGTTCCACGGGTAAAAACGTATGCGGCTCCCTCGACCGTACTGCCCGGTCCTTCATCTCCGGGAGCTCCGATCACGATCGTTTCACCCTCGATCGCGACTGCTCGTCCAAAGTTGTCGTTGTTGTAACCATCGCTGGCATTCACTTTTTGAAACTGTGACCATGATCCGCTGGCTCGCGTGAAAATGTAGGCGGATCCCGGCAATTGGGTACTATTGCAACGCCCTGCATCCGCTCCGAAAACGGCTATGTCTCCTGAGACCGCGACGGAGCTCCCGAAACACGAATTTACCGATGGATCTTTCGGCACAAGTTGCTGAGGTGCTCCCCACGATGAACCGATCCGGGTATAGGCCATAACGAGTCCTGGACCCGCGGAGGTGCCAATAACCGTATTTTTGGAAGGTGCCAACAGAGTATTCCCTTCGAGGACGACCTCTTGGCCAAACCCCAGGCAATTTGAACATGTCAATTTCTGCTGCTGAGCCCAGGTATTGCCAACACGGACGAAGGAATAGACTCCGGCCGCAGGGGTTTGGGCTGGCGGGAGTTGCGGATATCTCCGGGAAGCTCCAACCACTAGCTGGTCGCCTTCGAGAGCGACTGATTCTCCAAAGGTGAGGCCCTTGGCGGTGTCAGCGGCCCTTATCAGTTGCTGAAATGTCCACACATTTCCGCTGCGCGTGTAAACATAGACAGCGCCATGAACCTGGCCGGCGACCGAATTATCGAACTTCGTATGGGGAGCTCCTACCGCCACCGTGTTGCCCGATATAGCGACGCTCGTACCATATTGCTCATCATTGATACCATTTGATCCCGGAAAGAGCCGGATCTGCAGGGTCCAGACGCCGCCTTGTAGAACGAATACGTAAGCTATGCCCGTCGCTGTAGTTGCATCACGAGAGGCCTGATATGCACCCACGACAGCTGTATCGCCGGAAATGGCTACGTCCCAACCAAATCGATCGTCGACGTTCGTGAATAGTCCAGGGTTATCGATCCTCTGTCGCTGAATAAATGTCGGGTCAATCGTTATCGGATAGATAGCCGATGCATCCTCAACCTCAAACCAAACTTCACCTTCTTTTTCGGTGAGCATTCGTGAAGAAAGTTCTTTTCCGTTTGCGTCCCATGACTTGAGCTTTTCATACCGCAGGCTGCTCGTCCCTGCGTCGTCGGTCAGCGTCAAGGCTTGTCCGTCTTCGTCTGCCTTCGCAGTGAGATCGCCATTGACGGCCATCACGAGTCGAAGCGGTTCCCCACTATTTTCAACTTCAGGCCGCGCCGCCAAAGTAAAACCGTGCTCCAACCCTTCCGGTCTATTGACAAACCATTCGGTCAGCTTTTGATCCTGTCTCAGCAGTTCGGCGCGATTGCCCGCCGTTCGCCGATTCCCGGCTGCCGCTGACGTTTGATACCGGCCGTAACCCACACTGTCCAGGCGCCAGTTCGATGTCCGCGTGCGATCCTTCACTGTTGATTTGAGCCGCAATCCGGTTTCGGTGAAACTAATCTCCAAAGCGTTCGCGTCGTTGCGCGCGGTTGTTTGCGTGCCGGTCGTCTCGATGCGATAGCGCTCTGCGGTTACCGCTTCCAAAAGCGACGTATAGTTGCCCATCGCCTTTAGTTTTCCGATCGCCGAGTCTCCCTTCATCTCGGGCATATAGTTATATATATCCCGGCCAATGCTCGGCGGATCGGTAACGACCGCAGGTGACTCTAAGGCGTCGTCAACTTTTATCGACGACTTCGCCTCAGTGAGCGAGCCGTAGGTTGAATCTTTCCTAAGATAATCTACCGCCGCTTCGCCGTTAAGCGTCGGCATACTCTTGTCCCATTCGTGCGTCGCTCCGGTTCGCGTATACCGAGCAAGCGACGATATTCCAAGGAACATCACCACGGCAAATCCTGCGATAATAAGCGTCTTAAAGCTCAAAAAGCTGTTAGTTCGTCTGCAATTTCGTGCGTCGCTTCTGTTCTTCATTGGTCTCCATCGAGGTCGTTCGCAGTATCTGTACGAATGCTTCAATATTAGATGCGCAATCTTTCGCGCGACCTCATCTTCAGCAAATCCCCGGTAAGTTACAGATCCTTTGTTATCAGTTCTATATATCTAAGCGTAATAAACAAGCAAAGTTGGACAAAAAACTTGAGATTTGGCCAAAGAATCACGCAACATTAGCCTGTATTTCACTTTGGGCAATGAACAACTACAAGGAAGATTAGGAATAGAAAAACAGCGAAACTGTCAGGCCAAAATGTCTTGAAGAATTGGACTTTTGAGGTCAAAATGTCTGTAAGTTGTTGATTCTATTGAGTACAATAATTGTACTTTGGAGTTTTCGAGGAGAGTAAAATGTTCATACAATTCCGTTGTCCAGGATGTGATATCGCACGGACTATCGACGTACCTGAAGGCAGCACGCGGTAGATATTCCGCTTTGGCTGAATCGTGCTGTTTCGCCTCTAATTCTTCTCCTTTTTAATTCCCCACAATCTCGACCAGACCATTAGCCACTGACCCTTGCGTGTCGCCCTCGTTAAACATTATCCGATCAAACGAGATCGGCGAAATAGAACCGGCCGAACCAACGGACGTAAATCTGAGATTCAGCAGCACGCCATTCTCATCGATCGGATAGGCCCCGTAAACCACAACCCTCAAAAGCCCCGGCTCCGAAGCATTTGTAACAAAAGAAAGCCCGCGACTCGCAGTGCCTTTCAGATCAGCTGTATCAACAAGCGGCTGTATCACCGTAGGATCATATCTGAGATCAAACTCATACGAGATCACGCCTTTGTTCGCAATACCCCGAACATTTATCGGAATAACAACCTCTTTTTCAACAGCAATGAGTGTTGGCAATTCAATTGTGATACCTCGCTCCGGCCCGCTTCTTTTTGCTTCTGCCTTCGCCCTACTGTCCGCCGGCCTTTTGCGTGTTGTCGTTTACGGAGCGATACCCATCAACGAAGACGGCGTGCTGCTAAATCTAAGGTTCCTCGCAGTCGGAGCGGAGGGAACAGTTTCGCAGCTCACTTTTGAGCGGATAATGTTCAACGAGGGCGATCCTGCGGCAAACCTTGTCATTGGAATCATAAAGGTTTCAGCGGTTGAAATAGACTAACTTTCAACGGACGCTCATCGGAGATCAACGAACGACTTCAGAAATAGTACTTAAAATTGGTGCGCCACGTATGCGCCAAGCCAGCCAAACACAAACGCAGGCAGGACAACGAAACTAAACTACAATCTAACTGAAAAGCACAATTTCAGACTGAGTAAAACCCCGAAAAACACCTTTCAGAGACTTCGAATCAGAGGGTCGCAAGTTCGAATCTTGCCGGGTGTACCATATAACTCTATTAAATGGATAGTTTAGCAGTTACAAATTGTATGCTTATGAGCATGGCTTCTTACCGTGTATGCGCCAACTCATAAAATCACATGGCCGAACAATGTTTTGAGCATATTTGAAGCGTTTTTTTGAGCGTTGGCAATAAGGCAAGAATTTGGTGTCGAGAGTCAAAATGAATAAAACGTGTCGAAATCTTTCGGGAAGACCTCTTGTCGGTGATTTTAACAGGACACATTCTATTTGGATCGGATTTCGCGAAACGCCTCGGCCTGATCGGGTTTATGCCACTTCTCATATAATGTGGCAAGATCTAAGGCCGCTTGCCTTGTATAGGCACTGCGATCTGTAAAGCTCTGCTGCAAAATATTATGCGCGGCAATGAGTTGGGTTTCTGCTTCGGCAAATTTGTTTTGGTAAAGCAAGCACTCACCGAGGGTCATTTGAAAAACGGCGACGTGGCGCTCGTCTTTCGGCTGTAGATTTGTTTCGTCAGTAAGGGCTTTCCTTATCAATTGTTCCCCTTCGCCCGACCTGCCCATTTTCGTCAACGCTAATCCGAGTACACTCATAGATAACCGCAGTGTGTAATTCTGTAATTTTATCGCGGTTAGCGTTTCAACTGCCTTACGAGCCTCGGCCTCGGCTGCTTTTAGGTCACCTTTTTCGAGAAGCAGTCTTGAGTAATAATACCTTGCCTGTGCGGAGCTATAAGCTTCGCCCTGTATGTTGACCGAGCGTTCCACTGCTTCTCGCAACAATACCTCACCTTCATCGAGCTTTCCGTTTATCCTCAGGATATTACCAAGATTGGAGAGTACCTGCGACGTGCGTATGTCGAATTTTTTCGGGAGCCTGCGGGAAATACGCAACACCTCTCGTTCATCTGTTTCGGCACCGGCATAGTCATTGGTGAATTCCCGAACGCGTGCAAGAGCGAGCATCGTAGTTACTACATTTGGACTGTCATCGCCCTCCGCCGAACGATACATCGCCGCAGATTCCGCAAGGATCGGCTTAGCTCGTTCGGGTTCACCTCCACGGTTATAATCTTCCCCAAGCGTCATCAGAGCGAAAGCAAGGTCCGAGCTTCCAGCTGGGTAGATCGCACGCCCCTGTGCAACTGCCTCTTCTAAAAAACCTCTTCCTTCGTTCGTCTTATTCTGTTCTCCTAGACATTCGCCCAACAGAGCATTGCTCTTAAAAGTATGCACATCAGAGGCTCCACGATTGGCCAGATTCAGTTCTCTCGCTTCACGCAGTTTGGGTTCAGCCATGTCGTATAGACCAAGCTGGTTATATGTGTATCCGATAACGTTGAGAGCGTCGGCCTTTAGCTCCGGCTGACCTGAAAATTCGTTCTCAATCCTATCGCCCGCCGCGTTCAAAACCTCGATGAACTTAACATCTTTCCCGTCTGTCTCAGGATCGGGTGAGACCAGAATGCTCTGAAGAAACGCATTCAACCCCTCAGATCTTTTTGCCTCTATCATCGCTTTATCGCGTTCGAGTCGGGCAATGGCGGCCTGCCAGGCGGTAGCCGCGATCCCCACAACCAAACTCAAAAAGATCAACACGCCGGCCCCGACGGCAACGCGATTTCGCCGGGCAAATTTTGATGAACGATACTTCCATGTGTCGGCACGGGCGGTGACCGGGAGGTGTGCTTCGTAACGCCTAAGGTCCTCGCTAAACTTTTCAACAGATTCGTAGCGACGATCTTGTTCCTTTCGAAGCGCCATGAGGACAATATTCTTAAGATCTGAGTCGATCCGTAGGCCTGAGGTCGTTTCCGGTGAGACCGGCTCAACATCACAAATCAGACGAAAAACCTCCTCAGCGGATCGTGTCATGAAATTGTAAGGCAACTTACCGGTAAGCAGTTCGTAGAGGATGACGCCGAGGCTGTAAACATCGCATGCGGTCGTGATCTCCTCACCGCGAATCTGCTCGGGGCTTGCGTATTCTGGAGTCAAAAGGCGGTTGGAGGTTTGCGTCAGACGGGTCGCTTCCGCTTCGGTACCGAGTATCTTTGCGATCCCGAAATCCAGCAATTTTGGTATGCCGTTTTTCGTTACGAGAATGTTCGACGGTTTGAGGTCCCGATGAACGATAAGGCGCCCATGGGAAAAACTTACCGAGGCGCAGACATCACGAAACAATCGGATCTTTTCATCTTCGGTCAACGCATTTTCAAAGCAATACTTGATCAACGGTACACCGTCGACGTACTCCATAACAAAGTATGGCAAACCGTCATCGGTCGTTCCGCCGTCCAACAGACAGGCGATATTCGGATGGTTCAGCGACGCGAGTATCTGACGTTCCTGACTGAAGCGTCGCACGATCTCATCTGAATCGATGCCGCGTTTAAGTATCTTGATGGCAACCTGCTGTTCGAATTCGCCGCCCTCGCGATCTGCGAGCAGAACGACGCCCATACCGCCGCGTCCGATCTCGCGGACAATGCGATAATTGCCTATCCTTTTACCGGAGTATGAAGCGGAAGACGCTAATATGGATTCCTCGATAAAACCTTCCGAGTCGTCCAAGGACAAAAGTAAACGCTCTACCTCGTTCCAAACTTGCGAATCATCGCCGCATTCTGCTCTGGCAAATTCGAGCCGGCTGTCAGGCTCCATTTCGCGAGCCTCATGAAATATCCGTTTGATCTTTTCCCAGGTTTCCGGCGATGTCATTAGTCGTTGCCTTTTAGCCGAGAGTAAAGCCAGGTGCGTGCCATCGTCCATTCGTTAGTTATGGTTGCCGCGGAGAGGTCCATAACTTCGGCAGTTTCTTCGATCGTCAGTCCACCGAAGAAACGCATTTCAATAATTCGACTCTGCCGAGGATCGATCTTCTCCAACATGGAAAGTGCTTCGTCTAGGGCTAGCAAATCGAGATCATTCTCAGCGGCGAATGTGATGGCTTCGTCAAGAACGATCTTTTGTATACCGGAACCTCGCTTTTCAGCCCGGTGGCTGCGGGCGTAATCGACGAGGGTCTTTCTCATTAACTGTGCCGCAACTGCAAAAAAATGAGCCCGGTTCTGCCAACTCACATTCTTCCAATCAACCAAGCGAATGTATGCCTCATGGACAAGTGCCGTTGTTTGCAAGGTGTGCCCTTCTCGTTCGTTTCGCATATAGCTGCTAGCGAGTTTTTTTAACTCGTCGTAAACGATCGGCAAGAGTTCCTCAGGCGCTTTTCCGTCGCCATCGGTTATCTCTTTTAAGAGTCGCGTAACTTCCTGCATAACAGTTATTTACATTGAAATATAACACGAATGAGATTTACTGAAAAAAATATTAGGTGAAATGCGGTCAATTTACGCCCTGTATAGGTGAGAAATAATTTAACGGAGCTATGACCACTATGAACACCCGAAAACGATTTGCCACACCCTATCGAGCTGCGATCACGGTTGCTTTCATTCTATTTGGTTCCTGCCTGCTGCTATTTGGATGGGAAACACCGGCAAAACTCCAAACTGAGAGCGATCAGGCAAATGTCAAACATAATGAAAAGCCCGATACTTCTCGTGAGAAAGGCGTTGGGTTTCCAAACATAAGCCTTGCCGATGGAATTGATCTGGCAACAAATGACGGACAAGCCACCGCTCCCGGAAAACTGCTCGCATCGGCGGATTTTGATTCTGACGGCACAGCGGACCTAATCGTCTCGGATTCGGGCGGAAATATTCGACTGTATCACGGCAACCCTGAAGCAAATCGGTCGCTCCTGTTAAATGCTCAAGGCCTCGAAACACCAGAGCCGTTTTCGGCATCGACTAACGCGGCGACGCTCGGCATGTCGCCGGATTATCTGGAAGCAGGTGATTTCAACGCCGACGGCAAAAAAGACATCATTGCCGCCGCAATTGGTTCGAGGACGATTACGCTCGTTGCCGGTTTTGGAAGCGGAACATTCTCAGCTCCAAGGACGATCGCATTGGACGGCAACATAACTGCCTTTGTGGTCGGCGAGATAGGGCTAGCGGACGGCCAGGCCGATGTTGCGGTTACTGTGACAAATAAAAAAGGCGCTCAAATGTTAGTTTTCGAGCATCCTGAGAGCGCCTTCAAATATAAACCTGAGGCGTTTCAGCTTGCGTCTCCGGCGACTCAGATCGCTATAGGCGACCTTAACGGCGATCACTATTCGGACATCGCCGTCGGCGGCGGAACGAACTTAACTGTGATCAGCGAACGCGGCCAAGCTTATCCTTGGGACGTTCTAAAAGGATCGGGAATCAAACGTCCGGCGGCCATCGTCGAGCGTAAACAAATGCCTTCGACCATTGAAGGCCTGGCGATAGGTAACTTTAGCGGCGAGAGACAAAAGTCGCTCGCGATTCTTTCCGGCAGCAATATTTTTCGGCTGAAACCAGTCCAATCAGCAACTCGCACTCGCGCTCCTTATTCGGCCAAAACCAATACGCCGCAATTCCTGCCAGTTGACGTTGACGCAGTAAATATAGGAACGCTGCCCGAACCGGTCCTTGACACTTCAGCCTCTGATCCGGGCGGTGCGTTGCTCGTCGACGGCAGGGCGTCGAACGATGACAAGCAAAAGGCTCTCCTCGATCGATTTACGGAAAAGGGCAAGCAATATGCGGCTCTTGAACCATCAGAAAAGGCGCGCTTGGCATCGGAACGCGCCGCATTGGCAAGTGCAAAAAGCGAAAAAGCAAAAGAAGGCTTTCTCAAAACTATTTCGGCCCGCCCATCGAACCTCGCGGCGTGGAGTCTTGAGACTTTGGTCACAGACGCAAGGCTCAGTGAAGGTTCAGTCTCAGCAAAAAGATCATTAAATTCACGCACCTCTTCGAGCGGCAGCGATGATCTGATCCTTGCAGGAGCGACGATCAATATCTTCACTCAACCAAAAGATGACAACGGCGTGCTGCGTAACGAGGTCGTCGCACTCGAAAGTGAATTTGCCACGCAAGCCGTCTTACCGATGCGGATCAACGGCGACGCAATGGACGACCTTGTTGTTTTGCATACCGGATCAGGTATTCCCAGCGTTGTACAGACTGATCCGACTGCTGTCATCATCGTGAACACAGTTGATGATGTCGGTACGCCGTGTGATGGAGTTGGCGATTGTTCGCTGCGGACCGCGATCACACAGGCGAACGGCCAACCCGGTTCTTTGATCGCTCTGTTAATACCGGGGGCGGGAGTTCATACCATTACGCCTTTGTCGCAGCTTCCGGTCATAAGGGCAAACGGCACGCGTCTCGCCGCCCCGACCGATAATACAGGAGCGAAACTGGTTGAGATCACCGGCGGCCAGGCTGGAATCGCGGACGGTATCAAAATCAGGGCGAGCAATTGCTCGGTCTCCGATCTTGCAATAAATAATTTTCAGGGATTCCAGGACCCTAATACGGGCAGCACCACGGGATCGAACTCGATTACCATCGAAAGCACTGCCTTGTCACCAAACGCAAGCAACAATCTTATACAAAGCAATTATCTGGGAACTGACTCGACCGGAACTATTGCCAAAAATGGCGGCACGGGTGTTCTTATTTTTGATGCGGATAATAACAACATTATCACAAACGTGATGTCTGGCCTCACTACCGGTACTTTAAACGGCCTCGGCCTCGATATTACGGCCGGAAATAATAACAATATCTTTGGAAATTTGATCGGCACCACGCGAAATGGCAATGTGCGCCTTCAAAATGGTACAGGCGTGTTCCTGTCGGGATCGAATAATAAATTTGGCGGCGACGGAGCTGGCGAAGGCAATGTCGTTTCCGGCAACGGTACAGATCGTCAGCCGGGCAATCCAAATTATCCCGGCTGCGATGGCGACGGAATAATTGTTGCTCCTCTGATCGATCTTGTTACCGGCGTACTGCTTACGGAATTTAATACGTTCAAGGGCAACCGGCTCGGAACTAGTGCCGACGGCTTGCAGCCACTTGGCAATTGCGGCAAGGCGATCGGAACCATCCCGCAAACGTCAACGTTCATCGGCTCGATCACGCAATCCGGACGGAATATCATCTCCGGCAACGGCCTCGACGCGATCTATTGCGGCTTTCCCGGATCGCCTTACAGCGAAGGCGGCTATTGTGCCATCGTCGGCAACAACATCGGCACGGACATCACCGGAACAGTCTCGATACCAAATACACAGGACAATGTACATTCCGGCATAGGCTTCATAACCGGCACCGTTTTAATCGTCAACTCTGACACTTATTCATATTTCGGCTCTCCGGGCGGGACGACGCTGGGTGGTAGCTGTACCGGTTTCTGCAATTTGCTATCGGGCCAATATACCACCACGCATTTTGCCCAGGGCAATGCTTTACTTAGATTTGGCTGGGGAACTGTCGGGGCATTTAACAATTTTATCGGCACTGATCTCACCGGAACTCAATCACTGCCAAATATCATTGGCATTGGCATGGGCGGAGCTCTCTACGACCCGACTACTTCGTATATCGGCGGCTATGGATCGGACGGGAACGGCGGATATGTATTCGGCGGGAATCTTCTCTCTGGCAATGTCGGTTCCGGCGCCAATTGCGGAGCTTACACATTTGGCTTCGCAAACTGCAACGTATATAACAATCTGATCGGAACGGACACGACGGGAACCAATATTTTGGCTAATGCCGAGTTTGCCGAGGCGGCATTCATTGTCACAAACGGATTCGGCAGCCTTGCGATCGGCGGCAATGAGCCTCCGGCGCGAAACGTTATCTCAGGCAATCACAATTCGGGCATCGGACTGCGCAATTTTGGCGGCGACCTGCTCATCTCAAACAATTATATCGGCGTCAATAAAGTCGGCGCGCCGCTTGGCAATGAGGCAAACGGCATATTCGACTATTTCGGCGGCGCCAAGATCGGCGGCTCACCGGCTGATGCAAATATCATTGCCCACAACAACGGTGCAGGCGTGTTTCTGACCAGCCCTTACAATGACCTAG
Organism: Chloracidobacterium sp.; assembly: GCA_016711345.1. Classification (NCBI taxonomy): domain Bacteria; kingdom Pseudomonadati; phylum Acidobacteriota; class Blastocatellia; order Chloracidobacteriales; family Chloracidobacteriaceae; genus Chloracidobacterium; species Chloracidobacterium sp. The sequence continues at coordinate 3,771,670 of JADJTD010000001.1, forward strand.
GTTTCATCCCAGTCGGCGTGAATATCAGTCAAAACCACATTCACGACAATGGCGGACTAGGTATTGACCTTCAACGAACCGGAACAAGCACGACCGGCGACGGGCCAAATCCGAACGACTGTCAGGACGCAGATGTCGGGCCTAACGACCTGCAGAATTTCCCGATACTTTTTACACCTATATTTAACGGCAATGGTACCGTCACAGTTGACGGCGCACTAGGCAGCAACCCGGGTCGTACATATCGGATCGATTTCTATTCAAACGGAGCCGCTGGCCCGAGCGGCAGCGGCGAAGGCGAGAACTACATCGGCTCGCAAAACGTCACGACCAACGGCAACGGCGGTGGTTCGTTTACATTTACATCGACCGTTACGGTGCCAAACGGAGCCGCTATCACCGGCACTGCAACTGACAGCTTTGGCAGCACCTCGGAGTTTTCATGCCTCGCAGGCGGCGCATGTACGCTTGGGTTGACGCGTGATGAGTTTCTATCTTCGCCGACGGTGTCTTGCGCCCAGCCGATCATCGTAAACGTCACCGGCGACGAACCTGATGCCGACACTACAGATGGTTTTTGCGATGTCGATACAAGCAACAGCGGCCTGCAATGCACACTTCGAGCAGCGATCGAGGAGGCAAACGCCCGACCGGGCTTTGACACCATTGAGTTCAATATACCTGGCAGCGGTGTACAAACTATTTCACCGGCAAGCCAGTTACCTGATATAACACAGCCTGTTTCGATCCGAGGAGAATCACAGCCCGGGTATCCAGGCACGCCGATCATAGAGATAAGTGGTATAAATGCCGGGAGTTCTTTCGGAATTGTGTTTGCCGCGGGAAGCGACGGTTCAAGACTTGGCGGCGTTACCGTGAATCGTTTTTTCGGCTCAGGAGTTTACCTGTTTGGCAATAGGATTACCGTTTATGGCTCTTATCTTGGCATCAATCCCGACGGATTAACGATTGATATTGCACATCCACAACCCGCTGGCGTAGTTGTCCAAGGTTCGGGCAATCATATCGGGGACAGCGGCTCGTCGCCGGACAATTTGATATCAGGAAATAATGTCGGCATTTTAATCTCCACTGGCGGGACAAATGAGGTTACCGGAAACTACATCGGAACTGACAAGAATGGCAACCTCATCCAAAATAATGGCGCCCCTTACGGCGGGAACGGTGTCGGTATAATTATCGCGGGATCGAACAATAACACGATTGGAGGCAGTGATGCTTCTCACAGGGGTAATGTTATTTCCGGCAATTTAAGCGATGGCGTTGCGATCACTGAGAATTCAACCGGCAATCGTGTAATTGGAAACCTTGTAGGAACTGACCCAAATGGAGCCATGTCTGTACATAACGGACGAAATGGAGTTGTGCTTGTGACCGGTGCAACAGGTAATACTGTGGGCGGCCTCGGAGCGGCACGAAATGTTATCTCCGGCCAAGATCTACAAACGGATCCGAATGTAGTCCCGACGGGAGTTCTAGTTGATGCGTCAGCGGGTGTTGGCAATAGCATCCTGGGAAATGTAATCGGCCTTTCGAGCGACCAGCATACAGCAATTCCAAATATAGTAGGTGTCGTGGTTAATGCCGGCAACACCTCCGTCGGCAGCTTGACCGCCCCCAATGTGATCGCCGGAAACATTCGAGTAGGCATAACTGCCGGCACTGCGGCAGCTTTTCTCTCAGGTGTATCAATAACAGGAAACAGAATAGGGATAAACCAAAGTGACGAAACGTTCCCTAACACCTTGGGTATTGCTCTAGTCGGTGATATTCAATTGTCCCAAATAAAAGACAATGCTATCTCCGGTCAAACTGCAGGGGTTGGACTTTTGATCGGAATTGGTGCGACGAATAATACTGTAGCCCGAAATAAAATAGGAACGGACGCAAACGGATTTGCGGCTCGGCCAAATGGAATGGGTATTGCGATTGTGGGTGCGAGCCAAAACAGCATAATTGGTAATCTTGTTTCAGGAAATACCACATTCGGTATTTCTATAAGCGGTAATCAACCTGCTCAGATGCAGGCTTTCAAGGACTTGCTGCCTGATAGTCCGACAGGTGTTTTGCCGGCTATGGATAATAAGGTCCAAAATAATTTGATAGGAACTAACGTCGACGGCACATCTCCTATTGGCAACGGTCTGGGCGGCATTGCCTTGCTCGATAAGGCCCAAAACAATCTAATCGGCGGAAGTGCGAGTGGCCATCAGGGTAATGTCATTTCCGGGAATATCAATCCAGATCCTACAACTGGATACGGAGTTTTTATCGGAAGTAGAAATGCCAATCCGTCCGTTTACGACCTTCCGTCCACCAACAAAGTTCAAGGAAACAGGATCGGTCTCAAAAAGTCGGTTGATGAAGTTTTGGGTAATACAAATGCGATCTATCTTTTCCATGCGACAAACAACATCATCGGTGGCGACACGGCGGACCTCGCCAACATTATCGGCGGCAGCACCGGCGACGGAGTTGTCATAAAAGGCAACGACACCATGGGGAATATTGTCAAAAACAACCTGATCGGCACCACTGACCAGGCGATTCCCGTGCCGAATCAGGGAAACGGCATCACGTTGAGAGACGATGCATCACAAACGGAAATCACCGAAAACACCATAAGCGGAAATAATGGCAACGGCATCCAGATGCTCAATCTTGAAAATCCTGCACCACTTCACAGAGAAACAGGTATTTTGTCATTCATGGCAAAGATTCAGAAAAATTCGATCGGCATCGTCAAACTGCCGGGAGGAAACTCCTTACCGCTTGGTAATTTGAACGGAATATTGGCATCAACCTCAAGGGACATTTATATTGGCAATCTGCCTTCTGAGTCCGCGGCCAACCTGGGCAACACCATCTCAGGCAATCGCAACGATGCCGTCTGGATCAAATTACGGGGGACAAGCAATGCGATCTATCGCCTTCAAAAAAATATCATCGGCGGCATCGACACTCCAACGCCCGGCTTTGGCAATGCAGGTAACGGCATAAAGGTCGAAGAAGATCCAAATTATCCACGCCCAAATACACGGCAAGACAAGCCATCCGCACCTTTGGTTGATGCTCCCGTGCAGGTGATTGAAAATACGATGGTTTCCAATGGAGCGAACGGTGTCTTTGTCGATGGTATCGGCAATCCTGTGGGCTGCACAAACAGCTCTGCCCTTCCGCCATCAAACCCCGAAGTTCAATTTAGTGGCAATCTTATCTCGTTACAAAACGCGGTGTCTGGACTGCCGGTGAGACTTGCAAATGCCCAGTCGGGCATACTGCTGAATAACGCAAATGGAATTGTCATTGGCAAGCCAACCGATAATTTGCGAAATATAGTGTCCGGCAGCGTCGGCTCAGGCATAAAGATCTTAGGTGAGTCAACAGTTAACGCCATAAAGAAAACCATCATAGGGACCATTCCCGGCGGCGGTAGCGGCTTTGGCAACGGCGGCGGCGGGATTCTGGTAACCGGCGGAGCACGCCTTACCGAGATCGGCGGCACTGAGCCGGATGCGGGCAATATCATTGCGGAAAACACCGGTCCGGGCGTCTGGATCGATCCGGCCGCAGGCGGATGTAATCTTATCGATCCCAATTCTATATATGGAAATTCCGGCCTTGGTATCGACATCGGCCCGCTCGGCCACAACCCCAATGACAGCGTGGACGCCGACGAAGGGCCAAACCGCCTCCAGAACTATCCCGAGATTTCCCAGTATTCGATAGATGGGAGCGGCCACCTGAACGTGACGTACTTTGTCGATTCGGTTCCGGGATTCTCGAACTATGGCCCAATTGGGTTATACGTTGAATTTTTCAAAGCGGACATCTCAGGTCAGGGCGAGACTTTTCTCAACTCGGACTATTTTTCTGTTCTAGACTTCACCAACGGCGGAAAGACTGTTGATCTTGGAGACGCAACTGTCCTTGGCTTTACCGTAGGCGATCTGCTGACCTCGAGTGTAACTGACGCGAACGGGAATACTTCGGAGTTTTTCCCGACCGGTGTCTTAACCACTCCGACACCAACGACAACGTCGACGAACACGCCGACAAATGTACCAACAGACACGCCAACAAGTACACCGACGGCAACGCCGACCGTTCCGCCTTCGATCACCGGGACGGTCACATACGGCAACGCTATCGGCTCGCCTTCGCAGCGTTTTGTTGCGAACGTGCTGCTGAGCGGGGCCGGTTCGATTTCAGTCTCTGCTTTGACCACTTTTCCAAGCGGAGCTTATTCGCTCAGCGGATTCGGCGGTGGTGCTTACACGATCACGCCGTCCAAAACTGGCGGAGCAAATGCTGCCATAAGCTCATTCGATGCAGCGAAAGTGGCTCAACATGTCGTCGGGCCGCCATTCCCGTATTTAGGCGGCAGCCAGTTGGTTGTGGCCGATGTCAGCGGAAACAGCGAAATATCGTCTTTCGATGCGGCAGAGATCGCACATTATGTTGTTTCAAACACACCGGTTGGCGCATCAGGAACCTGGAAGTTCAGCCCCACGAGCAATTTCCATGCATCAATTATCAGCAGCATCACGGGTGAAGACTACACTGCACTGCTTTTCGGCGATGTTTCCGGGAACTGGGATGATCCCACTTCTTTGCCCGGCGGTCGTCCGGCGATGCAGGGCGGGCCGGAGAGAAATATAGGTGTTACGGCACCAAATATGGCAACAACGGCTAAGCACGAGATCATAATACCGATCCAGGTAGACGGAATAGCAAACAAAGGGATCATAGCCTATGAGTTCGATCTAAGATACGATCCTCTCGTGTTAAAACCTCAGACGAATACGGTAGATCTGGTCGGATCTGTCAGCCGTGGCATGACGGCCGTCTTCAACACGAATGAACCGGGGCTTTTGAAAGTCGCTGTTTACGGCCCAATGCCGATCACCGGCAACGGCGTACTTCTAAATCTCAGATTCATGGCAGTCGGAGTACCGGGTTCGTCATCGCCCTTGATATGGCAGAGGCTTATGTTCAATGAAGGGGATCCGATTCTGCCAGCAATAGGAGGACAGGTAGAGATCTCCTCTCTCCGGCAGATCAGGGCTAGATAAGAGAACGCTTGTTGAACAAAAAGTGACTGGCGTTTAAACAACTCGACCCCCTAAGAACCCTACTGCCGGCACGCGACGAATCCATACTTTCGAATGTATCGCGGTACCTACCGGCGGGAGGGCCTTATGAGGGGTCAGTCTTACTGGTCAACTAATATGACCACTGAGACGTAAACATTATGCCCTCGAATATAAAGGGCGGCGTTAATTCCCTGCCAAATGGTTATCTTCGAGATCGATCCTTTCCATATTCCTTTTCATTTCCGTCGGAACATACTTTCAAGGTACGCGCTGCTTGCGCGCCACGTGTGCGCCAAATCAGCCAATCACAAAAGAACGGATTACAACCAAACTAAAGTAAAATATAACGGAAACGAAGAAACCCAAACTTGAAAAAACCACGATAAACTCCTTTACGAGACTTCGAATCAGAGGGTCGCAAGTTCGAATCTTGCCGGGTGTACCATTTCTTCAGTCTCGCAATTTTAGATATCCGGAATCCAAAAAACCCGACCGCCGCTTTTTACCATTTTAAGGCCTAAGCCGTTGAGTTCGGTCTCGGGAACGCCTAGATAGGTGAAGTGCGGCAAGTCGGAGACTACTGTTTGATACCAGCCGTGTTTTGCGAGGATGGATCGTACTTTTGCGTTTTCGAACTCTTTTACGTCGAGAGCGAGCATCGAAAGGTGCTGTGATGTGCCGGGCGGTGCGACCGAGTAGATGATAGATTTTTGCAGGTCTTTGGCAAAGTAAATTCTGTCCTGTTCAAGTCTTAATATTTCAGGAACTTGCTCAAATGGCGACAATAATCTTATCCGTTTAGCCTCGACTTTTGTGATGCGGTCTTTGCCGGTCCAATATGTCAATCCCGGGTTTACGCGGCTGGCCCAGAGCGTAACCGTGTGCGTGTAACTGCGTCGTGCGGAATCGGCACCGCGAGGCGAGATAGATAAGCGAGCCGAGCGGGCTTCGGCGATAGCTGCTTTTAGTGCGGTCATCGCCGACGATTGCAGTTCGATCTTGTAGCCACCGATAGTTTCAGATGAGGTCTTTAGCGACGACTGAAATGCAGACACGTCGGCCTCGTCTTTAAATACAACTTTCTTAGGTGGGGTCGCACCATTCCGAGCGAGAAAGACCGCTCCGTATTCGCGAAGCAGTAATCTACCTGCGTCGTCAGTCGGCTGTTCGAAGGCCTTTGGCAAATTGTCCAGAAATCCTTTTGTCATTTGAGGTTCTGTCATTTTTGCAGTGTCGGTCGGCGAAGTGTTTGCGGCATCAGAGGGTTCAGCTTTTGAACCGACAGACCAGCAGCCTGCTCCCATAAGAAATGTAGCCAATATTATAAGGGATTTCTGCATGTTCTATACAGGCGAAAATTCACGGATCACTTCGATCACAGATTCGATGTGAGGTTTCATATATACGTCAGTTTCGATGAACGGGACCTTTGCGCGGATATTGTTATAAAGCAGTCTCGTTCCGACACCCAAATTCTTGTCAGACCCAATCACTTTTTTACGAAAATCAACGCCTTGTGCCGCACAAAATGTTTCGAGTGAAAGGATCGTTTCGAGATTTTCTGCCACAGTTCTTAATTTCAGCGCCGCGGTCGCACCCATCGAAACATGATCCTCGACATTCGCCGAACTCGGGATAGTATCGACGCTCGCCGGATGTGCAAGGATCTTATTTTCGGTGCAAAGGGCCGCTGCCGTGTATTGAACGATCATAAAGCCGGAGTTGATCCCGCCGTGTTCGGTAAGAAACGGCGGTAAAATATGTGAGTTCGATGCCTCATCCGTTAGACGCATGATGCGGCGTTCGGAGATGTTTCCAAATTCTGTCAACGCGATCGCGAGATAATCAAATGCGAGTGCGAGTGGTTCGCCGTGAAAATTGCCGCCGCTGATGACTTCTATCTTGTCGGCGTCATCGACAAAGATGAGCGGATTATCGGTGACGGCGTTTAGCTCAAGTTTCAATAGCCATTCGGCATAAAGCACTGCGTCGCGACACGCTCCATGAACCTGTGGCATACATCGCAGCGTGTAGGCGTCCTGTACATTTGCCGGATCGAAATCGCGCACGAATTCACTCTCGGTCAATATTTTGCGGAGATTTGCGGCACATTCGATCTGACGCGGATGCGGCCTGAGAGCGTGGATGCGTTCGTCAAACGCTGATACCGTTCCGTTCAAAGCTTCGAGGCTCAGGCAGCCGCTCACGTCGGCCAGTGCTGCAAGTTTTCGGGCTTTTGTGGTTTCAAGAATTCCGACCGCTGTCATCACAGTCGTGCCGTTTGTTAGTGCAAGGCCTTCTTTGGCTGCCAGTGTGATAGGGGCAAGATCTGCTTTTGCGAGAGCGTCACGGCCATTGAGCGTTTCGCCGTTGTATTCAGCTTCGCCTTCGCCGATAAGAACGCAGGCAAAATGAGCGAGCGGCGCAAGATCGCCGCTGGCCCCGAGACTTCCCTTTTCAGGAATGATCGGATGGACGCCGCGATTGAGAAATTCGAGAATGAGTTCAAGCGTTGAAAGTTTAATACCGGAAAACCCGCGAGCAAGCGTATTTGCACGGATCAGCATTATCGCCCGAACAGTCGGAATATCAAACGGCCTTCCGACGCCGACAGCGTGGCTTAAAACGATGTTTCGCTGAAGCGTTTCGACCTCTTCGCGGCTGATGATCTTGTCCTTGAACGCACCAAAACCCGTCGTAATGCCGTACGCGATCTCGCCACGGTCAAGCAGGGTTTGCACCGCATCGGCAGAGCGATTGACGCTTGCTTTCGCTGTATCGGACAACGCGACACGCGGTTCACCTGGTTTTCCGTAGGCAACAGCGATAACTTGTTCAAATGTGAGGCTTTCGCCGTCAATGATGATCTCGGTGGTCATAAACAATGAGAGATTAACACAAAATCGCCGAATGATTTACAGGACGACTTTTCCATTTGAAATTACAGAGTGGACTAGATTACCGCCAAATTCATAGACCACTTGGCGGTAATCATTAGAATCGAGAATACAAAGATCTGCTTGTTTGCCAACCTCAATCGAGCCAACCGTGTCACCTCGGCCTATCGCATAAGCGGCATTTATTGTTGCGGCATTCAATGCTTCTGTAGGCAGTAATTCTTGGTAACGACACGAAATTGCCATCGCCATAGGCTGCGATGGACAAGGAGCTGAGCCCGGATTGTAATCCGTTGAAAGTGCAATGGCACATCCGGCGTCGATCATTTTTCTTGCGTTGGCAAATTGCGTTTTGCCAGCGTTAAAGTTTTCTGTTGGTATGACAATGCCGACTGTTTCGGTTGCGGCAAGCTGATCTATTTCTTCATCCGAGATCGCATCGAGATGATCTATCGACACTGCACCCAGATCTATTCCCAATCGACTGCCGCCTAGATTATTAAACTGATCAACGTGGGCTTTTATACCGAATCCCAAATCTCGTGCCGTCTCTAACACACGCCGCGATTGGGCAAGATCATACGCATTCCTCTCAGTAAATACATCGCAGAAAAACGGTGTGCTGGTTGTTTTGAAATGCGATTGCTCATACCATTTCCAAGCAAGCGGCAGCATTTCAGCGCAGATCAGATCGACATAAGCATTCGCGTTTTCGTTAAATTCCGGCGGCACAGCATGAGCTGCAAGAAAGGTCGGAACAACGGAAATCGAATGAGTTTTGTCTAAGTGTTCGATCACCGCGAGCATTTTTAGCTCTGTCTCTGTGTCGAGGCCGTAGCCCGTTTTTATCTCGCAAGTCGTTGTTCCGCAAGCGAGCATTTTGTCTAGCCGTTTGTTGCTTTGTTCAACGAGTTGGTCGAAGGTTGCAGCCCTCGTATGTTTTACGGTTGAAATAATGCCGCCGCCGTTTGTCAGGATCTCAAGATAATCCGCACCTTTGATCTTTAATTCAAATTCATTCAGCCGATCGCCCGCAAAAACAATATGCGTGTGCGGATCAACAAAGCCCGGACAAACAACACGGCCTTCGGCATCGACTATGTTGTCAGACGAATGGGAATCAAATATCGCAGCCGACCCGCCGACGCCAATGATCTTGCCGCCGGCGATCGCAACCGCTCCATTTTCGATGATATCGACATCAAGCATCGCCAATCCGCGTTTCGACTTGCCGCCGGACACACACGTTACGAGTTGTCCGGCATTGTGAATAATGAGTTCTGCTTTATGCATTTATGGTTTTGGCTTGGTGATCGTCTTGTGAATTTCGGGGGTTGCCATCAGCGAAGCCGAACCGTACCAAAGAGTCATATCGGGAATCAATATCCCCGCCTTAACCGCCGGATCGCTTTCAACCATTTTTTGAGCTTCCTCGATGGCTGCCGTATTAAAGATATAGAGTCCACGATACCCCTTGTCGTTCTTCATAAAAGGCCCGGCGACCGCCAACTTACCTTCGTCAGCAAGACGCCCAATGTTTTTCATGTGTCCCGCAAAAATATCGTCGCGTTCTTTACCTTTGAAATCGCCATCTTTGGGTCCAGTTTTCAGAATTACAAGAACGTAATTTTTCATTCCGCGCTCGTCACCGCCGAGCTTTTTTGCTAGTTCTGCATCGTATTTTACCGTTTCTGCGGGCTTATTCGTCTGGCCAAGGGTGAGATTACTTAAAGCGAATAAAGTTACTACAGAAAGGAATATCGCATTTAGGTTTTTCATAGAATTATCCTACCAACTTGTAAAATTTGTGAAAGTTTAACATATACGCGCCTCAGACTGAATAAGATTCACCTTAGAATTTATTGCCGTTACAAATTGGGTTATCATATTCGAAAAGAACTTATGTCCAGAATCATACACGCCCCAACAGGCACTGAACTTAGCTGCAAAAATTGGTTGATCGAGGCCGCTTATCGCATGATCCAGAATAACCTTGATCCGGACGTGGCCTTTGACCCGGATAATTTGATCGTTTACGGCGGACGCGGCAAGGCTGCGCGAAATTGGGAGAGTTTCGACGCGATATTGAGTTCATTAAAAGACTTGAATGAAGATGAAACGCTTTTAGTCCAGTCTGGCAAGCCGGTCGGCGTTTTCAAAAGCCACACTGACGCTCCACGCGTTTTGATCGCTAATTCAAACATCGTTCCGCATTGGGCCACACAGGAGCAGTTCGATCAATACGAACGCGACGGCCTGATGATGTACGGTCAGATGACTGCAGGCTCATGGATCTACATCGGAACGCAAGGAATTTTGCAGGGCACGTATGAGACTTTCGGATCACTGGCACGGCAGCATGGTTGGGGTTCGCTTGCAGGAAAACTTGTGCTTACAGCCGGACTTGGTGAAATGGGCGGAGCTCAGGCGCAAGCTATTACGTTTAACGGCGGTGTTGGTTTACTTGTTGATGTTGATCCGTGGCGTATCGAGCGGAGACTTGCTTTGAAGCAGGTCGATGTAGCGGCGAAAGATCTCGATGATGCACTCGACTTAGCTAAAGCGGCGGTTGATGCAAAAGAGGCAAAGTCCATCGCCCTGCATGGCAACGCGGCTGAAGTTCTTTGGCAACTTCTCGAACGCGGCGTAATTCCTGATGTTGTTACCGATCAGACTTCGGCTCATGATGTTCTATATGGATATATTCCGGTTGGTTTAGATATCGAACAGGCGAACGAACTGAGAAAGACAAATCAGAGTGAATACGAAAAACGCGCGATGGATTCGATGGCTATACATGTCGAAGCAATGCTCGAATTTCAAAAGCGTGGGTCCATTGTTTTTGATTACGGCAATAATCTGAGACAAAGGGCGAAGGACAACGGTATCGCAAATGCATTCGATTATCCCGGTTTTGTTCCTGCGTATATTCGTCCGCTGTTCTGCGAGGGCAAAGGACCGTTTCGATGGGTCGCTCTTTCGGGCGATAAGGAAGACATCTATAAAACGGACGAAGCGATAATGAATCTTTTCCCGGATGATGATCATTTAACAAAATGGCTGACGATGGCTCAAGAGAAAGTTGAATTTCAAGGTTTGCCTGCACGCATATGCTGGCTTGGTTACGGCGAACGTGCAAAGGCTGGGCTGAAATTAAACGAAATGGTCGCATCCGGCGAGCTAAAAGCGCCTATCGTCATTGGCCGTGACCATCTGGACTGTGGCAGCGTCGCCTCTCCAAACCGCGAGACGGAATCGATGAAAGACGGAAGCGACGCTATTGCCGACTGGGTTTATCTCAATGCGATGATAAACGTCGCGGGCGGAGCAACATGGGTATCGCTGCATCACGGTGGCGGCGTTGGAATCGGCTTTTCACTTCATGCCGGACAAGTAATCGTCGCCGATGGAACGCCCGACGCCGCCAAGCGGATTGAACGCGTCCTCACTACTGATCCCGGAATGGGCGTTATTCGCCATGTCGATGCGGGGTATGAAGAGGCTATAGAATTTGCTGAGAAGAATGATGTTAGAATCCCGATGATAAAGTAGAATCTGATATATGGAGACTATTTTCGAGCAAACCACAAAAGTTGATCCTACCGTTTTTTTTACTAGAAATGACAAGAACGATCCGCGTCTGGGTGAAATAGTTGGTCGTGAAGAAGCTGATTACGCATCGGCGGATATTGTCATTCTGGGCTGTCCGCAGGATGAAGGTGTGCGTCGAAACAACGGACGTGTGGGAGCGGCTACAGCCCCGGACAAGATACGCGAACAGTTTTACAGACTGACGCCGTTTAATATTAAGAAAAAGATCTTTGATCTCGGCAATGTCTTTATCGGCAGTAGTTTAGAAGAAACTCACGAGACGCAATTTAAGGTTGTCACGCAGGTATTGAAAGATGACAAGCGTGTGATCGTGCTTGGTGGAGGAAATGATATTTCGTATCCCGATGGAGCGGCGATGGCTGAGGTTTTCGGGCCTGAGCAGTGGATCGGCGTAAATATTGATGCCCAACTCGACGTTCGTATCGCGGAACAGAGAAACAGCGGCACGCCGTATCGACAGCTTTTAGAAGAAAAACATCTGCTGCCAACCTATTTTTACGAGGTCGGCTATCAAACGCATTTTTGCTCTCCGGTTTATTACGAATATATCCGCGATCTCGGCGTGCATCGTATCAGCCTCGAATTGCTCCGCTCACGTACCGAAGCCGACCTCGAGATCAAGGAACAGATCCGGCAAAAATTCATCGGCCACAGTTCATCACTGAATACATTTTTCGGCTTCGACCTCGACGCAGTCCGTTCCGCAGACGCTCCCGGCACATCCGCTCCATCACCACTCGGCCTGCGTGCCGGTGAATTTATCACGCTTGTAAAATACGCCGCTTCGCTGGCAAATACAAAAATTATCGAGTTTAGCGAGGTTAATCCGACGTATGACGTTGATAATCGGACCACAAAGCTCGTCGCGATCGGTATGCATCGGTTTTGTTCAGGTGTTGCATAAGATTTGAAAATGGCGCTTGATGAATGAAGGATCGTGACTCGTTAGTCTAGAAAACGGACGGGTTAAGCCGTTCTAATAAGGGTGATAATGCCGGATATAATTGACGACGATGTGAATCAACGACAAGAACCAAGGGTCGCTTAAAAAAAATTGCGATGCCAGGCTAAATATATGATCAGCAATGGTTTATCGGAATCATCTCCAAAAAAGCCATCTCACGACCCCCAAAAAGCCATTTTTAAACCTCAAAAAGCCACTTTTACTCCCCCAAAAGCCATCAAAAAATAAGAATATTTCCTAGCGATGGTCCATGCTCGGCGGCGTTGGCAGGATGGACGGAATGGTCGGCAGCTGCATCGCCACTTGGCTTATAACGGCGAATTTTTCATACTTATTCAAGACGCCACATTGGCAATTACAAGGATCATCGAGTTCAGCGAAATCAACCCGAGGCTAGATGTCTAATCGAACGTTTTGCTCCTGCGTGGCGTTAATCTGAAGGATGGAGAACCAATTATGGATAAATCGCCAAAAGGGTCGATATGGCTTTTCCTTATAACTTTTGCGTTCGTGTTTTACGGAATGGGTGCGTCGTTTATTGAAAGCTTCGTCAACTATCCAACCTGGAAATTGATCGGGCCGAATGAATTCCTCACATATCACAATGCAATTAGCCCGCTGATAATTGGCTATCTGGTTGCTCCTATGGTTTTGGGAACATTGCTGACGGGTCTATTGCTCTGGTTTCGGCCACAGGCGATTCCCGTCTGGGCACTATGGACAGCTTTTGGATTGCAGGTCTTTGTTTGGATCTCGACGGTTACGATCCAAATCCCGATACAGATAGAATTGAGCAACTCCGGCCTGTCAATTCCGGCAATCGACAAACTGCTCATTACAAATTTCTGGCTCCGCAGAATTCCATACACGATAGATGCGGGGCTGTTTGTCTGGATGATGTCGTTATTATTAAGAACACATTATTCAGAACCAACCGCAGCAGACTAACAGTCTGTCGACGATATAAAGCGGAAACTTGTAAAAGTCGAGATGACTCGGTTATGCAGTGGAGTCGCGTAATTTGAATCAATAAGTAATATAATAGACGATGCGAAAAATACTATTAACACTTTTGTTTGTAACCCTTTTTCATAATGCTTATGGACAAGTTTGTGAAAACAAACCGCCTACAATTGAGGTTAGCGGGAGTGCCGAGATCTTTGTCCAACCAGATGAAGTGACCATTTCACTTGATATAACCAAATTGAACAAGGATCTGCAAATTGCAAAGAAAGAGGCGGATACTGCTCTATCTCAAGTAATTGATCTGACAAAACGATTCAGCGTTAAGGCGGAAGACGTCAAAACGAGGAACATTTCTGTTGAAATGAAGAATAAGTTCATTCGCGATCCCAAAAATCGTACTTATGACGAAGACGGTGAGGAAATCGGTACAAAAGTGTTCCTGGGTTATCAAGTGTCCACGTCGGTCAATGTAAGAATGACTGACATCAGTCGTTTTCAAGGCTTTCTTGATGAAGTTCTGAGAACCGGCATCTCTGAAGTAAATAATGTTTCTTTCGAATCTTCAGAACTGCGAAAATACAAGGATAAAGCGCGTGAACTTGCGATGAAAGCGGCTTATGAAAAAGCCTCTGCAATGGCAGGCGCTATAAATCAGACCATTGGTAAGGCGATACTTATCAAAGAGGGAAAGTTTTCAAGTTCCTTTACGATTGCTGGTGGTGCTCTCAGCTCAAATACATTTGTTAGAGATGGAATTGTTAGTAACCGCCCGACAGTGGTGACGAAAGACCTCGCAACATTTTCCCCAGGCACCATAAGCATCAGTGCTGAAGTATCGGTAGTTTTCCTTTTGAATTAGCTATTCATATACTTGACACGTTTCCCTCCTTTTGGCATTCTGATTGTTCGCTTTTCTCTTGGATTTGCGACGAGGTATAGTCTCTTAGCTCAGTTGGTAGAGCACTACCTTGACAAGGTAGGGGTCAGCAGTTCGAGTCTGCTAGAGACTACCATTTACAAATTTTCGATAAGATGCTTACGAAGAACTTTGCTGTTTTTATAACTACTACGACCCGCTTCTAATGGCGGGACAATAGAAGTTCAACAAACTTAAGTTTGTTGAACCTCAAAGCAAAGTCGCTCTTATCGGATCTGATCTTGGTTAGTAGTAGGAAGTTGTTGATCATTTAGATTTAGTTTGAGCGACTCGCAAATGCGTAAGCCCGCACGTAAGTAAGGGCGAATCATTCAAGTTGCGTGTACCGCCCTTACTAACGTGCGGGCTTTTGCATTTCCGATCAACAGTGTTATGAGCGATATAAACGTAAAATACAACGGAATTGGGCGCTCGATTCCTGCGCCTGCGACTGTCGCCGATGCGATAAACGCATTTGACCGTGACGCTTTGAAGAAGGCCCTTGCCGCGAAAGTTAACGGCGAGGAAGTCGATCTGAATCGCGAGTTGGCCGCGACCGACGAAGTGCTTTCCATCGAGGTGGTGAATGCCGATTCGACTGACGGGCTGGAATTGATCCGACATTCGACTGCACATTTGCTTGCGGCGGCGATCCTTGATCTGTTTCCCGGAACAAAGCTCGGCGTTGGTCCGGCGTTAATGGAAGATCCGCGGTACGGCTACTATTACGATGTTATTGCTCCGCGAAATCTGACCGAAGAAGATCTGCCTGTCATTGAAAAGAAGATGAAGGCAATGGCGAAGCAGAATCTCGTTTATCGCCGCGAGATCGTTGAAAAGGCTAAGATACTCGATATATTTAAGGGCCGCGAAGAGCCGCTAAAGTGTGAATTGATCGACGACAAAGTTTCTGACACCGCAAGCCTTTACTACATCGACAATTCGCCTTTCATCGATTTTTGCCTTGGCCCGCATGTGCCGCATACAGGTAAATTGCAGGCGTTCAAATTGCTCGCTTTGTCCGGCGCTTATTGGAAAGGCGATGCTGAGCGTGAGCAGATGCAGCGTATTTACGGAACTGCGTTTGCGACTCAGGCAGAACTCGACGCATGGCTCAAGCAGCGTGAAGAGGCCGAGAAACGCGATCATCGCAAGCTTGGCCGCGAACTCGATCTGTTCTCGATCGACGACAATTACGGACAGGGTTTGATCTTGTGGCATCCGAAAGGCGGAATTGTCCGCATGGAGATGGAACGCCTGCTGCGCGAAGAACTGGAACAGCGCGGTTACAGTTTTGTTTTCACTCCGCATATCGCGAAACGCAATCTTTGGGTGACGAGCGGGCACGAAGGCAATTATTCCGATTCGATGTACGCACCAACGAGCATTGAGGATGAGGAATATCGGCTCAAACCGATGAACTGCCCTTTCCATATTGGCATTTACAAGGCAAGCCCGAAGTCATATCGCGACCTGCCGCAGCGTTATTCCGAAATGGGTACGGTTTATCGAGCCGAGCTTTCGGGAACATTGCACGGGCTGATGCGCGTGCGTGGATTTTCGGTGGATGACGCTCACCTTTTTGTTCGGCCTGATCAGGTTCATGCAGAGGTTGCTGACTGTTTAGATTTTGCTATTAAGGTTTTTGAGACTTACGGTTTTGACAAAGTTAAATTTGAATTGTCGGTTCGGGGCGGTGCTGAAAATAAAGGTTATCTTGGCTCTGACGAAGATTGGGCAGCCGCTGAAGAGCAGCTTGCGAGTGCTTTGAAAGAACGCGAGATAACGTACGAACGTATCGAAGGCGAGGCCGCATTTTACGGGCCGAAGATCGACATTAAGATCGAAGACGCCATCGGACGTGTCTGGCAGCTTGGAACTATTCAACTCGATTTCAATTTGCCTGAGCGATTTGAGCTGGAATACACAGGTGACGACAATCAAAAGCATCGTCCGTTCATGATCCATCGGGCGTTATTTGGTTCGATTGAACGGTTCTTTGGCGTTTTGATCGAACATTACGCTGGTGCTTTTCCATTGTGGCTTGCACCGGTTCAGGTTGCGGTTCTGCCGATCACTGACCGCATCAATGAATACGCGGAAAAGGTGGCCGCTGAATTACGCAGTGCAGGTTTTCGCGTGGAATCGAATACAATATCTGATAAAATCGGTGCAAAGATCAGGAATGCACAATTGCAGAAGATTCCTTATATGCTGGTTCTCGGCGATCAGGAATTGGAAAATAATCAGGTCGCAGTTCGTGAGAGAAAACAGGGTGACATCGGCGCGATGTCGTTGGAAGAGTTCAAGGAGATGATAACGCGGCAAAAAAGCCAGCGAAGTCTCTAAGACAGGCTAAACACTTTCGGAGGTATTTATCGCTAGAAGATTTGGTGGAAACAGATTTAAGCCGAGGTTTCGGGAGCCGCTTCACCGCACGAACGAACGAATCAGAGTTCCGTCGGTTCGAGTCGTAACCGATGAGGGAGAAACATTGGGTGTAATGGATACGCGTGATGCGATCCAGGAAGCCCGGAAACGAGGGCTCGATCTGGTCGAGATCGCTCCGAATGCGCAGCCTCCTGTGGCCAAGATCATCGATTACGGCAAGTTTCTATATGAGCAAAAAAAGAAGGCTCACGAAGCGAAAAAGAAACAGGTCACAGTTCAGGTCAAGGAGATCAAGTTTCGCCCCGGCACCGACGATCACGATTATCAGTATCGAATGGAGCACGCACGTCAATGGCTCGGCGAAGGTGACAAAGTAAGAGCTGCCATAGCGTTTCGCGGCAGAGAAATGACGCACCGCGAGCTTGGAGCAAAGATACTTAAGAAATTGACTGCGGATCTGGCGGACCTCGCCGAAGTCGAGGTTTATCCCAAAATGGAAGGCTATCAGATGTTCACCATCTTCCTTCCTAAAAAGACTAAGGTTCCGGATAAGAAACCGGCAGATTTCCCAGCAGAGAAAAAAGCTGAAAAGGCGGAAAAGCCTACTGAAGAAAAGAAACCGGCAGCAAAGAAAGCTCCGGCAAAAATTAAAGAAGAGCCGAAGGACGACGACGAAATATTTTAATAAATACAGAGACTGTCCACCATTTAAGATTTGAAATTTAAGATCTGAGATTTAACAGGAGAAGGTAATGCCAAAACTAAAAACACATAAAGGCGCGGCGAAGCGTTTTCGCTCGACAGCGTCGGGCAAATTCAAACGCGGCCACAGCCATGCCCGTCACATTTTGACAAAGAAAACGAGCAAGCGTAAACGTAATCTTGATATTGACGTATTGGTGTCCGAAGGCGATCAGAAACGCGTCGAGAAGATGCTGCCGTACGGACGAGATTAATTGAGAATTGAAAACTGATAATTGAGAATTTCGGACATTTTTCATTGTCCATTATCAACTCTCAATTTCACGACGAAGGAGTGAAGAAATGCCAAGAGCAAAACGTGGAAATAAGCGTCTTGAGAAACGCAAAAAGATATTAGCCTTAGCTAAAGGTTATCGTGGAACTAAATCAAAACTGTATCGCTCGGCCAAAGAGTCGGTCGAACGCGCTTTGAATTTTGCCTACACCGGCAGAAAGCTGAAAAAGCGTGATTTTCGCAAACTGTGGATCGTCCGCATCAACGCAGCGTGCCGTCTGAATGACATCAAATATTCGCAGTTCATTCACGGCTTGAATCTCGCTGAGATCGAACTCGACCGAAAGGTCCTTGCAGATCTAGCGGTCAAACAGCCTGAGGCTTTTGCGACTATCGTCGGGCAAGCAAAGGACGCGATCGGTAAGCAGCAACCGTCAGCGTAAATTAATGATAAAGGGCTTAAGAACGGCCGTTTATAAGGTCGCCGATCTTGAAAAAGCAAAAGCCTGGTATTCGCAAATGCTGGGTATCGAGCCGTACTTTGACGAGCCGTTTTACGTTGGCTACAGTGTCGGCGGTTACGAACTTGGCCTCGATCCGGATATGGACGGCGTCACTGTTGGAAACAACGTCGGCATTTATTGGGGCGTAGCTGATGCGGCAGCTTCGTTTGCTGAAATGACGGCAAAAGGAGCGAAAGTTGATTCCGAACCAAACGACGTAGGAGGCGGCATCATTGTCGCATCGGTTTTGGACCCGTTCGGCAATGTTTTTGGGATAATTCAAAATCCCCATTTTAAGATTGAGGAAGCAGGTTAGCTTTACGCAGATTCTCAATGTCTGAAGAAATGTCTGAAGAAAGACAAACAGTAGAGGAGACACGGAAAGCGTTCGAGCAGGAGTTCGAACGCTTTGCTGATTTGAGCGTCGAAGGCATTGCATCCGTTGATGCCGAGGCTCTGCTGCGCGATCTGAACGAACTAAAGATCAGGCACACCGGCAAAAAATCGGCGTTCGCAGGAGCGATGAAGCTGATCGGAAAAGTTGCGCCGGAAGAGCGTGGAAATTTTGGGCAGTTTGTTCAATCTGTAGAGAAAGAGATCGTTTCAAAGATCGAAGACGCCGAATCAAAGCTCAACGAAGTCATCTCAAAGGCAAAGATCGAACGCGAACGGCTCGATGTAACAATTCCCGGACGACGGCCTCGCACAGGACACCTTCATCCAATCACGATCCTTAGACAAAAGATCGAAGATATTTTCGTTTCGATGGGCTATGCGATCGAGGACGACCGCGAGATCGAGACTGACTATTACAATTTTGATGCGCTTAACATTCCCGAAGGCCATCCAGCCCGCGAATCGCAGGATACATTTTACACGACCGATGGATTTGCGTTGCGCTCCCAAACTTCAACTGTGCAGATACGAGCGATGAAACGACGTGGTGTTCCGCTTCGTATTCTCGCACCTGGCAAAGTCTTTCGGCGCGACACGCCTGACATGACGCATACGCCGATGTTTCATCAGCTTGAAGGGCTCTGCGTCGATAAAGGTATCAAGATGGCGCATCTTAAAGGCACAGTTACGGAATGGCTCAAGCGGCTCTTTGGCGAGGACACAGTCACGCGTTTTCGTCCTTCGTACTTCCCTTTTACGGAACCATCTGCTGAGTTTGATTTTTCATGCTTCAAATGTCACGGCACCGGCAAATTCGAAGGCGAACGCTGCCGTCCATGTAAAGGCTCCGGCTGGATCGAGCTCGGCGGTTCTGGAATGGTACATCCGAATGTCCTCCGAGCCTGTGGCGTCGATCCAACGGTTTATTCAGGCTTCGCATTCGGTTTCGGCCTCGAACGCATGACCGCAATGATGTACAACATCGATGACATTCGGCATATGTTCGAGAATGACGTTAGATTCTTGGAGCAGTTCAGATGAACATCAGCTACAAATGGTTAATAGATCTGATCGATATCAAACCGTCCGCCGATGAGGTGGCCGAGGCTTTGACGCGCGTTGGGCTGACGGTCGAGGGTGTGCATGCGCACGGTGAGGATTTTGTTCTCGATATTGACCTTACATCAAATCGTCCCGATTGTCTGTCGCATCTTGGTATTGCGAGAGAACTCTCTGTGATTGCAGATCGCGAATTGCGGATTGCGGATTTACCACACGTATCTAATCAGGCAAATGAATCGAATCTTATTTCTGTCGAAGCTCCTGAACTTTGTAATAGATTCACGGCACGCATCATTAAAAACGTAAAAGTCGGCCCGTCACCGCAATGGCTGACAAAAAGACTAGAAGCCCTCGGCGAACGTTCGATAAATAACGTCGCGGACATAACCAATTACGTCATGCTCGAACTCGGCCAGCCGATGCATGCGTTTGATCTCGACAAGTTGGCTGGAAATCGCATCGTCGTTCGTCGTGCGAGCAAAGGCGAGCAGATAATGACACTCAAAGATGTAGAGTGTGAATTAGATGAAACCATCTTAGCCATTTGCGATGCCGAAAAACCGGTTGCAATCGCTGGCATCGTTGGTGGACTTGATTCAAGTATTACAGACGACACGGTTAATGTGTTACTTGAGGTTGCGTACTTTAAACGCGAGAATATCAGGGCAACTTCAAGAAAGCTCAATCTCGCGACGGAAGCAAGCTACAGATTTGAGCGCGGCGTTGACATTGAAAATTTAATTCGAGCGTCTAACCGAGCCACTGAATTGATCTGTGAACTCGCGAGCGGTGAGGCAGGTGAGTTTATAGACATCTATCCGACTATTTTTACTGCGACTCGGATCGAATCAAAAGATATTTCGGCCGCCGTAGACCGTTTAACTGGGTTACAGGTTGCAAAGGAAGAATGCAATCGTATTCTGCAAAAGCTCGGCATCAAATCAACCGAGCCATCTATCTACCTATCGCCTTCGTGGCGGCACGACATTGCTATTGAGGAAGACCTTGTAGAAGAAGTTGCTCGCCACGCCGGTTACGAGAACATCGCCAACGAGCTTCCGCCTGCCTTTCATGCCGGCGAATATCAACTCACAGAATCGCGTAAGCGACTTATTCGTCAGACGCTTGCGGACATCGGTTTTGATGAAGCAATTTCCTATAGTTTTATCGACACCGGTTTCGACTATAAATTTGAAACCGTGCCGGGACTGCTCGATGAGAAGGTTTCTGAACAGTTTGTGACATTGCAGGATTCTGTTATCGAAGGAGCCTTGCGAATGCGGCCGAGCTCTCTTCCCGGTTTGTTGGAAGCAGTTCGACACAACATTAATCACCAGCGACGCGACGTTAAACTTTTTGAGATAGGTAAGTGTTTTGCTGCGCCGTCGCAGAAAGACGGTTTGCCAAACGAACAAGAGTTGCTTTCGCTCGTGGTTACCGGTGGCGATATGAACCAATATCGTGCAATGCCGGCAAAGGAATTGGATTTTTATGATGCAAAGGGGGCTGTGGAAGCCGCTCTTAATGCTGCCGGCTTTGAAGATGCGGAGTTTGTTCCTGCGGAAGTAAATCATCTTCGCACTGGACAGTCAGCGTCGATTCTTCTGGGTGGAAGATCGATCGGCTACTTTGGCCGTTTGAATGACGAGCTTTCTGATACATATAAGTTTAAGAAACAACCCGTGTACGTCGCCGAAATTAACCTGCACATTCTTTTCGGCATTGACTTAGCTCCTCTTTTGTATCAACCACTTTCGAGATTTCCAGTTGTAACGCGGGATGTATCATTTATTGCTCCTAAAATAGTCACATTTAATGATATCCGAGCAACAGTTAACGAAGGAAATTTTGTCCTTTGTCGAAATATTCAATTTGTTGATGATTTTGACAAAGGGATGGCTGAAAATGAGCGTTCGATCACGGTGAGATTTGAATATGGCAGCGATGAACGCACTTTGGTCGAAGAAGAAGTTGAGGCCGTACATCAACAAATTCTTGCAAATATTGAACAAAAATTGGCAATAAAACCTCGCTTTTAAGAAACCTTCATCTTTTACTTGAAGTTTTTCTCAAAACCAAACATAATCAGATACACAAGTTTTTACTGCCCAACACCGGAGATTGCCTAATGAATGCCCTAACGGGAATGGAAAAATTCTCGCACCTCGAAGACAAGATCTACCTCACCATTGAATTCGCAAAGAAAATGCGTGATGAAAAAGAGCATTTCGAGCGCGAAGCTTCGTCTTTGCGGCAAACAGCCTCAGATGCTGTGGCTGAAAAAGCAGATCTTGAGGAAAAGATCGCAGTTTTGTTATCGGAACGTGATTCTATTCAGCTAAAAATCGAAGCAATGCTTGATGCTATGACCATTATTGATTCCGATGTCGCAGCAGCAGTTGGAAGATAACGGAGATCACATGACGGAACAGACTGTTAGAGTAGAGATTTACAATCAGACCTACAGCATTCGCTCTGATGGCGATAATCAGTACATTTTGGATCTGGCAGACTATGTTGACAGTAAGATGCGTGAGATATCATCCGGGACGTTGACTGTTGATTCGCTCAAGGTAGCGATACTTGCTGCCCTGCATATTGCCGACGAGTTTTACCAACTTAAAAATACTCAGGCACAAAATGATGCCCAGTTGGCGACGCGAAGTTCCGAATGTTCGGAATTACTTGATCGAATCTTGAAACATCGCTCTGACGTGACTCATGACATCGCCACCGAACAGTGATCACAATTCAAAATTCAGAAAAGCACAAAGAGAATTGGATTCTTCTTAGTGCTTTTTTCTTGTGCAAGCTTCTCTGATTAGTGTAATATTCAAGATGGCGAAAGAAGTTCACTGCGTTCCTCGACAACGGACGCATACATAATTGAGCCAACATATGAATACCGGGAGGCTAATGCCGATGATCGGTGCTTTTCTTTACGGAGATAAGCCATAGACAGCGGCTCTGATGTTCGCAAGAGCAGAAAGCCACCCACCTGTAAATACAGGTTCAATTCATACGTTCGAACGGTTACGCGGTACCTCTCGCCGACAAATTTAAAAAGGCTGTCCTGTTTTAGGACAGCTTTTTTTATTCCGGCAACTGTTCGAGTTCCTTTCTTATTTCTTCGGTCATCTTTGCGGATTCAAGCGCTAGAGGCAGTTCAGCAGCCCTTGCGGTAAGTTTTTTGAGTGCGAGTTCTGCGTCGGCGAGGTGTCCGCCCCGGCCTGAGGCGGCTTCGATCATCTGGAGACGTGATTCGGATTCGGCGAGCATCAATTTTGCCTCGTCGTTTATCTTGCCGATCTTATCAATATCTTTACTGATCTCGATCTGAAATTCCTCGGCACGTGCACTCTTTAACTGTTTCAGCGAACTTTGTCGCCGTTTTGCCAGGAGAAGTTCTCGTTTTGAAGACTTAACAATGCGAGTCGCGGTCAATCTTGACGCGAGTGTTTCACGATAAGCATCGGCAAGCATGAGATCGCGAGCTTCGACAGCCTTCAAGGCACGTTTTTCGCTTGGTTTGAGTTCGTTCCTAAACCAGTCGATCTCCTCAGCTTTAATGCCATCGGCGGCGATCAATTCACGCATTTCACGCGTCCATGCCGAGCGCTTTTGAGAAAGAACTACTGATATTGTAAGGCCGATAATAAAGCCGATGACTGTCGCAATTGCGCCCACAAACAAAATTACCGCAGCGGCCGGAGGCCCTGTCGCCGCCAGCAGCATAAGCAGAAAAGTTACTGCCGCAGGGAGTACAGTAAGTATCACCGGCGCCGCAAAAGCACCAATTTTTAGTTTTCGGCCTCGTGCCAGATCGCTCGGTTGAATGTCGTACATAGACGCCAGTAGATTAAAGTTTAGCGCAATAAATGTAATCTTGCGCGCAAACCGTTACGGCACTTTTGGCATCAGATTGTTTAGCTTTGTTAAGAAATATAATAATATTCGAAGGTGCGGTGAAGTATTTATGAAAAAAGAATATTTTTGCTGATCCTAATCACTTTTGCAGCAACCTCGTTCGATGTTCTGGCTCAAAAACCCGAACAGAAGCAGCCCGTTCGTACTGTGACCATTCCGATCTCGATCTTTACAAAGAAAGAACTAAAGGAAAAACAGGCCGAAGAATACGTGCAGGCAGATCGCCTTATAGTCAAAGAAGATAAGGACGAGCAGCAGATACTGTCGATACGCAGCGTCACAAATTCACCGCTATCGATCGCCTTTGTTATTCAGGAAGACCTCGCGACAACCTTTAATCTTCAGATCAAGGACCTTAAAGAATTTATTCGAGAACTGCCAAAGGGAACGCGGGTTATGATCGCCTATACGCGTGTAGGCTCGGTTGAAATACGCCAAAGATTCACCGACGATCTTGAAAAGGCTGCTTCATCGCTGCGAATAGTTTCCGGCAGTTCAAACATGTCACCGAGAAGTCCATATTCAGGCGTATCAGAAGTGCTGGGACGGTTTGACGGAGTTCCGGCGGGTAGACGTGCGATCCTTTTGTTTTCCGACGGCTTCGACACAAGCGAAGGCATGAATCTCGCCTCTGTCGCACAGAGTTTTGATCTTGAACAATCGATATTAAAAGCTCAAAGAAAAGGTGTAGCGGTCTATTCATTTTATTCACCGACAACGCTTTCGAATAATACTGATTCGCCGCTTGTTTTGGCTGGACAGGGTGCTCTTGATAAGTTATCTGAGGAAACGGGCGGGCGGTCATTTTCACATGGGTCGATCGCACCCATAAGCTACCTTCCATATTTTAAAGATATGGTACTCGCGTTGAATCGGCAATTTTCATTGACCTACCTTTCTACGCATATGAAAAAGGGCTATCACAAACTACTCGTTCATAGCACTAATCCAGAGGTCAAGATCGAACATCCGAAAGGTTACTATTATCGATAGAGTTGCGGAGATTTGGGAGCCTTGAATTCACAAACCGGACAGACTTGGACATCCTCTTTGATAAGAAGCCCGATCCAGAACAATGGAAAGAAGAATACCAGTAAAACGGAAAACACTATCCAGCCTGCAGTGGAAATTCTCTTCTCGTAACGAGGAGCGTGTCGGCTGCCGCAACGCTGACACGAAAATACGTTGGCCATGGGCTGTGCCTGATAAGCAAGCGGCGCAGGCATCGGATTTTGCATATGTTCCGTTTGACGAGGCTCGGTTTGAGTTTGAAACTCATCAGTTTTCCACGCGTAAGGACGCGGAGAGGAATGACCATACGGGTTGTGCGGTGCCGGCTGCTGGAACGTAAATTTCGTTCCGCAGAAACGGCAGAAGTTGGTGTCTTCAGAGTTGAGTTTTCCGCAATTTTGGCAAGTCGTCATAGATGGCCCGTTGTTTGTTACACGCCCAATTACGAATAATAGCAAAGAAATGTTCGTTTATCGAAAATAATAGAAATAGACATGAAACAACTTCGCATCATCCTTTTTTCACTCTTGCTTTGTTCGGCGGCTTTTTGCCAGCAGTCCGATTCTGCTTTGCGCGGCGTTATCGGGAAAGATAGAAGCGATAAATCAAAAGACGGTGAACTTCCGACACTGTCGGCCGCCGAACATTTACAGCGCGGACAGACGTATTTTGATAACAGACAATTTCCTCAGGCGCGTGAGCATTTTCAGAAGATCTTTGATAATTATCCGACAGATCCTTCGATGTCCGGCGCGTTGTTTATGACTGGCCGTTCGTATTACTGGGAACGCGAGTACGCAAAAGCGATTCCATTTCTCGACCGTGCTGCTCGTGAATATCCCGGCACAAAGGACGGGCGCGAAGGCTTGAATTTCAAAGGCGCGTGCAACGTCCGGCTCGGCAACAACGAAGAGGCCGCGAAGATTTATGAGCAATACACGATTATGTATCCAACAGGTGAGCGGATCGACGGTGCTCACCTGAATATCATCGACGCATTGCGCGAGGCTGGTAAATACGACGAAGCAAATTTATGGGTCGATAAAACGCACGAAGTTCGCCGGACAGCCGACAGAGACGAATGCGATGCAAGGCCGTTTGCGGATGTATATCTATCGTGGGCTTTGGAACGAAGCCGAAGTGACCGCTGCTATTATGCAGTCGCAATCGAAGTTTGCAGGCTCAATGACGAGTCTCGACGAAGTCAAATATCTTCGCGGCATCGCGCTTGAGAACGCTGGCAGACGTAATGAGGCATTGGCGATGTTCGGGACGATCGCGGACGTCAATGGCTCTTTCTATGGTGGGCTTGCGTCGGAAAAAATAAATACCGGCCGCGTTAAACGCATTGCAAAAGTAACAGCGACCAACGTTGATTTCCCTGTCCTCTTTCGCGAAGAGGTTTTGCAGGAAACAAAAAAGCGTAAAATCGACCCGCGATTTATTCTTGCGATCATGAAACAGGAGAGTTCGTTTCGTGCCGACGCCAAATCTCAGGCGGCAGCTCGCGGTTTATTACAACTTGTTTATGACACCGCGTTGAAGTACAACCAGAAAGCCGGATTTCCCTCGATCCAGCCCGACGATCTTTACGACGTTCGCACAAATATTGCGATCGGCTGCGAATACATTGCGGCACTCAAAGAAGAGTTTGGCGGTCTTTACGAAGCGATCGCCGCAAGCTACAACGGCGGCGAAGACAACGCTGCCCGCTGGTGGAAACGCTCAAAGCCAAAAGAGCCCGGCATCTTCGCGGCCGAGGTTGGCTTTGCCGAGACTAAGGACTACGTCTTCAAGGTAATGAAAAACTACCGCATCTACCGCGAACTTTACGACGAGAACCTAAGTGTCCGTAGCCCGCACGTAAGTAAGGGCTCTCCTTGACCTAGATGAGCCCTTACTTACGTGGGGGCTACGGACACGCGTGCCTGACCATACGCATTTATTGGCAAACCCGATCACATAGGCGTAGAATCCAACCTATAGCAACAAAATCAGGAGGAAACGTTTATGAGCAGCGAAGCAGGCACGACCAAAGTCGTCGATATCAACAGCGAACAGGCATTCACGCCGGATCCGCTTTACAAGATGATGGGCATTTTCGAAGACTCCGACGCCGGGGTCGCGGCGGCTGAGGATCTGAAGGCTGACGGCTTTGATGCTAATGACATTGAACTGTTCTGCGGCGTTCCGGGAGCCGAGACCTACGATTTCACCGGCGAAGAGCATGGCCTTGCGGCACAGTTCCTGCGAAAGTTTCGCGGCATCACCTTCGACCGGATAATAATGCAGCGTTACCAGGCGGCATTGCAGGACGGCCATTGCGTAATGACGGTTCACATCCACAAAACGCCCCGCCGCGACGAAGCCGCCGACATCATGCACCGCCACGGAGCCGTCCAGGTAGACCACTTCGGCCTCGGCATGACCAAAGCCTTCGCCGACCACCCGCACGAAAGCGAAACAAAATACGACCCAGACGCGACGTTTTAGAAATTAGTGATTCCTAGTCGACAGTTTTAGTGCAACGTCGTTTCTCGGCTTCCTTAAACGGTGTTCCATAATCTATGTACTTTATGTAATCTCGACCCGCCGATATGAAACCCTCGAGATGAAGGTCGTAAAAAGTGCTCGACTTCCAATAGATAAATTCCACATCTTCATATTTGAATGGATCACGCTGATCGAACCTGTCAGCATCAAAACGGAGTTCTGTAATCGGAACGGGTTGTTTCAATTGCACTCTATATCGAAGAATAGTGTTGGCGGGAAGATCGTAACGATTAACGAACGGAGTTTTTTTATCGCAGGGAGCTCCTGAATAGACAACCCCGATTACTGCTTCAGCGCTATCGTATTTATACTGCCAAACCTCACGTAGCCAGCGGTCGGGCTCTGGCTTACCATTCCCAAAAATCTTTTCAACGTCGGCCCTTGTCGACTTAAACGGGAGCAAACCCTTCCACCCATCCTCAACCTTCTGAGAAAAACCAGAAATAGCAAACGCCATCATTACCAAGGCAAAAGTGAGAATTCGGTCCGTTAGGTGGTTGTTCATACTCGATTCCTCCGCGCCGTCGATTGTATAACAACATTCAGTTGCTATCCAAGGAAAATAACGCCTACTTTCAGCGTTTTGGGGCGTTTTCACCGTCTTGAACCGCGACTGTAAAGGAGCGTGCATTTAACAAAGAAGTCTCGTTGCTCAGTGCACGCTCGTAAACACTCGCGTTTCTGCCCGTAAAATGACCAAAAGCCTTCCCCGATCACCCGCAGGAAAGCGAAACCAAATACGTTTTCACGCTAACAATCGCCTTTTTCAGGCTAACAATTGACTTTGTAAGGGTGACAATCGGCATTGTAAGGCTAACAATTGGCTTTGTTGGGCTGACAATTGGCTTTGTAAGGCTAACAATTGGCTTTGTAAGTCTGACAATCGGCTTTGTAAGGCCGCCGATTGGCATCGTACCGCTGACAATTGCCATTGTAAGACCGATAAACCACATTGTCGTCGTGACAAAGGGCATTATTTTCGTGAAAACACGCTCTTGCGACTCGAAATTGACGTTTGGCGGCTAATTCTCTCGCATTGTAACGATGAAATTTGGTTTTAGTCTGCGGAGCAGACGGCATATTTGTAGCCCCATCTGTAGCGTAGCGGAACGTGGGGTTTCGCGTCACAAAATGATTAGAGCGGGTGAAACACACGGGCATACTATGTCGCATGCTTCGCACGCTCGTTGTTTTTTTCGGCGTTTTTCCACACGTTAGCACGTGTGGCTAAAATTATGCCGCCCGCTCCGCAGGCTGGATATTCTTCCCAATCGCCCTAACTTCCTTTAGATGTGAATTTTAATGTGGTCCCAACCAGCGGTTCCAATACTTGATGAATAGATCGAGGAAAAGACCTATAATCAACCATTGCAGCGTTCCACCGAGAATCGCCACAAACGTCGGGTCGCCATATTTTATATACCAATCATTTGCAATAAAGGTCAACGGCATTCCAAGAAATACAATGATATATGCAACCGGTCCAAGGAACGGCCCGAGAACGCTAAGAACAAAATAAAATAAAGGAAATAAATAGGTGAATCTAATTCGCATGCTATTCCTCCCAGTCGCCATGGCCTTCGCGTTCGACTTGGTAGCCGGCGTCTTCGAGATGTTTTTGGACTTCTCGGCCGTGCTCATTGTCGCGGACTTCGAGGAGCATCTCGATGCCGACGCGACCAAGCGGAGCCAGCCACATCGCACGGCGGTGAAAGACTTCGATCACGTTCGCCCGCATTTCGGCAACCGCCGCAAGCAGCGTCGCGAGCATTCCCGGACGATCAAGAACGAGCAGCTTGAGCATAATGTAGCGGCCTTGTCGAACTAAAACCTGTTCGAGCACACGCGCAAGCAGATTGGCGTCGATGTTGCCGCCGCAGAGCAGCGCACAAACCGTGTCATCCGGCTTGACCTTAACCTTACCGGCGAGCAACGCGGCAAGTCCGGCTCCGCCAGCGCCTTCCACGACGAGACGGTTGTTCTGCACGCAAAAGAATATAGCCCTCGCAATTTCCTCTTCGCTAACATCGACGACCTCATCGACAAGCTTCTGAATGATCGGAAACGTCAGCTTGCCGGGACTTTTTACCGCAATGCCGTCCGCGATTGTCTGCCCCATCTCGGCCATAACAGGGTGGCCTGCCTTTAGCGAAGGATTGACCCACGACGCATTCTCAGCCTGAACTCCGATGATCCTTGCGTTAGGCCGCAGCTCTTTTATGGCCGTCGCAATGCCCGAGATCAATCCGCCACCGCCTATCGGAACGACGACCGTTGTCACGTCCGGCAAAGCATCAACAATTCCAATACCAATAGTTCCCTGTCCGGCGATCACGAGTTCGTCGTCGAACGCGTGAACGTATGTGTAACCGTGTTTGGTTTGTAATTCCCGCGAATACGCCACGGCCTCGTCAAACGTTTCGCCATGCAGAACAACGTCACCACCGAAATTCTTCGTCGCGATTATCTTAGTCAACGGCGCATTTACCGGCAAAACGATTGTGGACTTTATGTGATTTAGCGACGCGGCCATAGCGACGCCCTGCGCATGATTTCCCGCCGACGCAGCGATAACTCCGCGCTTCTTTTCATCATCGGTAAGCTGAGAGATTTTGTTATACGCCCCGCGGATCTTGAACGAACCGCTCTTCTGCAGATTTTCTGCTTTGAGAAAAGCGTTCGCGCCGATCTCGCGCGAAAGCCGCGCGTCAGCGATCATCGGCGTCGAAATCACAATGGGTTTTAGGCGTTCGCGAGCGGCTTGGATGTCGACGAGTGTGACTGTCATAGATGAGTGAATTATAGGAAACTGCGGCCAGAAACGCGAGTGTTGACGAGCGTGCATATTCCCCAAGGCACGCTCCTTTACAGTCGCGTTTCGGCCCGTAATGAGATATATTGGCAGTGATTACTTACGGAGGTTTGTATGACAGAACTTTTCGGTGTCGGAGCAATTTTTCTTGCCTTTTTGGGCATAGCTTTACTTGTCGTTGCGTATAAAACAGTGAAGATCGTGCCGCAATCGAGCGTTCTTTTAATCGAACGCCTGGGCAGGTTTAATCGCATCGCCGCCAGCGGATTAAATATTATTTGGCCTTTTTTCGACGCACCGCGTGCGGTCTATTGGTCGGGCACTCGTCCCGGAACAGTCTTTATTGATCTACGCGAACAGTTCATTGATATGCCGCCGCAGCCTGTCATTACTCGCGACAATGTGACGATAAATGTCGATTCGGTGGTTTATTGGCAGATCACAGAACCGAGCAAGGCCGTTTATGAGGTTGCCGATCTTGTTGGTGCGATCGTGCAGCTTACGATCACCGGCATGCGTTCGGTTATGGGCGAAATGGACCTCGACCATACGCTCTCAAATCGTGACCAAATAAATGGAAAGCTACGATTGATCCTTGATGAGGCAACCGACAAATGGGGCGTAAAGGTAACGCGTGTCGATGTCAAAAACATCAATCCTCCAGAGGATGTCCGCATAACGATGGAAAAACAGATGACCGCAGAGCGAAATCGCCGAGCTCTGATCCTGCAAGCCGAAGGTGATAAGCAAGCCGCCATCACGCGTGCCGAAGGTGAAAAACAAGCGGCCGTAACACGTTCTGAGGGAAACAAGCAGTCAGCTATTCTCGACGCCGAGGGCGCTTCCCAAGCGCGACTTGTGAACGCTACGGCTGAGGCTCAGGCAATCGCCCAGATCGCAAGCGCGATCGGCGACCGCGGTCAGACCGCCCAGTATTTGATCACCTCGAGATACGTTGATTCGATGCGCGACATGGCACGGACGCAAAATTCAAAGGTTATCTTTATGCCTATGGAAACCAGCGGAGTTCTCGCCAGCGTCGGTGCATTCAAAGAGGTTTTCGCTGCAACGGGCGAGGTTCCCGAAGAGTTGCCAAAACCACCGCGTTCACCGCGAGAATTGGAGAAATAAATTATGTTGAAGATAGGAATAGTAATATTGGCGTTGACCGCAGTTGCGGTCGCAAGCGTTGTATACAAATACGGGATGATACTCAATCCGTCACCTGTGACCGCGACATTCGAGAAATCAATTTACGATTTCAAGATGAAGAATATCGACGGTCAGGAAGTTAAACTCAACACCTACAAAGGCAAGGTTATAATGATCGTCAACACGGCCAGCAAATGCGGTTACACGCCGCAGTACGAAGGTCTGCAAGGACTCTATGATAAGTACAAGGACAAAGGCATGGTGGTTTTAGGCTTTCCGGCAAACAACTTTATGGGACAGGAACCCGGAACTGAGGCTGAGATAAAAGAATTCTGCACTCTAAAGTACAAGGTAACATTCCCGATGTTCGCTAAGATCTCCGTCAAGGGCGAAGACCAGCATCCGCTGTATAACTTCTTAACCAACAAGGCGACAAACCCCGAATTCAGCGGCGATGTATCATGGAACTTTAATAAATTTCTCGTCGATCGCAGCGGTAAGGTTGTCGCGCGGTTCGGTTCAAAGGACAAGCCCGATAGCGAGGCAGTCACTGCAGCTATTGAAAAATATCTAGCCGCGAAATGAGGTTTCTGAGTTGATTTTTATCCACGGATATCGCCGTCAGGGGCATTCGTGGATATTTTATTGTTATGAAGGTTGTAAAGATAGTTTTTGTGCTTTTGATAGTTGCGGTGCTGGCCGGCGCAGGATTTTCGTATTGGATTTTCAGCGCCGTCAAAGCGCCGCAAGAACACAGCAAAGCAGATCAGTTCATCGTTATTGAAAAAGGCTCGACTCCGAAACAGATCATCGCAAAACTTTCTGGCGAAGGCGTTATAGCAAACTATACTGCCACGCTAATTTACTTGCGACTGTTTGGAGACACGTCCAATTTGCAGGCCGGCGAATATCAATTCCCTTCGCCGATCACGCCGCTGCAAGTTTTCAAGGAACTCGAGAAAGGTGAAACACAGACGACCAAGCTGACTATTCCCGAAGGGTTTACTCGCTTTGATATTGCAAAACGCATCGCCGAGAAATTCCCTAATGCATTTCTTAATGTAGAGACAATAGGAGAAACGGTCGAAGGTCGCAGGACGCGAGTTGTACTTGAGATGATGAACGACACATCACTTATTAAGGACATTGCCCCTCAGGCCACGAGTCTCGAGGGCTATATCTATCCAAGTACCTACAGCCTATCTAGAGATGCAGACCTAGCGCAAATCATCAAAGTTATGGTCGAACAGTTCAAGAAAACTTGGAAGCCGGAATGGACAGCGCTCGCACAATCAGCCGGCCACACGCCGCATGAGATCGTCACAATTGCATCGCTGATCGAGACCGAAACTGGTGTAGAGAGCGAACGGCCAATCGTTGCCGGCGTTATCAACAACCGACTGTCGAAAAATATGCCGCTTGGTATCGACCAGACCAATGTTTACATTGCAAAAATGATGGGCCGTTGGGACGGCACGATACATCGCAGTGACCTCGATGTCGATTCGCCTTACAACACACGAATAAAAGTTGGACTTCCGCCCGGCCCGATCTCATCTGTATCGGAAAGTTCTATAAGAGCCGCGCTGTTTCCTGATCGGAACGATTATATATTCTACGTCCGAGATGTAGATCGCAACGACGGCTCGCATTGGTTTTATGCTTCCGCGGCAGAATTTGAGAAGGGTAAGGCAAGGTATCAGCAGTGGCTCGAAAAGGAACGACAGGAAAAACGCGCAGAGCAAAACAACCAATGATCAAACTCCTCGCCCTCGACCTCGATGGAACAACACTTGATTCCAATGGCCAGCTCTCAGACGCAAACCGCGTCGCTATACGAGCTGCAGAGGAGCGCGGCGTTCTTGTAACGATCGCAACTGGCAGACGCTTTCGCGATGCGCGGCCTGTTGGGTTGGAGTTGGAGTTGAACGCCCCGCTGATCACTCATAATGGTGCGTTGTTAAAATATGCCCAGTCGGAGGAGGTGGTTTCCTGTTCGCCCCTCCCGACCGAAACGAGTCTTGAAATTGTTCGCGTAGGAAAAGACTATGGCGGTGACGCCCTGGTCAGCACCGATCCGTGCGGATACGGTACGCTGCTATATGACCGCGTTTCGGAAGACAATCTCCCGTTGAGGAAATATCTTCGTTGGTCGGAGAATTTACACGGCGGCGCGCCGGGCCGCGAGGGCGTAGCTCACGTGCCCAACCTTGAAGCCATTCTTCACGAACACGAGATCGTTCACATCTCCTTTTCCGGAAGTTGCGATGCCATGAGCGCGATGATATCAGTGCTTGGCCGTGAATTGGGTAATTCGGTCACGATCCTGCCGACGATCTATCCACGTCTTGATTTTACGCTGATAGATATTCTTCCTGCTGACGCTTCGAAAGGACACGGCGTCGCAATGCTGGCTGAACTGAATAACCTGTTGCCTGAAAACGTGATGACAATAGGCGACAACTTCAATGACCTTGAAATGCTCGAGTACGCTGGAACCGCCGTCGTAATGGGAAACTCCGACACCAAGTTGCTTGAACGCGAGGAATTTTATACAACTTTAAGTAATGACGAGAGCGGCGTTGCCGCTGCTATAGAACGTTTTATCTTAAATCAGGAGAATATTTAGTGGGAAACAGAACTGCAGTTTTAGAAACAAATAAGGGCACTATCAAATTTGAGCTTCTGGAAGAAGACGCTCCGAAAACAACCGAGAACTTTCGCCTTCTCGCAGACAAGAATTATTACGATGGCGTTATTTTTCATCGTGTAATACCAAACTTTATGATCCAGGGCGGCGATCCACTTGGTGAAGGTTATGGCGGTGAATCGGCTTGGGGCGGCAAGTTTGACGACGAGATCGACCGTGGATCTGATCTCTACGCCGGTATATATGACAAAGGCACTGTTGCGATGGCGAACTCAGGGCCAAACACGAACGGCTCGCAGTTTTTCATCATGCACATCGATTATCCGCTGCCGCCGAGCTATACCAAATTCGGCAAGTTGATCGAAGGGCAAGATGTGGTCGATGCGATAGCGATGGTTGATCGAAACAGCAATGACAAGCCGCACGA
The DNA here is from genome assembly GCA_016711345.1 of Chloracidobacterium sp. Taxonomy (NCBI): domain Bacteria; kingdom Pseudomonadati; phylum Acidobacteriota; class Blastocatellia; order Chloracidobacteriales; family Chloracidobacteriaceae; genus Chloracidobacterium; species Chloracidobacterium sp. Next base: position 3,806,002 of record JADJTD010000001.1, read on the forward strand.
TCCGGTCGTAATGAACCGCGTGTATATTGAAGAAGCATAATGCGCGCCGTCATCCAACGCGTGACGAAGGCAATGGTAACTGTCGATAACTGTGTTTTGGGCGAGATCGGTCAAGGGGTGCTAGTCTTGCTCGGTGTCACACATCTGGATGACAATAAGGATGCCGACTATATTGTTGATAAAATAGTTAACTTGCGGATCTTTAACGACGTAGAAGGCAAAATGAACCTTTCTCTCGCCGACATAGGCGGTGAATTGCTCGTTGTTTCGCAATTTACGCTTTTCGGCGATACGCGTCGAGGCCGAAGGCCATCATTTATAGAAGCAGCTTCAGGAGAAACTGCTCTACGATGGTATAACTATTTCGTAACCAAGTCTCGAGAATCGGTGAAAAAGGTTGCAACCGGTGAATTTGGCGCGATGATGAATGTTGAACTGGTTAATGATGGACCGGTGACTATAATTCTGGACAGTAAAAACTCAATTTGATAAATATTACATTATGAAAAAACTCGCTTATCCATTGTTTCTTTTGGTGCTCATATTCATAATTTCTTGCGGTGAGAATAAACCTGCTAATGCAACCAAGGCGAACTCAAATAAACCTGACGTAAAAACGGGTGTCGCTCCGGTCGCCGACAATGAGGTTGCGATAATTGAGATGGACAATCCGGCTTACGGAAAAATGAAAATGGAGCTTTATTCCAACATTGCTCCCAAAATGGTCGAACGTTTCAAGGAGCTTGCTAAAGAAGGCTTTTATAACGGCACTACCTTTCACCGCATCAGCGGGATCGTAATTCAGGGCGGCGATCCGAAAGGTGATGGAACAGGCGGCTCATCTAAACCGAATGTTCCCGCAGAGTTTTCAGATGTGCCATTTGAAAAGGGCATTGTCGGTGCTGCCAGAACAAACGATCCGAACACGGCAAACTGTCAATTTTACATAACCATGCAGCGTTATCCCGGATGGGATAAAAACTACACTGTTTTCGGCAAAATTATCGAAGGAATGAATAATGCTGACACGATCGTGGGTGTTCCAAAGAACGGTGAACGGCCGTTAGATCCGGTCAAGATAAAGAGCATTACCATCCAACCTAAATAGATCGCCTAGCGCTCGCGTAGCTCAGTGGATAGAGTGCTTCCCTCCGAAGGAAGAAGTCGCAGGTTCAAATCCCGCCGCGAGTACCAGTTTTATTCTTGTAAGGGCATTGCTTTCAATGCTCTTTTTTTGTATTTGAACAGACTTAAACCTTGAATAAATACGATTTCAGCGTTATCATAACGGCAGTCCGACCTTGAAATACAATCTTATGAAACACAATACTTTTGATCTTCGCGGATCAACTTTGCTTGGTTTTAGAGCGATTTTTGTTGGCTCGCTCTTGTTGTTGTTAACCATCACTGCCCTTTTCGAAACAAAAACACGAACGGTTAAAGCTAACGCGTCTTTGGTGAATGAGACAAGTGTCGATTCCCTGTTTGTAAATGTTCTCAAAAACAAACCGGGATCTAAGATCGCCCCTGCTGTTGTGGACGATCTGTTCGACAGCAAAACAGCCTCTGTAGTGATCTTTTTGGCGGATCAGGCTGATCTGAGTGCCGCTTACGGCATTAAAGACCAAGACGAACGCGGCTGGTACGTTTATAACACTCTTCGTACCCACGCCGAACAAACGCAGGGTGATCTAAAGTCTTTTCTCACGGCACGCGGCGTGGAGTTCAAATCCTATTGGATCGCGAATATGCTGATCGCCGAGGTTGACCGTACTACGGCTGACCAACTCAGTTTGAGGTCGGATGTAAAACGGATCGATTCTAACAGGCAGGCACGATGGATCGAAGATCCTGCCATTGCTGATTTTCAGGAAAGTTCGGAACGTCCTGACGCACCTCAAACGGTGGAACCCGGCCTAACAAATGTAAATGCCCCGGCCGTGTGGGCACTTGGGTTTACAGGTCAAAATATGGTCATCGGCAATCAGGATACCGGCATGCGTTGGACACACACCGCAATTAAACCCAAGTATCGTGGCTGGAACGGCACGACGGCCGATCATAATTTCAACTGGTATGATTCTATTCATTCTCAGATTCCAGGATCTCCCGCAGTTAATCCCTGTGGCCGGAATGCCTTAGCTCCGTGCGATGACAACGGACATGGAACTCATACAACAGGCACTACCGTTGGTGATGACGGCAGCACCAATCAGGTCGGTGTCGCTCCCGGAGCGAAGTGGATCGGATGCCGTAATATGGACTCCGGTAACGGCACGCCCGCAACATACTCTGAGTGTTTTCAGTTCTTCATTGCCCCAACAGATCTTACGGGCAACAATGCGAACCCTTCGCTTCGTCCACACGTAATGAACAACTCGTGGGGCTGTCCTGCCAGCGAGGGCTGCACAACTGGTGCCGAGTTGGAAACGATAGTAAATAATACACAGGCTGCGGGTATTTTTGTTGTAGTTTCGGCAGGCAACGCCGGTCCGAGCTGCTCAACGGTGGAAGACGCTCCCGCGATTTACAATGCTGCATTCTCCGTGGGGTCAATAAGTCCGACCTCTAACAACCTCTCTAGTTTCAGCAGCCGCGGGCCGAGCCTTTTTTATACACCAAACCTCCTCAAGCCAAATATCTCGGCTCCCGGATCGGGCATCAGGTCTTCAACATTTTCAAGTGATACGAGTTATGGTAATTTGAGCGGCACTTCTATGGCAGGCCCGCACGTTGCAGGCGTAGTTGCACTTTTATGGTCCGCACGTCCGGCGCTTGAGCGAAATATAGAAGCGACAAAAACTTTACTGCAGAATACGGCAAATCCAAACGTAAACATAACAACCGGTACGCAAACGTGCGGTGGAACGCCTTCGACGCAGATTCCGAATAATTCCTTTGGCTACGGGCGAATTGATGCCCTCGCCGCATTTAACGCTGCAGGAGGCTCTACGCCAACCGCAACGGCAACAAACACGCCCACAAACACCTCAACACCAACAAATACACCAACTGCCGCAGCAACTGCAACAAACACTCCAACACCGGCTGCAGCAACGATCTCCGGTACCGTCACTTACGGCAACGCGATCGGAGCACCTGCAACACGATTGGTTTCTAACGTTCTTCTAAGCGGTGCCGGTTCGACACCTATATCGGCTACAACCGATGCTTTAGGAACATATTCGTTAAGCGGATTCGGGGCAGGTTCGTACACGATTACGCCTTCTAAATCAGGCGGCCAGAACGGCTCAATAACGTCGTTTGACGCTGCAAGAATAGCTCAGTATGTAGTTGGGGCGAACACACTAAATGCCACACAGCTGATAGTTGGAGACGTGAGCAACTCAGGAAGCGTTTCCTCCTTTGATTCTGCAATGGTGGCATCATTCGCTGTATCTGCACCAAACGTTGGATCGTCCGGCACTTGGAAATTCATTCCGGTAAATGTTACTCATCCGTCGGTTACCTCAAGCATCACCGGCGAAGATTACGCTGCTTTGCTTATGGGCGATGTTACAGGTAATTGGGTCAATGCGGGCTTTCGTCCTACATACACGAATGGGCCGGAAAGACCGATTTTGGTCGCAGCACCCAAGATACTGAGTCAGACTGGCGATGCTAACATTCCCATTAGCGTTAGCGGCCTCACTGGAAAAAACATTATCTCGTATGAATTCGATTTGAGATATGATCCGGCAGTGATGACGCCGCAAAGCAATCCGGTCGGTCTGGACGCAACTGCTAGCCGAGGCTTTTCGATCGCGTACAACACTATCGAGCCGGGACTATTGAGAGTCGCCGTTTATGGAACAACGCCGATGACCGAAGCGGGAACGCTTTTGAACCTTAGATTCTGGATCGTTGGAACTTTAGGGGCAAACTCACCGCTTACCTGGGAACGCATCGTATTTAACGAAGGTGCTCCAAGCGTTGAGGCAGCAAACGGGTTGGTTACGATCACTCCGTTGACTATGATCAGCGAGTGAGTGCAAAACCGATAGTCGATCATCCAATCAAAAGAGGCCGTCCAACTTGGACGGCCTCTTTTATTAGAATTGCGAGTCTGATTATTGTCTTACCTTTAGAGCAGGATCACCCAGCAACGCCCACGAATACCCAACGTCGCTTCCGGCGATACTCGATTTTGCATCAATGACAAGATCTCCCATCCGGTTGATGTTGCCCTCGCCGAGCTTTGTGTAAAATCTGGCACCCATCGTTAATTGATAATCAGGTGTGGTTTCAGTGGTCGACGCCCATGTTACGACCGCTCCTCCATTAGCCTTCAATAAGGCTTCACCCAACGAGTCATTAAGTGCCCAGAAGAACAGCCCGTTAAAACATGTCAGCATCGTAAAGATTGATTGGCTATTCGTGTTGGTCAAAAATGGCGAATCATTAGAACTGAAAAAATTAGACGACGCCCAAGTTCCCGCCGACCCATGCCCGGAGTAGTTGACGATGTATTTGCCGGCATTCATCGCATTGCGCAGATTGGCATTTCCATTTGGATCGGGCTGTGTGTTAGCCGGAGGTATCATCCTGTTTACATAAGTTTTTGGCATGCTGGCAGGCAGTTGACCAGCTAAAAACTGACTCATAGCATCAAAATCAAAGCCATCCGGCCTATCAAATGCAAAAAGAGCCCCGCGATCTAAGGACTGATTGAGAGGCGTTTCAAAGCCAATTGTCTTATTAAGCACGGTGTTAATGACAAAGGCCGTTCGAGCCGGTATTCTTCCGATCGCCATTTCAGCAAGGCCATCATGGTTAAAATCCGCCAGGGCTTCGTCACTTGCGGTCTCCTCATAAATGAGATCAACGTTTTTTGTCGGGACCAGGTCGTTTGAACCCAATCCTATGTAATTGCGAGGATCGTAAGAAGCATCGCCAATAAGCAAAACGTAACGGGGCGAAGTTTGCCAATTATTTTTGGCGTAAACGAGAAAGTCCTTTACCGCCGTCGCACTATGAGCACCGTAGCTGAATTCGTCAAATATATCGGCTACATCGATCACATTCACAGTAAAACCGCCTCCTGCCACGCTTCGTCGATAGTTTGCCCACGTCTCAGACGCCGCCATAAAATCCGCTGCTGAATGCGAAATAATTACCATATCAGCGTTATTGTTCGGGCTAGCTAAAGTCGATGCGTTATTCATCGTGATAGACGGTGACTGTAACAGCCCCGTATCTTCGACTCCATACATAACCGCAGGCCGATTTGACGGCATTCGCACTGAATATGAGCTTCCGTTTTGCGTTATGGGCAGATCGGTGATCAACTCCGGATGGCCATCCAATGTCGTATCAAACACTCGAATATTTGGTGAGGTAAACCCTGTAACATCTAATTTTCGATAGCCAGGCGTGAAGAATAATACCTTGTTCTGGTCTGCTGCATACTTTCTCGTATAATTTATCTTGATCGAATCAAAATAACAGGTGTCCGATGAGCGGCTAGTCGCAAGTTGGAGGGTGTTCTGTCCCTCGACAAGAACGCTCGCGGGTACCGAAAGATCTGCGGAAAAACTATCCTTGTTAGCTCCGTATACAAACCCTATTTGTTGGCCATTTAAGATAGCTTTAACGGAGTGTGCTCCGTTGGTCAACCCCTGAATTTTCAGGCTAATCGACGCATTCAAGCCGGCCGTATCAATTCCGCTAAGATCGAATGACAAACACGGATCGTTAGGATTAGGGCTTGGACATGTCGGTACTGTATTAGTAATGGGACGTCCCCAAAAATTCTCTACATCTCCATTCCTGATGGTAGGGTTGTAGTTTTTCCTTTCCTTCATCGCGACACTGAGCCGGTAGTTTTTCGACATTACATTGCCGCCGATGTTGTTAAGGATTTTAGAAATCACTCGCTTGCCAGCGACAGTGTCTGAGATCAAGAAATAAGTTCGCGTGTCGGTCTCGCGCACATCAAGTGTCTTGCCGTAAAAATCAAGGTATTGACCGGTCGGCTCAACAATTATTGCCTGCTCGTTACCGTTCATAAAGAGACGCCAGTTTGTCGGATCGCTGTTCACGTCAAAGCCTGCCGCTTGAAGTTCTGCCCGCGTTACGCGATACATCCCCTCTTTTTTGACTGCGATCTTAACGCCCTGCTGACTGACGACTACCCTTTGCATTTCTGGATTCAGCGGTAGCGTTGAGCGGTCCACAACCGCCTGCAAATCGCTGGGAAGAGCAAGATTGTCCCTTCTAACTTCGCCGGTCCTTGAGCGAATCAAATTTTCAAGTTCAGCCTTTGTGTGGCCTGTGTCGACCGGAAAATCCGAAGTAAATCGTGGGCTAAACACATCGGTAGACACAACTGTGTTGTTAACAAATTTATTTTGAATCACGTAAGTCGAATCTAATGTTCCGAGCGGGTCATACATCTCGTACACTTCGCCATATAACATCCGCTGACCGGCTTTTGAATAGGAACCCATGATAAGTCCCGGCCCGGCAGGCTCAAGGCCGTTATCGCCCATGCGAAAAATCGAAAATCCAAGATTTCCGAGCTCGGACTTCATTTCCCATCGAATGTAAACGCCCTGGCCATCGGTGAAAGCCTTCATGCTTTCATATTCGGCAACGGCGCCTCTGACATTGGGGTTTGAGACCGCCTTGGAGCTGGCCTGTTGAGCAAAAGCCGGGAAACACGTGGAACAGATCAATATGGCAAATATAAAGACGGAAAGTGGTTTTTTCATTTTTAACTCCAAAAATACGACTTAGGTGGTGGCGGACGCAGTTATAAATAAACTGATAGAGTATTAAGTTAGCATTTTTGCGCTCTTTTTACAACAACTTTTAACTCACGAGCTGACGCAATACATACGGCAAAATACCGCCGTTTTTATAGTATTCGATCTCGATCGGCGTATCGATTCGAAGGGTTAAAGAAATTTCGAGGCTCTCGCCATTGGCCCTATTCACTGTTATCGTCACATCCTGCCTCGGACGAACCTCAGTTCCCTCAAGTCCGGTCAGATCAAAGGTTTCCGTGCCGTCGAGTCCAAGGCTCGCAGCCGACTCGCCATCCTTGAACTGCAAAGGAAGCACGCCCATTCCAACCAGATTTGAGCGGTGAATGCGTTCAAATGATTGAACAACGACGGCTTTTACCCCCATCAACGAAGTTCCCTTGGCCGCCCAGTCTCGCGAACTGCCTGTTCCGTATTCAGTTCCCGCAAATATGATAAGCGGCGTTCCCTCGGCCTTGTAAGCCATCGCAGCATCATAGATGCTCATGTCAGCACCATCGGGCTGATGTTTAGTAAATCCGCCCTCGACCGGTGCTACCATTTGGTTCTTGATACGCACGTTTGCGAAAGTCCCGCGAAGCATAACGCGGTCGTTTCCACGCCGCGAACCATAGGAATTAAAGTCCTGAGTTTCAACGCCTTTTTCTTGTAGATACAAGCCCGCAGGCGCATTTGCCTTAATGGCTCCAGCTGGCGAAATATGATCAGTTGTCACCGAATCGCCAAATATCGCAAGCGGCCTTGCACCCTTTATGTCAGAAAAACTGCCTGTTTCCATAGAAAAATTCTCAAAAAACGGCGGCTCCTGAATATAGGTCGAATTAGAATCCCACTCATATATCTGTCCAACACTCGATTCTATTCCATTCCAAAGAGGATTTTGTTCGGCAAATTGTGAATATAGGTTTCTGTATATTTCAGGATCAAAAGCATGCTGCAAATATTCCTTCACCTCATCCAGCGAAGCCCAAATATCGCGAAGAAAAACGTCATTGCCATCTTTATCCTGACCGATCGGGTCGAGAATAACGTCCTTTAGAACGGTGCCCGCCAGTGCATAGGAAACCACAAGCGGCGGCGACATCAGGAAATTTGCCTTGATATTTTGATGAACTCTCGCTTCAAAATTACGGTTGCCGGAAAGTACCGAAGCGGCAATGATGTCATTTTCAACAACCTCTTCTTCGATCGAAGGATCAAGCGGTCCAGAATTTCCGATGCACGTTGTGCAGCCGTATCCGACAAGGTCAAAGCCGATAGCGTTCAAATACTTCTGTAATCCGGCCTTTTCGAGATACTCGGTAACAACTCGCGAACCGGGAGCCAAAGAGGTTTTAACATACGGCGGCACCTTCAATCCCTTTTCAAAGGCCTTCTTAGCAACAATTCCCGCTGCGATCATCACCGCTGGGTTCGAAGTGTTCGTGCATGATGTGATCGCCGCAATAAGCACATCGCCATTGCCGATATTTGTCGTCACGGTTGGAGATTCATCATCGCTAAACTCGACTCGATCCGGCGTCGGGCGATTATTCACCATCTCTATCTCGGTGCTGACATTCGTATTGTCGGGCGATGTTGTGTCGTGTATCGATTCAGGGATCGACTTTGCACTCTGCTCGCCTCCGCCTTCGACGATATCGACCGGATGCGAACCCATCGTCACGCTAAATCGCTTTTGCAGGTCATCGGCAACCTTACCATAACCGCCATCGGCAACAGGCTTTGAGAAAAGCTCAATAAAACGGTCATCGAGACTCGAAAGTTCAATACGGTCCTGCGGCCGTTTTGGCCCGGCAACAGCAGGCGTGATCGTTTCGAGGTTCAATTCAATGACGGTTGTATAGTCAATTTCCCCGTCAAGCGGAATTCCGAACATCTGCTGGGCTTGATAATAATGTCGGATCGTGTCGATCTGCTCATCAGTTCTACCTGTGTTTGCAAAATACTCGAGCGTTTTTTCATCTGTCGGGAAAAAGCCCATCGTCGCTCCGTACTCAGGCGCCATATTGGCGATCGTCGCTCGGTCTGTAGCATGAAGTGCAGCAGTGCCTTCACCGAAAAATTCAACAAACTTACCTACGACGCTAGCTTTTCTAAGCATTTCCGTAATGCGCAGCACGAGATCTGTTGCAGTTGCTCCCTGAGGCAATGCACCTGTCAAATGCACGCCAACCACATCAGGCGTAAGAAAATATACCGGCTGACCAAGCATTCCGGCCTCGGCCTCGATACCGCCAACACCCCAGCCGACAATGCCAACGCCGTTTATCATCGTCGTATGCGAATCCGTTCCGACAAGTGAATCAGGAAAATAAACGCCGTCGCGTTCAAACACTCCTTTTGCGAGATATTCAAGATTTACCTGATGAACGATGCCGATTCCCGGCGGCACTACGCTAAATCCATTAAACGCCTGAGTTCCCCATTTCAGGAAGCGATAACGCTGGTCATTTCGTTTAAATTCCATCTCCATGTTCCGCGTGTATGCCGATTCACTACCCGCAAAATCGACCTGAACGGAATGGTCTATCACCAGATCGACCGGCACGAGCGGTTCGATGACACTTGGATCCTTGCCCATTCGTGTTACCGCAGAACGCATCGCCGCCAGATCTACAAGCAAAGGAACACCTGTAAAATCCTGCAACACAACACGAGCAACGACGAACGGTATCTCGTTCGTCCGTTCATCATTCGCTCCCCAAGCAGCCAACTCGCGAACATGGCTTTCGCTCACCTTCTTCCCGCCGTCGAAATTGCGTAGTACGCTTTCCAAAACAACACGAATAGAAACAGGAAGCCGTGAGATCGCTCCAAGCCCCTCTTTCTCAAGCTGAGGAAGCGAATAAAAGCCGCCGTCTGTTCCGAATCCCGTTTGAAATGTATGCTGCGAATTGAATAAATTGTGTGTCATAGTGATGTAGCTGACCATCAGGCCAAACTCCCATTATAAAAGGGTTTGCCGACAATTTCAAAGATAATGTGGTTTGGGGATGATTTTATAGAATATGCGAGGGTAAGCAGGTGCATAAAAACTCACTTTGCCCTGACGGCCATTATATTTTATACTTTTGAATTGCCGTTTTTGGCGCCTTCGTCTATCGGTTAGGACGCGAGGTTCTCAACCTTGAAAGAGGGGTTCAACTCCCCTAGGCGCTACCAAATTTTATGATCGTTACAACCGGTTTCGACGTTCAGAATAAGGAGATCGCGGAATACCTAGGTGTCGTTCGCGGCATCGTCGTCAGGGCCACAGGGATTGGGCGAGGGATTATTGGTGGAATTAAATCGATTGCCGGCGGCAACATTGAAGAATGGGCTCATGTATGCGAACAGGCTCGCATGGAAGCCTTTAATCGAATGGTCCAGCACGCCCACGAGATCGGAGCGGATGCAATTATCGGAATGCGTTACGACGCCACCGAGTTTTCTCAAGCCGCCACAGAAGTCCTTGCTTATGGAACTGCCGTACGTTTCAAATAACTAGTAAATCGGCCCTTTCCCATTCTTGCCTATTCGCAGATCTGTCAGCCACCTAAAAAATCGCGATCTCATCAACTTCGGAGTTAACAGTTCAGTTATCCCAAAAGTTTCTCTTACCTTGCCATCGCGTAGCGACAATGTCATCTCACTGAGTATCCTGCTTTCAAAAAATCCGGTTTGAAACACCTTTACGGGCTTTATCCGAAGCCGAATATCGTCGTCCGACACAAATGATAAAAGCTCTGGCACCCTAAAACCATGTCTAGTTCGTATAAAGTCGTCCTCTACGTTTGATATCTCACGCTGATGGATCGCTCCGTCATGAATCAATATTAACTTGATGCGTGGATGAAGCTCACCACCAAGATCGTGGCAGTGAAAGATCGCCGTCGAATCTATAAAATGTGCCCGGCCCCAATATCGCGCTCCAATCGTGTCGGTCAGCGAACGGCCGCTTCTAAAGTGATCGTGATAGCCCGTGCCTCGAAAGTGAATCAAACGTCTAGTAGTTCCCTGCTGCCCGAACAACGTTAACCGCCCACTAACATCACTGCGAGGCGAGGCGATATTCCAACAGGCATCACTTCCGACAGTTTTTTCGGCCTCGGCTTCAAACAGATCAGCCTCGATCGACAACCATTCCATTTCTGCTGTTATCCTTCGCTTCCGACTGGTAAGCAGATCGATATGCAGAACAAACCCTGAGCCGTATGACGCAGTGTTTACTTGAAACGAAGAATTTCCTATTGAGCACCTGATCCCTTCACCTTCTGCTGAAAATTGTTCATCCGAAAATTCGTTCACTGTCCGCAAAACTGTTTTTCCATCCACTGTGTATATCAGCGAAACAGCCGGAAACTTTTGCGCACCCACCTTAGAATTACCATTAGAATTACCATTTTTCGATCCGTTTCGAAAATAACGCGGCGAAATCGCACAGTTGTCGTGAAAGGTTATGACAAGTGCTTCACGTCCGTCGTCCGAAAGCGCGTCAAAATGCCACCGCTCAAATGCATGCGCTCCCTCAAGTCCATGCCAGCGGCAATCCTTAACGCTGGAAGAAAACGCAATTTCCCCTGTAAAATTGTGAGGAGCAAGATCAGTCATTAAATGCTTTCGAACTCAGGATTGCAGAAATCTAAATATATGGCAAACTTTTAGACACAAAATGAATCTGTTACAGATGTTAGGTTCTTCCCTATTTTATTAAAGAGGAGAAACACAGTGAAGAGATTCTCAACGGTCATTTTGACTATTTGCATTGCCTTGATCGGCTTATTTACTTTGGCGTGTCCCGAGCGCAATAGCATTGGCGATATTGAGGCAAATCCCGGGAAGTATCAAAACAAAGAGGTTGCGATCGCGGGAGTCGTTCGTGACAGCTACGGTTTTTCCATACCTGGAACGAATATTGGCGGCGGAGCTTACAAGATCGATGACGGAACAGGCTCTATCTGGGTTATTGTCGATAGCGGAAGCGTCCCGCAAAAAGGCGCAGAGGTCGGCGTTAAAGGAGTCATCGGCTCCGGCATTTCCGTAAAAGGCCGCAACTACGGTTTGGGAATGTACGAAAAAGACCGGCGCTACCGCAAACGATAGTTCGTTGAACAGATTTGTGAGTGATAAAATCAGACGGTCATTCGACCGTCTTTTTTTATGGATATTCTTCTATCGGCAATAGATCAAGAGTTTATTTCTCTCGATTCCCGCTCACGTGAGCTTCTGACAAAACTTACAGATGATCGATTGTTTACAAAACCGCGTGAAATTGCCGGTTCTATGACGATGTTTTCCTGCGGTGAATATATACTTCGCTCAGCTGCGATGGTCGAAAAGACTTTCGGCGGGATAACCACGCGGCTGTGGGATGACCCTTTCGAATGGACACTTCCGGAAAAACTTGCGGATAGAACAAGCATTTTGCAGTATCTTGATGAAGTTCATGCTACGCGAATGAAAGGAATGGCATTTTTTTTTTCAGATCAAGATCTGACGCGTGAAATACCTGCCCCGGAACGTCTGCGACCTCTGATAGATATTCTGCTAGACACTCTCATGTCAGCATCGCATTTCCAAGGCCGCGCATTTGCTGTTTTCCAAATGATCTCGGATCAAAAGCTTCCAAGATTGTAAACCTATTGCACAAGCGAACCTTTTCGTGTAAGAATTCGTTAGGACATACGTCAAACGAATAATCGCGAAGAGAAACCATGCATTGCCCAAGCTGCGGACAACAACAAATATCGAGCGAAACCAAATTCTGTTCGCGTTGCGGAATGCCGTTGGGCATCGTAGCCGAGGTCGTTGCCAACGGCGGCTTTTTGCCCCAACTTGCTCAGCTCGAACAGATGAATTTCAAAAAGCCACTTTTTTCGAAAAAGAATGGCGTGCTTTTTGCCGTTTTTTGGTTCATATTTCTGATCTTTGCGACTGCATTCTTTGGCATTTTGGGTGCTCCAGAAGAACTTGTAGGAATTACTGCGCTAACTGGCGTATTTGGCGCAATGATGATCATAATCGGCTCGCTTGTCGCATTGCCAAGTTCTCGCCCGCCATTCACATATAACAATCAACTTCGCCAGAGGCCCGGAGAACTCCAACAGGGTGCGGGGCAGCACGGGACTCTTCCCGCCGCTCAGTCAATACCCGTTGGAATATACGCCCCACCGGCAGCCGGCTCTTGGCGCGACACCAACGATTTACAGCCCGCGAGTGTCACGGAAAACACGACTCGTCTTTTGGACGAAAAGGAGAAACTGTAGAATGTTTTGTCCACAATGCGGGCAGGAAAAGATCTCGAACGAAACGAACTACTGTTCGCGTTGCGGATTCCTTCTGGTGGCAGTCAATGATCTTCTGCAAACCGGCGGAATAAATCCGCTTGCCACCTCAACTAATAATTCGGCAATTCAATCAGCTCGAAAGCGAGGGTTGAAACAAGGGCTATTTCTCTTTTTGCTCACGTTCCTTGTCGCTCCGCTCATGGGAATGATTTCTTTAGCCCTTAACGTCGAACCGATCGCAGTGGGAGTTGCCGTCATTATCTGCTTCATTGGCGGGCTGCTGCGTATGGTCTATGCGCTTATGTTCGAATCGGCTGAGCCTAGTGCTCCAACCTTGGAAGAAAAAATAGTTGCCGGAACCGCTTCCTTACACTCGGCAAAGCCCAATTTTCTTCCTCCTCAAAATACAGTACCGGATGCGCAGTTTTTTGCTCCGGCTTCGGGAAATTGGCGCGATACAAACGATCTCACCCCAACTAGCGTCACCGAAAGCACAACTAAGCTGCTTGAAAAAGACGAAATTCCTCAGTAACCGACCGCCGCTCCGTCGCTTCTTGAATCGACCGCGCCTAATCTGACGCCTTTTTGATCAACCATAATTCCAGTGGCCGCAGAACCTATTTCCGGCTTCTTCACAAACTTGTGACCGTAGCCAGTTAAGATCGAAATCGTATCCGGCGACAAGCCGAACGGTTCAAAGATAATCTCATCAGGCAGCCATTGATGATGTATTCGCGGCGAATCTATTGCCGCCTTGATATCCATGTCGTGATCGATCACGTTTATTACCGTCTGCAAAACCGCTGAGATAATTCGCGGCCCGCCGCGACCGCCCAATGCAAACCAGAACGATCCGTCTTTCCTGAGAACTATCGTCGGCGTCATCGATGAGAGCGGCCTTTTCCCGCTTTTGATAGAATTGCGTTCGCCTTGTATCAGGCCATACAAATTCGGTTTGCCGGGCTGAGATGCGAAATCGTCCATCTCGTCATTCATCAAAATGCCCGTTCCTTTTATTGTCACTCGCGAGCCATAGAGGTCATTGATCGTGTAAGTATTTGTCACGACATTTCCTGCACTATCGACGACAGTAAAGTGTGTTGTGTCCGTAGGCTCGCTTCCAGATATTTCTCCATGGCCAATCTCTTTACTATTCGATGCACGTTTGAGATCGATGGAAGACCGCCTCTTATCTGCATATTTTTTATCAATAAGAAGATCAATCGGAATACTTGAAAAATCAGGATCGCCCATAAATTCAGAGCGATCAGCAAACGCTCGCCGCATGGCCTCGGTGAGAACATGATATTTTGCCGCAGAATTAGACTGCATACCGCGAATATCATAGCCTTCAAGGATATTCAAAACTTGCAGCATCACCATCCCGCCCGAACTCGGCGGCGGCAGTGAAATTATCTCGTGGCCTCGATAACTCCCGCGAAGCGGCTGCCGTTCGACGGCGCGATAATTTTTAAGATCGTCAGTAGTAATAAGTCCACGGTGCGATTTCATATCGTCCGCAATCAGCATTGCGGTTACGCCGGTATAAAATTCAGCGGCTCCGTTCTTTGCAATGCGATCAAGGGTTTGCTCCAATTCAGGTTGGCGAAGAACATCACCTTCGCCAAAGTATTTTCCGTTGTTTAGAAAAATGCGGTTGCTGTCTTCATATAACGAAAGAGTATCTTTGTACGTCTTAAACAACTCAGCGAGTCTATACGAAAGGACGTAACCATTTTTTGCAAGCTGACGTGAAGGCTCAACAAGATCACGCCATTTCACTTTGCCTGATCCGTACTTCTTAAACGCCATTTCAAAGCCCGCCAATGTTCCCGGGACGCCGGAGGCCCGATAACCAACAGTCGAAGACCCATCACCTTTGATCAGTTCGCCATTCTCGACATACATGTCGCGGACGGCAGCTTTCGGAGCCATTTCGCGATAATCAATAACGCGAACCTCGCCCTTCGCCGTTCTGATAAGCATAAAACCGCCGCCGCCTATATTGCCTGCTTCAGGATAAACAACGGCAAGTGCCAGCCCAACAGCGATTGCCGCATCGACTGCATTGCCGCCTTTTTTCATAACCTCGACGCCGATCTTTGATGCGAGTTCGTGCTGTGAGGCTACCATCGCGTGCTGCCCGCGAACAGGCTCTCGCGTCGCGGCTAAAACTTCAAGGGAAAGAGGAAATCCACCACACACAAATACCAAAATGAGGAAAATGCTTATTAGTTTCGTTCTCATAATACGCACTCTATCAAAACCAAATTCAACGGACAATTTCATTTTCTTTGCGATCTTTGAGGCTTTGCGTGAAATCATCTCTCGCTAAGAAGCACAGACCGCAAAGATATCCAAATATATGAGCCTGCCAACCGGTGTACTTTTCTATTTAATACAAAAGGTTTATAGTCAAACATTCGGCGACGGTTCCCGCTAACGCCGATCGACAAAAATGATAGAAGGCGATAGTTGCAGAAATGACGTTTACACGCTTTTCACTGAAAAGTTTTGTGCAGCAAATAAGCCGCGTGCCAGCGCGGTTTCGCCGAAATCTGTCTGAATATAGATTTTACGCATATTTCGCAGTCTTAGGGCCTGGGATCATTGCCGCAAGTTCGGGCAATGAGGTCAGCGGCATAGCTACATATTCGTCCGCCGGTGCCCAATATGGCTACACGCTGCTTTGGACATTCATCCCGATGACGATATTTTTCATCGTCGCGCAGGAAATGTGTGTTCGCATGGGCGTCGTCACCGGCCAAGGCCTTGCTGATCTAATTCGCGAACAATTTGGCGTCCGCTGGACAGGAGTGGTAATGCTCGCGCTCGTCGTCGCAAATTCAGGCATCATCGTCGCCGAATTCGTCGGCATCGCACAGGCATCCGAGCTATTTGGCATTTCGAGATACATAACGGTTCCGATCACTGCTGTCGTCATCTGGTGGCTCGTGGTGAAGGGCACTCCAAAACGTATTGAGCAAGTCTTTCTGCTGATGTCTTTGGTTTTTCTCTCGTATATTTTCGCGGCATTTTTGGCGAAACCAGATTGGAACGCCGTCGGCCGCGAATTTGTCACGCCGAGCTTTAATTTAGATTCCGGTTACCTTTTTACGGTCATGGCACTGATCGGCACGACCATCACGCCGTTCATGCAGATCTATGTGCAAAGCTCCGTCGTTGAAAAACGAATGGACAAAGAGGATCTAAATCTCGCACGCACCGACGCGGTCATTGGAGTTATTTTTGCAAACCTGATCGCAGCATTCATCGTGATCTCTACTGCGGCCACGCTCTACTCAAAAGGAATTAGGCTAAATGACGCGGCCGACGCTGCTCAAGCGTTAGTGCCGGTCGCAGGAGTTTACGCAAAGTATCTTTTCGCTGTCGGACTGTTTGGAGCTGCTATGCTCGCGATGGGAGTTCTGCCGCTCGCTACTGCATATTCGCTTAGCGAAGCTCTCGGTTTTGAAAAAGGCCTGTCGCGTACATTTCGCGAAGCGCCGATCTTTATAGGCATTTTCACGGCTCTGATAGTTTTCGGAGTTGCGGTCGCTCTTATCCCGGGTATTCCGCAATTTAAACTTCTTCTGCTCACTCAATGTATTAACGGTTTACTGCTCCCGGTATTGCTGATCGCGATCGTGACGCTTGCCAATAATTCCGAGATAATGGGCGAGTATCGCAATCGGTTTGTCCATAATCTGTTCGCCATAGGAACGACCGTGATCGTTTCCTTTTTGTCTTTGCTGTTGATTGGGAAAACGATTGCTGATATGTTTTAGCGAGGCTATGGCCGCCACCGAACTTCAAAAAAAAGCTGTCTCTGTCGTTATTTTCTCCGCCTTGACGGTGCTGGTACTTTTGTCTCTGCCTGTCGTAGAGTTATGGCTGCAAGCGTCAGTGCTTCCGCAGTTTGGGATGAGTTTCACAAAAGGCTGGCAGCTTACGACCGAAAGTGCGACGATGCCGATGCACGTCACCTATGCAAATGCAGTTGACGCGACCTTTCGAATTTTTAAGATCGTGCTGTGGATGGCATTGGTTATTGCAGTCGTACGTTTTCTTGCCTTTTTCATAATTAAAACTGCTTACCGCACGTCAAAACAGCCCGAAGTTTCGTCACTGGTCAAGACAGTTTCCTCAATCATAATTTACATAGTTGCGTTCTTCATTGTTTTCCAAACGCAGTATCCTGATGTTCCGCTGACGCCGTTATTTACAGGTTCTACTATTCTCGGAATCGTAGTCGGTCTTGCTCTTCAGGAAACGCTCGGCAATCTGTTTGCGGGTCTCGCTCTGCAGGCAGATCAGCCGTTTCAGGTTGGCGATGTGATCTCGATAGGAAAAGGCGGCTCAGGCGTTGTCGAAACTGTTTCATGGCGCGGCGTCAAGATACGAACGTTTCAAAATAAGCTTCTAATTATCAGCAACGCCGTGCTTGGAAAGGAATTTATCGAGGTCGCCCCTAAGAATAATCTCAATGCCCGAGCAGTCTTTTTTAACACTGAATACACAGATTCGCCGACGCGGATAGTTCATGTAGTACGGGACGCGGTCCGTCAGGTTGAGAATGTCACAAATAAGATTCGCCCGGTCGTCCGCATACGAAACCTATCAGACAACGGCGTTGAATGGGAAGTAAAATACTGGCTCGAAGACTACGCCAAACACAATGACACCGACGCTCTTATCCGCGAACGCATCTGGTACGTTTTCCATCGCGAAAGGATCGCCTTCTCGGCCCCGACATTGATAGTCCAGCGTGGATCGGCCACGCCTGAGGCAGAGCCGCAAGAGATCGTCAACGCAAACACCGATCACCTCAACCGAGTTTCGATCTTTGCGCCGTTGTCCGATGACGAGACCGAGCAACTTGCAAACGCTTCATACTCGCGTGTGTATGCTCCCGGCGAAGCGATAGTTCGCCAGGGCAAAGAAGGCAATTCGATGTTTGTTATCCTTCGCGGCTCGGTGCGTATTCAGATCCCGGAAGGCTCTTATCAAAAGACAATTGGCCGCCTCGGCAAGGACGATTTCTTCGGCGAAATGAGCCTCCTGACCGGCGAACCGAGATCAGCATCCGTCATTGCCGAAGAGGAGACCGAAGTTCTCCAAATCAAGAAAGACGCTCTAAAGCCGATCTTCGAAAACAACCCCGACCTCGTAAAGTCCATCTGCGAACTGATCGAAGAACGCCGCGAACTCCTCGCCTCGATCGAAGAAACGACGCTAGAAGAATCCCTAGCCTCACACAAAGGCGTGATGGGCTCGATCAAGCGTTTTTTTGGGTTAAAGTAGTCCAAAATCGGGTATCAGTTGTAAAAAAGCCATCGGAGACACCCCAAAAGCCACCTTTCGACCCCCAAAAAGCCATATTTCACCCCCAAAAAGCCATCGGAAAAAACGGACTGCGATGACCGTTGATCCCTTCATTCACCATTTTGCCTGCGCCCGATCATCTTGAAGTTTCATCTCATCATTGATGTACCCCTTCATTGGATAAAAAAACGGTGGAAGAAGAAAGGAAAGATCTGGGCTCGAAATAAAGACCGCGTCAGTAAGGCTTCTGAAAATTTGTTAAAGAAGTTCGGCCTACCCTTAAATCCATTCGTGTCCCCCAAAAAAAACCGCCGGCCGACGGCGACAAAAACTGATTCTAGGCGGAGTTGCTAAGCGTTGTTGCTAATCAATAGTTGAGCCTTTTCGTGGTAAAATTATGTTCAATTCTATACAAAGCAGGAAAAACAAACAGATGAAGACACTCTTGATGGGATTTACCGTAATAATTTTTTCGTTAGCAGTTTTGGTTTACGGCTGTAACGCTCAATCTGCCGAAAAACCAAAAACTGAGGAAAAATCGCCAGGCCTTTCGATTTTCCATCCTGACAAAGGAACAACTAACGCAGAAGCAGAAAAACTTCGCAATAGAGGAATCGAATTTGCCGTAAAACTGGAAAATGACCGCGCAATTGCTGAGTTCACTAAAGCAATCAAATTAGACCCAAAATATGCTGATGCGTATAGTCGTCGTGGCGCAGCCTACTCCAACAATAAAGATAATGACAGTGCAATCGCTGATTTTACCAAAGCTATTGAACTAGACCCGAAGTTTGACTTGGCCTATATGAATCGCGGAGCAAGTTATGTAGTGAAAAAAGAATACAAATTAGCCATTGCGGACTTTACTAAAGCTATCGAAATAGGTGACAACATCGAAATGGCATATATTATGCGTGCCGACGCTTACGAAAAAATTGGGCGTAAAGATTTAGCCGATGCAGACAACAAAAAGTTGAGGGAATTGATGGCTAAACCTAAACAGTAATAGGCTCGGTAAACGTGGAGTGGGCGATTGGCGGCGAACTCAAAAGCTCGCTACTGAATATTCTTATCGTAGATGTCGTGAAGAACCTCGGAGATAGGTTTGCGTTCGGGTCTTGATGCGGTTTTTCTTTCGGCCTTATCAGTAACGGCAGTTACAAATCTTAAAGGCTGTTCTGCGTTTTGAAATTCGGGAGATGATGGAATATCCGCTTCTTCTATGTCGCGGTAACTTGCCATATCGACAACCGATTCAAGCTTTTGCTCGCTAACGGGAAGCTGCGGTGTCGAGTTCAAATGCGAGCGGCTGTTTTCCAATAACTGTTTCCCTTTGTTTTTTCGCAGACGCTCAAGCGAACGAACGGCGGCTGATGTGAGCGGGGCTTCGGCGGGAGAGCGTTCGATCTTTCTCAGCATGTGAACATAGTCGCGCAGTTCTTTTGTTGGAAAAACTATCGCAGATTCGTTCGCTTCATCTTCGACGATCTGCGAAAGGTATTTGATCGCAGAACTGTGATCGTCAAGCTTTTGATAAAGCGCTCCCAGAGCGAAATGCACTAGCGGCGGAGCGGCATTCATCGACCGAATAATGTTTTCGCCGCGAGTTACAGCTTCTTTGATCTCGAAGCCATACCAGCGGCGGTCGTCCTCTCGAAGGATCTCATTTGCGGATAGGTAAAACTCGAAAATTCTGCGGGTCTCATATCGCCCTTCCGCGGAGAAAACCTTCCAGACAAAGAAAGTCAGGCCGCCGAGAAAGAACAGAAGAAAGATCGGGAAGCCCGCTGCATAAAGCATCAGGCCGATCACGCTAAATACGAGAGTGTATTGCCCTTTCTCTCTCAAAGCTGCGGGCAGCTTTTTCTCTATTGCGGTTTCTTTCACAAATAATTATGCCTTTTGCGATTTCGGCGGCGGCTTTTTAGATTCGTCAGGCTTCGATTTTGCAGTGGATTCCTTACCGCTATGAGTGACATTTTTGAATTCGGCTTCGATCTTTTTACCAAATTCTGCGAGAACTTCGCCAAGTCTGTCGGCTGCTTTCATCGACTCGTTAAGTCCGTAATTAAATGTTTCCTGCAGCGTAATGGCTTCCATTTTCAGCAAAGTCTTGATCTTTTCTTCAAGCGGCAAGTCTTTGAATTCTTCCTGAAACCTATCTTTTTTCGGTGCTTGTTTTTTCGGGCCTTCTTGTTTTTCGTGTGTCATGATGACTATTTCTCCGGGTTTGATAATTTTAATTCGCAGGCTAGATCGTCCATTAGTCCTACGCCCGTTTTTCGAAAAATGTTCCGCTTGAGGCTCAATGCATCGCCGTTCGAACCTTAACTCGCGGCTGGGCTCCCGGCGGTGCGGTCGTGTGCAGATCACCCTCAGCATGCTGACATTCCGCGCAAACGCCCCAAAGCCTGAGGCTGTGATGTGTCGGCTTAAACCCGAAGTTGTCCGCCATCTGGTCTTGAAGCTTTTCTATGTCCGGCGAGAAGAACTCGATGACCTTGCCGCATTCGGTGCAGATCATGTGGTCGTGATGCTCGTGATTATAATGATGCTCGTAATAAGTTTTGTTGTCGCCAAACCGCACTTCGCGTGCGAGGCCGGCCTCGGTCAACAATTTTAGCGTCCGGTAAACCGTCGTGTTGCCAACGGTCGGATCTTGCTTTGTTACCAGACGGTAAAGGTCCTCGCTTGTAAGGTGATCTTCGGTACTGAGAAATGTTTCGAGGATCAGGTCGCGCTGTACTGTTTTGCGCAGACCCTGGCCTTGGATATGTTCAAGAAAGATCTGTTTTTCGACCTCAAAAAGCTCTTTTTTCTTAGCCATTTTCGCTGTGTCCCGCTTGATTCGATACTACCATTTCAATTTCGATTTCGCTATCGAAACCTTTGTCCGCATCGAATCGATCTTGGCCGGATTAACGCCCTGCTTGGCGGCAAGTTCGAGCGATCTTTCGCCCAAAAGGAGGTAAATTTCAAGTAGATCGTCAGAAACGGTCGTGTTCAAGATCTTCAGATGATCGACAAATGTCTGCACGTCGGCCCTTGCAAATGTTCCGGTCAATGCCGCTGCAGTTCCCTGCTCGCCAAGGTTCTGGACCGTGCTTTTGACCAACGGGAGCAATATCTTTTTCGAATCGTCTTCGGAAAGCCCGGTCTTCGACATCATCTCGACCGCAGCGTCAAACAACGCTACCAGATGCCCGCAAGCAGTAACAGCCGCAGCGTGATAAAGCGTCTTGAATTCCGTGTCTATCGAGAACGGAATACCGCAAAGCGATGTGACGATCTCTCTCGCAATATTCACTGCGTCGGGCTCGCCTTCGACACAAAAATACGCATCGCGAAACCGCTCCGTGCCAGCTTCGGGACTACTCACCGAAACAAGAGGATGTATCGAACCGGTTTTGCAGCCCATCGACTTGAGGTCGTCAAGAATGAGCGACGAAAGAGCGCCGCTGGTGTGGAAGACATATGGCTTGCCGCTCAATTTATTGGAAAGTTGCTTCGAAACAGATGCTATCTCAGAATCCTGAGTAGTAATGAATAAAATATCCGTGTCGAGATCAGAAAGGCCGTCAAAAGCAATTGCCGACGCAGCCGACAGCGAGTTCTTGATCGTCTCGACCCGCTCGCGCTCTCCGCGATAAATAAGGTTTTGAACCGAAAACTGTTCTTTAGGAAGTGCAAGCGCCAAGGCTCCGCCGACCCTGCCTATTCCTATTATCGATACGCGCATCATATCGATAAAATATAGAGCAACGCGGCGAAAGTTAAAACTCCGCGTTTCGAAAATCCTTTAATGGAGCGAAATTATGTATTGATCTTCCAGGGATCTTGCAGGCTGTCCAACTCGTCTTCAAGCTGGCGAATATCGTCAGGATGGAGTTGAAGTATCGGTTCGTCCGGGCGTCGCCTGTCGTTGTGTATCGAATTCGATCTTTCCAACTGCTGCGTCACGACCTTTAGCAAATGCGTCTCGGTCGCGGCCAGTTTTGGAAAGGCTTTATTCATATCGAGAAATGTCGCGAGTTCGTTGAGTTTTGTAAGTGTTTCACCGTTGTGGACCTTCTTGATGGCATTTAGGCCAAGCGCAACGGACGTGCTCTCAGAGAGGAATTTATGTCTGAAATATTCCATTCCCTTGACAACCGTCTTTTCGAGGTCGCTTATCATCTCGTCAACGCTCGCAGCATTTGTAAGCTTGAAAGAACAAACGCAAAATGGCTGTGCTTCCAGCATCGTTTTTACATTTGCGCTGCATTCCGGCCTGCGGAGTTCGCGGATCAGGTTCATCGAAACTTCCATATCGTGCCTGCCAAACCAAGGTATCTCCGAAAGGTCTGCAAACGTCGCCCACATGTCTGTTGAAAGGAACTCATCCAGTTTTGCCCGCTTCTGGCGTAGAGGCACGACAGCGTCATGCCTTTCCGCATAGAGATCGGAATAAAGAGTTTTGAATCTTTCCCAGCGTTCTTCTAATTCTGCATCGGTTCCGTTTTTGCTTTCAAAATAACTTGTTGCTAGTTCTTCTATCAGTGAGCAACGCAATTCCTCGATCTCAGAATTATTCGTCGGCTCGCAGAGAGTTAGATATGTGTTTATTTTATCGCGTTCGGCGAGTCTGCCTATGCTTGCACCGAGTGAATCAAGGTCTTTCTTTTTGCTTTCAAACTCTTCCTCAGAATCGGCGAAAACATCGGCGATGATTTGAAGACAGCCATCGAGTTTCACCTTGTCCTGCAGCAGATTATCTACAGCCTCAGCGACGACCCCGAAGGTTTTCTTTACGTTTGAAGCGACACGCCACAATTTTGAGTTCAGCTTTTCATCAGGCAGCAGATCAAATCGCTCGACGAGCCTCGCCTTTTGCCATTCGCTAAGCCATTGCTCGAGTCTTGCCTGTGCATCAGAACTTTTAAGAGTCGTAAGCGTGTCATTCCCGGTAAGCCGCTCCACCCAGCTGAGGAGCCGCTCGTTTGAATAACCTTCATCAGAAGGCCGTACGATACCGACAATGTCTTCCCAGATTATCTGAAGGTCTAACGAACGATGATTAATTCGATTTTCGCTCGAGGTTACGAATTCAAATTGACGCTGTGCAACAAGCGCTCCAAGCACCAAGTGCTGTGCCTCTTGCGTCAGACCGTAGGGTGCTGAACGCATGAGTTTTGAGACTTCGCTCAACGGAATGACGTCTGTTTTTTCCGCAGTATTTAGATCAAATATCTGTTTAACGATCGGCGTCTCGGCGAGATCATTGGCCGGTTGAGGAACATAGACACCTTCCTGCTCGCGCACCAGCCCAAGCGGCAATGCAAAACTTACCGCGTGTTTTTGAATTTCCGGATTGTCATTTCCCGAACCGCTGAAAAGATTCTCGGTGACTAAAGAGACTTCTTTTTCGCCGAGAACCTGTGAAAACTCAGGATGCGACGGGAACTGTTTCTCCAACTGATCTTCAAGCATCAGTGTAAACAATTGGCCCAGATTATTTGAGCTTTTTGCGGCGTCGGAAAACTTGTATTCACCATCGCCGCAAACTAATCGACTTTCTTCGAGGAATATTCTCTGCCAGATCTTCTCGAGTGCGATCGAATGAGCGTGAAGCGCGGTCGGTACAGACTCTCTAAAATTCTCACGCAATGCAGTGTCAGTTTGCAGGGTATGAAATCGACGGATCGTATTAACGTCCGCTGATGAAAGGTCGCCCAGAACCCATTCACAACCGGGCCACCGAAGAGATGCATTTTCCGATCCGAGCGGAGAGCCGTAACGCACGAAAATCTTCCAGTTCCCCGTTTCGTCATTTAGATCATTCGAGGCTGTGCTTCCAGCCTGCCATATTACTTCTCCGGGACGAATGCCGCCACGCCAAACAACATAGCATGTCGCCCATATACTTGAGCCGTCATCTGAAATATCAAAATCCGAGAATTTTTCTGCGGTCTGGCGTCTTAGAACAAGTTCGACTGCATCGTTCGAAACAGTCTTTATGGCTTCGTCAAGAACACTGTTCAGACTTTCGCCGCCGCCAACTTTGAAGCTGAATTTTGCCTCGCGGTCGGTATCGTCCGTTTTTTTGATCGCATTCGGAGTCGATTCGGCAAATGTATGGAGCACTGCATCAACGCTTGCAGCCGCCGCCGAAGGAGCGGCCTCATCAAATATCAGCATCGCCGCGCTCAACTCTGTGGCGGTCACACCTTCGCCGTTGAGTGACAATAGGAACAGGCCTTTGAGGATTAGCTTTGCCTCAAGGCGTTTCATCACCGGGATCTTGGAAATTACGTTTTTGTCGATCGTATCAAACGCTGCAAATGCTTCCTTCAGATCGTCGACACCACGCAGCCGTTTTTCAACGCTGTCAAAAACTTCGTCGAGTCCGATCAACGAATTTGCCGGACGGCCAAGGATACGAATTCCGGCCTCAACAGCAAAGCCCAATAGTGCAAATTCCTGTAAATACAACCGAACAAACGGCGCGATCTCAAGTATCGCCGGATGCATCGGATACAAACATGAGAACCGGTGTTCGCTCCACCGAAAGCCCGGCAAGGCTGAACGATATGAATTATAAATGTCATGCAAAACGCCACGCATTTGCTCGTGCTTTGGGAAGACATTTGCATCGACAATTTTGTAAAGATGTTCCTGATCTAAATAATCGATCGCAAAACTGCTGGCAATCGATGAATTCAATCCATCGGCTCCTGCAATATCGTCATCAAGTGCGATGCCGACAAAAATACCATGCACGACCGCAGCCGCCGCGATCTCGCTCAATAGAATACCGTCATCGCGTGCAACACGCTGCTCACGACCAAACGCCGTATCGATCAGCAAAACGAACGGCGTATCACCGGCCTTTTCTGAGGCAGCCAGCAATATCTCGTTGAGGGAATCGCTGAATTCACCGGTGCCGGTTCCTGTAACTGCCGCTATCGCGATCTTCAATTCTGATAACAAAGAATCGCTCGAACCACGCTTTAAGTGAGCGACAACACCGTGCCGCCGCGACAACCGCTGAGCGGTCGCCATAACGTGTGTGTCAGAGATCTTTGTTCGAAGTTCTGGCTGCGAGACTATAGCGCCGAGCGCCGCAAGAAAATGGCTTTTCCCGACACCTCGAAAACCTGCAAGTGCAAACGCCGCACCGCGACCGCGTTTAACATCTGCGATCTGCCCAACCCACTTAGCCATCAGGTCGGCCGTGATGTCGGTAAAATGATAACCGATAAGTGTCGCCGCTGGATCTGCGAGAAAATCCGTCAATCCGGGCGTTGCACGAACTTCGACAATGTCCTTGACCTTTTCTTCTAAACGTTTCATTGAAAATTGGTGAGATTCAGTGCAGACGGCTTGGTGAGAACCTTCGCCTATAACAGTTTAACAAGTTTTTTCGTCCCTGAAAACACATTTTTTTGACATGACGCAGCCTGTTCGCATCTTTTTTTCAAAAATCACAACTATTTTTCGTCGTCCAGCATCATAGCTTCGTTGATTTGTGTTTAATCTCAGAGCTACAATCTCTGTAGCTCAGCATTGACGGTTGGGAGGCCATTTATGCATTACGGAATTGTCAGAAAATTTGGATCTTGTTTGATAGTCTCAAGCGTGTGGTTTAGCACGCTTGCATTGCCCGCATCATATTTTGGACAGGAAAAGCCAAAAGAATCAACTAAGGCCAAGAAAGATAGCAAGGCGTCGAATGAACCCAAAGCATCTCCGACACCGGCCTCCCAAACGACCCTAGGTCCAAAAGACGACCCGAACCAGATCGGAAAACGCAATATAAACAAGGGGACCGATAAATTCTTTGGCTGGCTTGGTGGTTCAAAAGAGAAAGAAATGCAGATCGGTCGTCAGCTTGCGATGGAAGTAGAACAGCAGGCAAAGTTGATAGACGATCCGGTTATCACGGAATATGTAAATCGCGTCGGTCAAAACATCGTTCTTCATTCGGACGCCAAGGTGCCTTTTACGATAAAGGTAATCGATAGCGATGAGGTAAATGCCTTCGCGTTGCCTGGCGGCTTCTTTTTTGTCAACAAGGGTTTGATACTTGCGGCAGATAATGAGGCGGAACTGGCCGGAGTGATGGCACACGAGATAGCACATGTGTGTGCACGGCACGCAATGGAAAACCAGGGTAAGGGAGCCTTTATTAGCTATGCGTCACTGGCCGGAATGATCTTTGGCGGAGCAATAGTGAGCGGTGTTCTGCAGAACGGTGGAGGTATTCTTGCGGGCCTTGCTCAGTTAAAATTCTCACGCGGAGCCGAAGAAGAAGCAGACAACCTCGGCGTCCAGTATCTGTATGCGTCAGGCTATGATCCGACAGGCATGTCCACAATGTTCGAAAAACTCGCTTCGCAAAACAAGAAAAAGCCCGGAACGATCGCTAAGCTTTTTTCAACACATCCACAGGCAGTTAACAGACGTGACACAAGTTTGCAGCTGGTCGCACGTTTCCCAGAAAAGGAAGAATATGTGATCAGCACGTCTGAATTTCAGCGTGTAAAGGGACACTTGTTCAAACTCACTAATGCGAGAGCCGGAGTAACAACCGACTATGATCAAAACGATGACAGCAAACCAACACTAAAGAAACGGCAACCTGAGACTACAGACGGCACCGGAACTATCGATGGTGAATCCAGTTCAACTTCAGACAGCGGACCGCCAAAGCTAAAAAAGCGCGACCAAACAGAAAGTGAACAACCAACTGCATCCCCAGCGCCAGACAAGTAACGGTTTTTGCACGTATAAAACGCCGTCTGAGAATATAAATCTCAGACGGCGTTTTCTATTAACTAAAGAGTATATTCCCTTCGTTATTACTCTGCGATCATATTCATATTCACCATTTGGTTCGTCACGCTGATGGTCATAGGCGTAAATTTGTAACGTTGTCCATCAATACTCACGGTATATGTTTGGCCAACTTGAAGGCCTCCAAAACGGTAATTTCCAAACGAGTTTGAAACCACGTTGCGGGTTCGTCCAACAAGGTCGGTTAATGTTACTCGGGTATTGGGAATGCCCTGACCCATTGACGACATTACTTGTCCGCTGATCTCAGCCGAGTTCGGTCCAGCTGTGGAAAGCTCAACGAATCCGTCAGCCACAGTTGCCTTTGGATCGCCATCATTGAACATAAGAGTTTCCCACGTCAGCGGCGATCTAGTGCCCGGAGCTCCAACTGCAGTAAATTTAAGGTTCAAGAGAACACCATTTTCACTAACCGGCGTTAATCCGTAAACTGCGATCCTCAGAAGTCCTGGTTCGCTGCCATTGCTAACAGCTGTAAGACTTCCACTAACTGTACCCGCCAAATCGACTGGATTTGATTGCGGCTGGATCACGGCAGGATCATATCGCAGGTTGAGTTGATAAGCGATAACTCCCTTATTCTTAATTCCTTGTACGCTGACCGGAATAATCACCTCATCGTCGGCCGGGGTAACCAGACTCGGCAAAGCAACCGCGGCGGTTCTTTCCGGCCCTATGGCAGAACGTCCGCCAGCACCGCTATTCCAGTCTCCCGAAACCTCACCCATAAGAAGAGCCGAATAATCTTCACCTGTGATATCGGAAGTAACAGATGGATAGGTCCTGTTCGCCGGACTGAATATCCAGTTACCTGTTGAACCGGTAGGCGGCAGTAAGACCACATAGTTTGCTATCAGCCCCGCATCAAACGAAGTGATGGTTCCATTGCCGCTAACGTCGGCTACGATCAATTGATTACCACTCAACTGCGGAAGAGGCGGCCCAGCGACGTCTTGAGCAATCAATGCAGCATCAAATATATTTAAGTGACCATTCTGTTCTCCGATCTTGGACGGCGTAACGGTGTAGGCCCCTGCACCAAACCCAGTAAGCGAATAGGTACCAAGAGCGTTAGTCGTATCAAAGACCGATGGTGATCCGACGCCACTCATGAGTACGTTCGGAACAAAACGTGTCGCCGGAGCCCCGATCGAATTTCCGTAAGTAACTGTTCCCGAGATAACAACAGGAGCAGTTGGTGTCGCTGTCGGAGTAGAGGTCTCCGTAGCCGTTGCGGTCGGAGTAGAAGTCTCCGTAGCCGTTGCGGTCGGAGTGAAGGTTTCCGTAGCAGTAGCTGTCGGAGTAGAAGTCTCCGTAGCCGTTGCGGTCGGAGTAGAAGTCTCCGTAGCAGTAGCTGTCGGAGTAGAAGTCTCCGTAGCCGTTGCTGTCGGAGTGAAGGTTTCCGTAGCTGTTGCTGTCGGAGTAAATGTCTCTGTAGCTGTTGCTGTCGGAGTGAAGGTTTCCGTAGCTGTAGCCGTCGGGGTAGATGTTTCCGTAGCTGTTGCTGTCGGAGTAGATGTTTCCGTAGCTGTTGCCGTCGGAGTGAAGGTTTCCGTAGCTGTTGCCGTCGGAGTGAAGGTTTCCGTAGCTGTAGCCGTCGGGGTAGATGTTTCCGTAGCTGTTGCTGTCGGAGTAGATGTTTCCGTAGCTGTTGCCGTCGGAGTGAAGGTTTCCGTAGCTGT
The DNA here is from genome assembly GCA_016711345.1 of Chloracidobacterium sp. Classification (NCBI taxonomy): domain Bacteria; kingdom Pseudomonadati; phylum Acidobacteriota; class Blastocatellia; order Chloracidobacteriales; family Chloracidobacteriaceae; genus Chloracidobacterium; species Chloracidobacterium sp. The sequence continues at coordinate 3,834,880 of JADJTD010000001.1, forward strand.
AGCTGTCGGAGTAAATGTTTCCGTAGCTGTTGCCGTCGGAGTGTAGGTTTCCGTAGCTGTTGCTGTCGGCGTAGAAGTCTCCGTAGCCGTTGCGGTCGGAGTAGAAGTCTCCGTAGCTGTTGCTGTCGGAGTGAAGGTTTCCGTAGCTGTTGCTGTCGGCGTAGAAGTCTCCGTAGCCGTTGCGGTCGGAGTAGAAGTCTCCGTAGCTGTTGCTGTCGGAGTGAAGGTTTCCGTAGCAGTAGCTGTCGGAGTAGAAGTCTCCGTAGCCGTTGCGGTCGGCGTATCAGTTGGAGTATCCGTCGGTGTCGGAGTGAATGTCTCCGTAGCTGTCGCCGTTGGCGTATCCGTCGGAGTGTCCGTTGGCGTTGCCGCAGGGATGGTGACACTTCCGTTTGTCGTCACCGCTGCCGGAACACCCTCGTTGAACTGGAACGCTGGATGGAAGAGCGTGCTAGGATCTGTATAATCCTCAAAGGTTAAATTAGTCGATTGTCCGGGTGCCCCGACAACGTTGAACTTCAAATTCAGCAGCGTTCCCGATCCAGTTAACGATGTTGCCTGGAATGCACCTATTATGAGGTGTCCCGCATTAAAGGTGTTCTGAGAAACCAGCATTCCACTGCTCAGCGTTCCAGCAGTATCAAATGCGACCACATCAGGCTGCACGACCGTTGGGTCAAAAGTGATCTGGAAATCATAGGATCTTACATCAAGTCCCGTTAGATCACCAACAGTTATCGTAATTGTAATTGCACCCGGAGTTGAAACAACGTCGGGCAGCGAAACGATCACGCCCGCAGGAGTGCTTGTCGCAGTTGCAGTTGCAGTCGCAGTATCGGTAGCCGTAGATGTTGGAGTATCCGTCGGCGTATCTGTAGGCGTCGGGGTAAACGTTTCCGTCGCGGTTGCCGTTGGGGTGTCAGTCGGAGTATCCGTCGGTGTAGGCGTAAATGTTTCCGTCGCGGTTGCCGTTGGCGTGTCAGTCGGAGTATCCGTCGGTGTAGGCGTAAATGTTTCCGTCGCGGTTGCCGTTGGCGTGTCAGTCGGAGTATCCGTCGGTGTAGGCGTAAATGTTTCCGTCGCGGTTGCCGTAGGTGTATCCGTAGGCGTAAATGTTTCTGTCGCTGTAGCCGTTGGCGTATCAGTCGGAGTAAAGGTTTCCGTCGCGGTTGCTGTTGGCGTATCAGTCGGAGTGTCCGTAGGCGTCGGAGTAAATGTCTCCGTCGCGGTTGCCGTTGGCGTTGGCGTGTCAGTCGGAGTATCCGTCGGTGTAGGCGTAAATGTTTCCGTCGCGGTTGCCGTAGGTGTATCCGTAGGCGTAAATGTTTCTGTCGCTGTAGCCGTTGGCGTATCAGTCGGAGTAAAGGTTTCCGTCGCGGTTGCTGTTGGCGTATCAGTCGGAGTGTCCGTAGGCGTCGGAGTAAATGTCTCCGTCGCGGTTGCCGTTGGCGTGTCAGTCGGCGTATCCGTCGGCGTTGGCGTAAATGTTTCCGTAGCCGTTGCCGTTGGTGTATCTGTCGGAGTGTCTGTCGGCGTCGGAGTAAACGTCTCTGTCGCCGTTGCCGTAGGCGTATCCGTTGGTGTATCCGTCGGCGTTGGCGTAAATGTTTCCGTAGCCGTTGCCGTTGGTGTATCTGTCGGAGTGTCTGTCGGCGTCGGAGTAAACGTCCCTGTCGCCGTTGCCGTAGGCGTATCCGTTGGTGTATCCGTCGGGGTCGGAGTAAATGTTTCCGTAGCCGTTGCCGTTGGTGTATCAGTTGGAGTGTCAGTCGGCGTTGGAGTAAATGTTTCTGTAGCCGTTGCGGTCGGAGTGTCCGTCGGAGTATTGGTAGGCGTTGCAGCCGGAATTGTTACACTTCCATTTACTGTAACCGAAGCAGGATCGCCTTCATTGAATCGGAATCCAAAGTGAAAACCCGAGCCAGGATCAGTGTAATTCTCAAAGGCCAGTGCCGTTGATGCTCCCGGAGTTCCCACCACGTTGAATCTGAGATTCAGCAGTGTTCCTGAACCAGCCAAGGCAGATGTAGTGAATGCCGAAATTATCAAATGGCCGGGAAATGCAGAATTCGGAGTTATAGCCATTCCGCTACTCAATGTACCTCCTTGTGCGAAGGCAGGAGAAGCAGGCGTCACAACTGCTGGGTCGAATGTGACCTGAAGGTCATACGAGATCACTCCCAGACCTGTTAGGTCTCCCACAGAGATTGGAACCACAATTAAACCTGGCGTCTCCGTCAAATTCGGCATTGATACCGTTAACGGCGTATTTGTCGCCGTCGCAGAAGGAGTGTTAGTGGCCGTAGAGGTCTCCGTATTTGTAGCTGTTGCAGTCGGCGTAAAAGTCTCAGTTGCTGTCGCGGTTGGCGTATCGGTCGGCGTGTCCGTCGGAGTCGGAGTAAATGTCTCCGTCGCTGTAGCCGTTGGTGTATCTGTCGGAGTGTCAGTTGCAGTCGATGTAAATGTTTCCGTTGCAGTCGCAGTCGCAGTCGGCGTATCCGTAGGCGTAGGTGTAAACGTCTCAGTCGCTGTTGGAGCCGGAGTATCCGTTGGTGTGTTCGAAGGTGTACTTACGGGCGTATCCGTGGCGGTGGCGGTGGCGGTTGGTGTCGAGCAGACGCTGCCGATCACCAGCGAGAACGCACGAGCGGATCCCGTATCTCCGACAGCATTGTCACTTATGTTGATCGTCCAGTTTCCGTTTGGATCCTGACCATCAAACGCACCCATCAGATTATTTGGCGAGAATGTTCCTATGGGAAATGCCGCAGCCGAATTGGCTCCGCACTGAACTTCAACAGCCGGAAATCCACCATCGTCATCGAGTACGATCTGCGCAAGATTATTGCTGTTACAGCCAAATCCCGTACCGGTGAATCCGGGCCGATCAAATACCGTTACCGTTGTTCCGCCAGGTGACGTAACCCTCACAATGAGGTCGCCAACCCAGGAGTGGTTAATACCGGGCGTAGTAGATACGGGATCAGCGCTCTGAGTACCATCAAATCTGAAATTAACATCCGTTATACTTCCGACTCCGCTCACCGGAATAGTGAAATTAGTTCCGGCTGCCGTGTTATCAGCAATCGCAACTGCCGGCCCTGTATAGCCAAAAGTACCGCCGCCGCACGGCGTCGGGTCGGGCTCATTAACGGTAACCGTTGCATTGTCGAAAAATGCTGGTTGCGTGGCAGTTGTTCCACCTTGCCAGTATGCTCCCATCAAGCCCAAAACTATACCCGTGCTTGTGCTGTTTACGGCAGTTCCTTGAGATGTCAGAGTTCCGCTTGCCGGATTGGCAAATGCAGTTGCTCCGTCATTTCTCAAGAACATTTCCCAAGTATTGGTGGAAGGGAAATACGTTACCCTAACACTCAAATACTCAGCACCAAAGTCCGTCAGTCCCGCTGTATTTGAAGTGATAATACCGGTCAATGTGCCTTGAGGTCCGTTAACATAACGTACAAGCCTCAGAGGATCGGTTCCTCCTGCTCCTCCCAAAACAACCGCATAGCCGCTGCCGGAATCATTATCTGTATCAGACGTACCCGCCAGAATAAAAGCAGCACCATAATTCCCTGCTCCAAATCCACTCGGATTGGTTTGGATCTGTCTCATATTGAACGTCCATGTCACCAAACCTGTATTCGAACTAAGTGTGGTGTTATAGGGACTGTTAAATGAAGAAGTCGCTGTACTTGCTAACGCCCAACCATTTACATTTGCCGTTCCACCAATATCATTAGTGATTTCTAATTGAGTTGGACTTGTATTACGCCTCGAGCCCCAGTCAGCACCTGAGCGCAAAACGCTCCAGGCACTCGCTCCGATCGCTCCACTCGTGGTGTATGCAGCACTCGTATTTGTTCCGAAATCATCCGTGAAAACTGTTGTCGTGGCGTTAACTTCGAATGGAGCCATCGCCGAACCCGCAGTCTCGGAAGAGCCTGTGACATTCGCCATCGGATCAAAGCCAAAAAATTCTTTCATCGAATCTATGAATGCAAAGCCCGAGCCTTGCGAAGCATTGGCAGATACAGCGAAAAATAGTCCAACAGCAAAAGTGAGAATAGCATTGCGGACAAAATTGGAGTGCGACAGGGCAGTGCGTTTTAACATAATTAGAGGGCAGGGCTGATGAGGCCCGTCAATTTCGAGTGAAAAAAACTGGATTATTGTTTACACGGGTAAGGAAGGCCCGTGCGGCTTGAGAATTAAGCCTCTTTTGAGGTTACGGGATTTTCTCACCTGATGTCAATAAAAAAATACTGTTGGAGGAATATGAAAAAAAAATAGCAGCCAAAGGGCTGCTATTTTTAGGCTAAGGATGACAGGCCTCGACATTATTTCTGACCTCCGGGGGCCAATGTTGCCGGAGTGGGTTGCCGATCGGGAATGATCGTCGTCAACGCTTGCGGGATCTGGTTGCTTAAAATGTCGCCCTGATTTTCAATGATCTGATCTATAAGCTCAAATTTCTCTTTATCAAAGTCTTTTGAGATCAAAACGCCATCCTTGTCGATTGTCATCGGATATATGCCGAATAGTTCATTTTTAAAATTCTGAAAGAACGAAGGCTGGGCGCACGGCGTGACATTCAGCCTTTCCGAGTTTGTTTCCGGAACAGTCGCCCCGATCAATTTCAACTGTTCTGTCGATCGTTCTAAATAATCGCTGTTCGGATAATCGCTGACTATTCTCTGATAATACTTAGCCGCCTGATCGGTCTCTTCCTCGATCTGGTATGTAACGGCTAATTTATAGAGGGTCTCGTCCTGAAAACAGAAATTTGGATATTTGTCTATGATTTCGCGGTAACGCGACTGAGCACCTTTCAGCCCTCCTTTTTTCTGTTCGATTGACAGGGTGTAATAATAATTTGCTATCAGCAGGTTGTGCAGCCCAAGATTATCTTGAACTTGACGCAGACGCTGTTCAGCTTCCGGCTTAAGAAATGAATTTGGATATTGCTGAAGAAGAGCCTTTAACCTTGTTTCGGCACGCTTTGCTCTCGTCGCGTCACGATCCGGCAAACCTATCTGCCTCATTTCTGATTCAGCTATTTTCAAAACGACTCTGTCCGCAAGAGGATGCGTCGGAAAAAATGTCAGCCAATCCTGATATGCTGCGACAGCCTGAATAAGCGCACTTGTTGAACCTTCAAGAAAGAAGGAGTCACCTACAGCAAGCTTCGACATCGGCAGGTACGGTGAGTCAGGATAGGTCGTGATGATCGTCTGGAAAAGAAGCCGCCCGACGTCATAGCTTTTTTTACGCACTTCACGAGTAGCAACAATAAAAAGCTCGCGATCACGGCCCGGCGACACACTTCCTATGAGATCCTCATATTCATCCGAATCGCCACTACCAAAAATACCTAAGAATTTCCCTTTCTTCTTTTTATCCCTCGGCTTTCCTACATTGGAGGTTGGCAGCGCTCGTGTTGTCGCTGTCTCTAATTGAGCCGCCTCTACTCTTATCTGCAGTTCGGCTACAGACTGTTCGATCGAATCGACCTCACTATTTTCAACTTTTTCACCACGATCGACCTTACCTTTGAGCGAATTTACGTCAGACTGTAGCCGGGCAGCGTCTTTTTCGAGAGCGATCAGACGGTTTAATGGAGTGTCAGGTTTTTCCTTTTCGTCTTTCTTTGACTTGTCGGCTTTATTCTCATCCTTTAATACCGAAACAAGACTATTCAGTGAACGGCGCATAATCGTAAGCTTCTGCCCCATTACGTCGAGACGCTGTGAAGCTGTTCCATCACCTGGTTTGGCTTGCCCAAGTCCCGTTGCAACTAGACCGATCATCACCAATACCGAAAGAAAAACGATCTTTTTTGTAAGAAAAAACATAATAGTTTCTGATGTATTTGGATTTAAACCCACACGGTTCCCTTTTCGATAAGCTTGGTAACGGCCGCCGCGGGATCGCCCTGAGAAAATACCGCCGAACCTGCGACCACGATATTTGCACCCGCAGCGGCGATTTCGCTAATGTTTGATGCATCAATCCCGCCGTCGATCTCGATCTCGGTCAAAAGCCCGCGAGCATCGATCATTTCCTTTAGCCGCCTCAGCTTATCCAGCATCGTCGGTATAAATTTCTGACCGCCAAAGCCCGGATTCACCGACATCAATAAAACAAAGTCCGCATAAGGCAATGCTTCCGTTAAACATTCGATCGGCGTAGCCGGATTTATAGCAATTCCCGCCTTTGCACCGGCATTCTTAATCGCGGTCAGTGTCCGCTGAAGATGAACGTCCGCCTCAACGTGAACGGAGACCATATCTGCCCCTGCTGTGACGAATTCGACAGCATAACGTCCGGGCTCCTCGATCATCAGGTGCGCGTCGATAGTCATATCCGTTGCCTTCCGGATCGATTTAACGACCGGAAGTCCGATAGTGATATTCGGCACAAAATGGCCATCCATCACATCGACGTGCAGTATATTTGCACCGCCTGATCTGACCGAAGCGATCGCCTCTCCAAGCTTTGTAAAATCTGCCGAAAGTATCGACGGAGCTATTTCAAACATTCGTCCTTTACTCTTCTATTTTGTTGCACAAAACGTCTTTTCCGTTGCTCAAGTGCCTATGGTCGCTGTGGTTTAGGCCGAATCTCACCGGACGGCTTCGGCCCGGAAGTCGGCTGTCCCTTTTTGTCGGGAGTCTGAGCATTCTTATTAGATTTCTCACTGGAATTATTGTTTGACCCAGTTTCTTTTTTATTCGAATTTGAGGACTGCGAATTTGAATCAGAATTGGAGTTAGAGTTCGTATCCGTATTATTTCCCGTCACATCGCGCGTAGTGTCGGCTTTTTTCCGTGATGAATTTGAATTGGATTTGGACTTTTTCGGTTTGTCGTCGATCATCTCCTCTATCTTTTCCGAATCGTCCTCTTCCGGTAACTTCTTAAGCGTGTTTTTGTCGCCGTTTTCGCCTTCACCTTTGCTGGTAACTACGAGTATCATCTGCCCGGTCTTTACAGTCTCTCCAGGTTTTGGTAATTGCTCAATGACCGTGTTGATCGCTTCCGGGCTATTGCGATCTGCCCGCTTTTTGATCTTTAAACCGAGAGCAGCGAGTTCCCTTTCACTATCAGAAAAGACCTTGCCCGTTATCTCCGGCACCTGAACTTCGGATCCCTGGAGCGACATATAGACAACAGTTGCGAGCCCAAAAAGGAATGCGACCGCAAGCAGACCCATCGCCGCCAAACGCCCTAAAACTGAGAATCCTGACTTAATTATGCTCACTTCTTAATCTCTCCGAAAATCAAAACGAAAGTCTATCACTTTTGTAATAAACAAGGAACTTTAACACAACCACTCCCCTAATTTTTACGAAACTCGGCAATGAAAAACCCGTCCATTCCGTCACGATGCGGAAACATGCGGGCAAACCCTTCATTCGTAAGAAAACGATCCGGCACGTCAGGTAGAGCTAATTGAAAATTGCTATTTTCATTCAAAAATCTACCGCAAACCATCTCGTTTTCTTCCTTCTCAAGCGAGCATGTCGAATAGATCATCCATCCGCCTGATTTTACGAGTTTTGATGCGTTTTCCAATATTGCGAGTTGTTTATTAGATAGTTCAGTAATGTCGTCGGGGTTGATAAAGTACCGAAGTTCCGGATTATGACGAATCGTGCCAGTCCCTGAGCAAGGAGCATCAATCAAAATTGCATCAAAACTGTTGTCTGCAAATGGCAGTACCTTTTCAGCGTCACATTGAACGACAGGAATGTCGCCAACGCCCTGTCGCCGGCAATTGTCGCGTAATCCAACTACTCGCTGCCAATACAGATCACCGGCAACCGCAATGCCGACACTCGGAGCATGTCGATTCGCAATAAGCCCCGTCTTGCCTCCTGGAGCAGCGCACACATCCAGAAAATTGCCGCCAGCCGGAACTTTGACCGACCAGCCGATCATCTGCGACCCTTCATCCTGAAAATAGATTTCATGCTTCTCAGCAGCAGCAATCAAATTGCTGTCGATCCTATCCGTCAAATAGCATCCTTCGACAAATTCGGACCTCCGAGAATTAAACGTGTCTGATCTTGTCTCACCGAGCAAACGAAACGCATGTCCACCGGCTTGATTGTTAGCTGACGCCAATTGTTCCGCTTGTTCAAAGCCGAACTCATCAATCCATTTCTCGATCAGCCAACGTGGGTGCGAAGTTTCGATACTCAAACGCTCCACCTCGTCTTTGAATACGAGTTCCGGTCTTTCTTTCGTCACTCGCCGAAGGATCGCATTTACAAAACCTTTCGCCGATGTTTTCTTTGCAATTTGAACAAGATTTACGCTTTCGTCCACTGCAGAATAGGCGGGAATCTTGTCGAGAAACAGCAGCTGATATACGCCAAGCCGAAGAGCAACCCGCACAGCATTATCCAGTTTCTTACCTTTCGAACAATGGTCGATCACGCGGTCGAGATACATCTGACGACGCAACGTGCCAAGCGTTAATTCATGACACAATGCACGATCAGGAGCTGACAATTCAGCTTCATAGGCAGGCAATAGAACAGACGAAAACGATCTTTCGGTCTCTATTCGCAAAAGAACATTGAATGCGGCAAGGCGAGCCGGTGAGACCTTCATTCCTTGACCTTGTAAGGCGGCTTTTTCGCATTAGCATGCCGCTGTGAATAGTCGGACCCAATTCCCTTTTGAAGATGTTTATTTACTGTCACTCGTTCATCAAAGACAAAACACTCTCCGTCCCACAGCATTTCCTCGACAGGCGTTTCTTCGAAATATTTCAAAATTCCGCCTTCCAATTGAAAGACTTCCTTAAAGCCGATCTGCTTAAGATACGGAGCAAACTTCTCACACCTTATGCCGCCGGTGCAGAACATTGCGACTCGCTGATGCTTTTCTAGATCAAGATTCTCCGCAACAAACTCCGGCAGATCACTGAATTTAATTGTATTGGGATTGATCGCCCCTTTGAATGTTCCTGTTTTGTACTCATAGTCGTTTCGCGTGTCGAGAACAACTGTATTCGGATCGGAGATCAACCGATTCCACTCATCCGACTTCACATGAGTACCTTGACCGAGCGACATATCCACCGATTTCTTTAAGGTAACGATCTCGGGCTTGATCTTAACGTCGATCTTTCGAAAAGGTGCGTCACTGAAAAACGACGATTTGACAATAAGTTTTGTATCTAAGATATCTTCTGCTCTTTTTATAAAAACCGAGATCTGGCTCATATCACCGCAAACCATTCCGTTAAAGCCTTCATTTGCAAGAATGATCGTTCCGCGAACTTCGACCTCCAGCAACAACGCCTTCAAACGCTCCTTGATCTGACCGAGAGCGGCAACGCCACTCAGATCCTTGAATTCGTAGAAAGCAATTATTTGAAACTGAGTTTCACTCTCCATAAGATGCTCGACCTAAAATCTCGCCTTTACGTAATTTTACACCATTAAGAAAATCGCGCGTCGGCAACCGCCGTTTACCCTCTAGCTGTAATTCCTCGACCAACAAACTCGAACCATTGCCGCAGCCGATCACGAGTTGACCATCCACTTTAATAACTTCGCCCTCAGCGAAGTGGCCTTCGTTTTCCATTGCGTAGACATGCGCTCGCCAAAGCGTCAAACGCAATTGCTGAAAATGTGTGAACGCACTCGGAAATGGTTGAAAACCGCGAATGCGATCTGCTATCTCCCGTGCACTTAGTCGCCAATCGATCTGTCCATCTTCCCTTTTCATTAAGGGCGCAAAAGTCGCCTGCGATTCATCCTGTGCGACCGGCGTCAACGTTGCCAAATTCGTAAGCGTTCCCGACAGCAATTCCGCTCCTGAGATCGACAGTCTTTCCATTAACTCTACAGCAGTCTCGTCATTGCCAATGTTCGTTGAGTTTTGCTGCAGAATATCCCCGGTGTCCAGTCCCTCGTCCATCCGCATCGTCGTTACGCCGGTATTCTTTTCGCCATTAACGATCGCCCAATTAACCGGAGCAGCACCACGATATTTCGGTAAGAGCGAAAAATGCACATTGATCGCTCCGTTTGGATAAGCACTTAAATAAGTTTCCGGTAAGATGCGGCCGTAAGCAACTACGACAGCCAAATCGGCGTTGTGAGATCGAAATGTTTCAAGAGTCTCCGGCGTTTTGATCTTCAGCGGCTGAAATACCGCTAGTCCTTTCTCAATCGCAAATTCCTTCACAGGCGAGAAAACGATCTTATTTCCGCGCCCCGAAGGCCTGTCAGGCTGTGTATAAACTGCCACGACCTCATGCCCGTCCAGCAATATCTTTTCCAGCGACGGCACAGCCGCTTTTGGCGTTCCCATGAATACAATCTTCATTCTATTTACAAATAAAAAAATGCTAACCCTAATCAGAAGTTAACATTTTCTTCCATTGTTAATTGTGAATTGCAAAATTGTTAATTGGATATTTAAAGCCGATTAACAATAAACAATTTACAATTGACAGTCTATATTTTCTGAGCGATGGACTTACCCTGCATGAATTGCAGCAGATATTCCCGTCCGCCTGCCTTCGAATCCGTTCCGCTCATATTAAACCCACCGAATGGGTGGACGCCGACCAAAGCTCCGGTACATTTGCGGTTCAGATAAAGATTACCGACATGAAACTCACGGCATGCGCGGTCGAGCCTTTCCTGTGATGCAGAATACAACGCCCCGGTCAATCCGAACTCGGTATCATTCGCGATCTCAAGCGCGTGATCGAAATCTCGTGCCTTTATAACTGCAAGTACAGGAGCAAAAATTTCTTCCTGTTCGATCGTCGCCCCAGGAGCAACGTTGTCAATAATAGTCGGCTCGATATAAAAGCCTTTTGAATCGTCGCCACTGCCGCCGGTCAAAACTTTGCCGCCTTCGTCAATACCTTTCTTAATATATCCGAGCGTTGTGTCGAACGAGCGTCTATTGATAACAGCCGAGACATTTGTGTCTCCTTCAGTCGGCAGGCCTATCTTGAGATCTTTGGTTAGAGCAACGATCTTTTCCATCAGTTCATCGTGAACTTTTTCGTCAACGATCAACCGCGAGCACGCCGAACACTTCTGACCCTGAAACCCAAACGCAGCCGCGACAACACCGCTTGCAACCGCGTCAAGATCCGCAGCATCATCGGCGACAACGATCGCGTCTTTGCCACCCATTTCGGCGACAACGCGTTTGATCCAAATTTGTCCCGGTCGCGCTTTTGCAGCCTCTTCATTGATATGTAGACCCACGCCTTTTGAACCGGTAAACGAAATGAAACGCGTTTTCGGATGAGTGACCATCGCTTCGCCCGTCTTCGCACTACCACTTATAAAATTCACAACGCCTTTTGGAAGCCCAGCTTCCTCGACGATCTCCATAAACTTCGCAGCAATGGTTGGCGAATCAGACGAAGGTTTAAGAACAACGGTGTTTCCTGAAACTACGGCAGCCATCGTCATTCCAGCCATGATCGCGAGCGGGAAATTCCACGGAGGAATCACCGCACCGACACCCAGCGGAATATACTCAAATCTGTTCTTCTCGCCCGGATAAGGCGTAACCGGCTGTTCCTTGGCCCAACGAAGCATCTCACGGCCGTAAAACTCGCAAAAATCTATTGCTTCAGCCGTGTCGCCATCAGCCTCAGCCCAGGTCTTAGAAACTTCAAACACCATCCAAGCCGAAAGCTCGTGTTTGCGCTCCCGCATAATGTCCGCAACCTTAAAAAGATAATCCGCCCGCGTCTCCGCAGGCACATTTCGCCATGAAGCAAATGCTTTTGTCGCAGCAGTGATCGCCTTTTCTACAAGATCAGTATTCGTATCGCCTTCGGAGAAAACTCCAACAATCTCAGAAGTTTTGGATGGATTGATGCTCTGGAATTTTGATTCGAGCGAGATGTTTTCGCCGTCAATAATTATGGGATATTCGCGCCCGAGTTCGCCACGCACTTTTTCGATAGCCGCTTTCATCGCTTCCGCATTTTCCGGCGTCGAAAAATCTGTAAATGGTTCGTTTCTAAATTCGTCCAATGTTCTTTGTGTTTGCATATATTTATTAGAAAGTAAGTCCGTAATAAGCCGCCAAAGCATTGTTGCCGCGGCCGGAATTTCCAAAACTGTATCCTGTCAAAAGATATTGACGGCTGGTGATGTTGAAATTTACACCCGCCGAAGCATAGCCCAGCCTATTATTCCCCGAAAACCAGTCGGCCACAAAGCTGACTTTCTTATTTATCGGCTGTACAACTCCAACCATCGCTCCGGTGCGTGTGCCAAATTCCTTGGGCCCTCGAAAGACCGAATAAACGCCGCCGGTGGCAGTCATTCCGCCGAGCGAATTGATAGTCTTACGGGCGTTGCCATAAACCATCACCGAGGTTCTGTCACCTGCAACACTCTTTAACGGCACGAACAGAACAGTTCCCGCAGAAATGCTGAAGCCGTGCTTTTCGCTTTCGTAGATCTTGCGTTTAACGCTGAATTCCACTTGGCCGGTCGAGTTGTCTCCATTCCAAGTGTGGTAAAAATTTGAACCGATCTCGGTCTTGTGATTCAGCCCGTAAGCTACGCGGTAACCATAAGTCTGGTATCCACCTTCGCTGTAGCGAGTTGGCTTTGCGATAAAATCGCCTTCGAGATTCCATGAACCGCGCGCCAGCGTGTCGGCGGTCGGAATGTTGAATATTGTCGTCTGTGCAAATGCCACAGAAACCGCAGATGCGAAAAGAACAAAGACAAATGCTGCCCTGATAAAGAAATTGTCTATTTGCGACATAGTAATTAGCTCCGTTTTGGGCACTCTTACTAAAGATTCTATCCTGACAGCGTCTCGGGCAAGAGATTGCTGTCAGAAGTCTGTATTATTGGCTTTCAGACATATTTTAAAATAATTCCGAGAAAAAAGAAATGATTCTGGGCTACCGGTTTCCATTAGCCAAGCTTCTGTCTGCGCATCTCGCGTTGTTCCCACTCGTCAAGCAGTTCGGGAAAGACCGGTGGGCTTTCACTCTGCCATCCAACGACAAATCGAGGCTGCTGCGCGTCGCTTGCTCGTTTAACATAGCTAAGCAGCAGCACCCAGCCTTCGCTAAGGTATTTATTCAACTCTCCACTCGAACCCAGTTCTGCTGTCAATCTTGTATCTTGAATATCCACGTCTAATTCCATTTCCCCGTTTTCTGTAATCTTTTGATCTTTCGCTTAGCCATTTCCCGCTTGAGTGTTGTCATTCGATCCAAGAAAACGATGCCGTCGCAATGATCCGTCTCGTGCAGAATGCATCGTGCCGCGAGATTTGTCACATCCAGCTCAAATTCCTTACCCTTTACATTCCTTGCACGAGCAATAACACGCATTTCCCTTTTTACAGTTTGAAACAGTCCCGGAAACGAAAGACAGCCTTCGTCACCGACCTGTTCGCCCTCGACCCGAACTATTTCAGGATTAATAAGCACATGACGCTCATTATCACCATCCTCAACAGGCGTATCCATAACAAAAAGCCGCTTCGAAACACCAATCTGCGGAGCCGCAAGCCCAACGCCGCCCGCGTTTTCCATGGTCTCGAACATATCCGCGACAAGTGCTTCGAGTTCACCGTTGAACTCGTCTTCCCCGACCGGCTTCCCGACCGACAGCAATACCGGCTCAGGGTAGTGAACTATCGAAAGCAGTGACATTTAGAGTATTTTACTACAAACTTTGGAATTTTCGATAGGAAAAAATGCCAGGTCGGTATTAGTCGAGATTTTTTGTCTTTGGTTTAGTACTTAGAAGTGCTGTCGTATCTTCAACAACGCTTGGGGGAGGTTCGAAAGGTCTGTCTGTCAAAAGATTTGGCGTGTGATCGGGCAAAGCACTCAAATCGCGTGATGATGCGACTTTCTTCTGCTTTTCCTTTAAAGATTCACGCCAAACGACATAGGTAAGTGAAAGAGCGGCAAAAACGAGAAAGGCCATCAAAAAAATTCCGGCGATAGGCTGGCTTCCAGATAAGATCATTTTCGTTAAATAACGTAAATTAGAGCAACTACGGCCGCTCCGTCAACGACCCAAAACCCACCAAATGCCAATGCTCCAAACCTCTCAAGCGCCTTTTCCTGCCGATCCAAAGCATTGACGGCTCCACTCGGAAATTGCTCAAGCATTGATGAAGCCGTCTCTTCCAGGTTCATACCACACGAACGGCAAAATTTTTGATCGACAGCATTTTGGCCACCGCAGCTCGGACAAAACATCGCTGAAACACTCCCCTGCTAAATATACGGCGTTCGGCGAGTCTGGGTTCCTAATAAGCCCTTAATGAATCACGCCTCGGGTATTTTAGCCTTTTCCTGGTTCGCCCAGTCGCACAACGCCTTTGCCTCGGTATCCTTTAGAACCGCGTCCCTATGGATCCACAGATACGACGGCAGCGGCATCTGCTTTGATTCGACCATTTCACATAACTCTTCAAGCTTATGAGCTTTCTTTTTTGCCGCGTAAGTATTAAAAACGCTGAAATTTAAATGACGCTTACCGTCGTCGATATGACTCTTAAGAAACCAACCCGCAGGTTGAATATTTGCATACCACGGATAAACGGTCTTATTCGAATGGCAATCATTACACGAACGGCCCAATATCAGCTTGATGTCTGGCGGCACACTGACGGCCGCTTCGAGCGTTTCACTTGGATTGACCGGAAGTTCACTTTTGTCGATCCTGAAAAACTGTATGACCACCAACACTCCGACAATGATAATTGCCAATATTTTAATTACTTTTTTCATCTGCAATTCCACGTTTGTTGCGTCAATGAGATGCGCGAACAGTCACGCAACATTTATGTTATAATTTTCGTATCAATAGTCCAAGTCAGTTTGTCCGATAATATCGACCGAAGGCAAAACTAATGTTACGACGATGCGGACAGTAATATTGGATGATAAGTGGACAAATTAGTGAACTGAATATGGTGATTTTTTTTAAAATTGCGACTGAACGGAACGAATGCAATAAAGACAGTAAACACAACAGGTTACGCGTTCCACGACCGTTTCATGGTAGGAAGGGGTAGGAATTCTTACTACCGCGGTAGGAAGAAGTAGTATTTGTTCCAAGGTTAAGAGTGTAGACCGGTGAAATTTGGACGAAAAATATGCTCTACTTAAACTGCAATGTTTTGATTTGGAAAATATGCTGAGGCCGACAGTTATTGCCATTCCTTTTTTCGCGTTGATGATCGCTCTCGAAGCCTTTTGGTCTCACCGCAAAGGTTCGGACGAATACCGCGACAATAAAGACACGTGGGGCAATATTTTCATGGGCTTTATGAGCGTCGTTTGGGGAGCGTTGTTTGGCCTTGTAATTGGTTCAATTTATCTATTTTGCTATGAGATCTCTCCGTATAAATTCCCTGCCGAGGCATGGTGGACTTGGGTAATTTTATTCTTTGTCGATGACTTTGCGTATTACATTTTCCATCGCGTAAGCCACGAATCGCGGCTGTTTTGGAATTTCCACGTCGTCCATCATTCGAGCGAACACTACAATCTTAGTGTCGCCGTGAGACAGAGCTGGTTTTCGGGCATTCTGCATTGGATCTTTTATGCCCCGATCATGCTGCTCGGCTTTGCTCCGTGGATGTTTGCCGTGATGCACGGCTTCAATCTGATCTATCAATTTTGGATACACACAAAATTTATCAAAACACTCGGCCCACTTGAACATATCCTTAACACTCCGTCGCACCACAGAGTCCATCACGGCGTCAACAATCCGTATCTGGATAAAAATTATGCCGGTGTGCTTATAATTTGGGACAGGATTTTTGGTTCATTCGTCAGCGAGACCGAAGAACCGCGCTACGGTATCATTAAGCCGATCAATAGTTACAATCCGCTATGGATCAACACGCACGGCTGGTTTGAGATGTTTGAAGCGGTCAAGCGGCAGCAGACATTTGCATCAAAACTGCGATGCATCTTCGCATCGCCAAACATGGACATTGATCATCAATTATGAAAAATAAGCTAATCATCCTTTTGATCGCGATCGCAGTTTTTAGCATTCCGACGTTGGCTCAAGTGACGATCTCCGCTAAAAAAGTAACCTACAAACGGCCAAAACCGATCATGGACTTTAAGAAGAGTTTTACGATAACTTATCCCAAGATCAAGGCTGCCACGCCCGCTTTATCCAAAAAGATCGAAGCTGTTCTCAGCTATGAAAAGGCATTCGATTTTAAGCTCCGTGAGGAGATGAATGAAATTCAGTGGCTTGAGGAAGCAAATTATGACGTCAATTACAATGCGAACAAGATGCTCAGCATCTCGCTCACGATACAAGGCACTGGTGCTTATCCGTCAGGTTCGACAAAATACCTTGTCGTAAACACGTCGACCGGCACACGCATTCGCCCGATAGATGTTTTCATCAACACGAGCGGACTTCTCACGAAACTCGCAAAGATTAAAGATGACGAAGTTAAAAAGACGATAATGGAGCTTAAAAACGCTCCCGAAACAAAAGACGAAGATCTTTCGGGCATCTTTAACGATTCTGAAACCTACAGCAAGGTAAAGCTGGATGAATTTGAGATCGATGAGAACGGCGTGATCTTTCATCACGATTATGGGTTTCCGCATGTTGCTTTGGCACTACAGCCGACGGGCGAATTCTTTCTAACTTGGAAAGAGTTAAAACCATATATCAAGCCGGACGGTTTGCTTGGACAATTTGTTCGCTAATATACTTGAAGCCAATGAGTGAAAGAAAGATAAGAGTTTTGGTGGCAAAGCCCGGCCTCGACGGTCACGACCGCGGTGCGAAGGTAATAGCTCGTGCTTTGCGCGACGCCGGAATGGAAGTCATCTATACAGGTTTGCGTCAAACGCCCGAGATGATAGCATCCGCCGCGTTGCAGGAAGACGTTGATGCGGTCGGGATCTCAATCCTGAGCGGAGCTCACAACACGCTTTGCCCGCGCATCGTCGATCTTCTCCGTCAGAATGGAATGGACGACACTTTGGTGCTCGTCGGCGGCATCGTTCCACAAGAAGATATTGCGAAGCTCAAGGAAAACGGCGTTTCCGAAATATTTCTTCCCGGCACATCGACAGAAGACATCGTGACTTTTATTCGCAAGAACGTGCGGGCGCAATGATTTGTAGGGTAGATTACAGACATCTACCAGAACGGCGGTAACATCAAACTGTTTATAGTTTTTACAATGATCCTTTGGGGGAATAATTTATATGAGAAAATTTCAAACAGCTTTGTTATCAATTGGATTCACGTTCGCAGTCTACTGTGTGTTAGCCCCGGGCCAGGCGTCAGCTCAGGAATCCACGTTAGGAAAGGCTGGCGACGCCATAACTGATACAACAAAAAAGGTCGCGGACACCACCGTAGACACGACGAAAAAGGTGGCCGGTAAGACGGCAGACACCTCAAAAACGGTTTATAAAAGCGGCAAGAGCGTCGCCAAAACGACCTACCGCAAAGGCGCTGTCGTCGGTGGTCGGGTTTGGACCGGCACGAAATGGGTCGCCAGAAAATCATGGAATGGTGCAACTTGGGTTGCGGTCAAGACCAAAAACGGTACAAAATGGGTTTACCACAAGGCGACTGGAACAACCAAGCGTGCATTATAACGACAAAAATTCTAACATTAGGAAAAATAGGCAGTAAGATTAACGTTTTGCTGCCTATTTTTTTATTCTTAAATTATGAAATCAACAATTCGAGTTGCGGGTGGACAAGGTTTTTGGGGCGACATGCTGTCGGCTCCGGTTGATCAGGTTCGAAATGGGCCGATCGATTATTTGATGCTCGACTATCTGGCAGAGGTCACAATGTCGATCCTGCAAAAGCAGCGTGCTCGTGACGCAAACGCCGGATACGCGCGCGATTTTGTAGCTTTGATGGGCGAGATAATGCCGGATTGCGTCGCAAACGATATCAAAGTTCTTTCAAACGCTGGCGGCGTCAACGTAATTGGTTGTGCAGAAGCGATCCGCGAAAAAGCACGCGAACTTGGCCTCGCGGGCAAGATAAAGATCGGTGTAGTAACAGGTGATGACGTTCTCGACAAGCTCGATAAATTCATCGCCGACGGCGTCGAGATCAACAGCATGGACACAGGCGAACCGCTCTCAGCTATCCGCGACAAAGTGCAGTCGGCAAACGTCTATCTCGGCGCAGAGCCGCTCGTCGAAGCCCTCGGCAAAGGAGCAAATGTCGTTGTCGGCGGACGATTGACCGATACGGGCTTGACGCTCGCTCCGCTGATGCACGAATTCGGTTGGGCGTTTGACGATTGGGACAAGGTCTCGGCCGGAACGATCGCCGGGCACATTATCGAGTGTGGTGCACAGTCTAGTGGCGGCAATTGCCAGTACGATTGGCAAAACATCCCTGACATGGCAAACATCGGCTTCCCTATCGTCGAGGCTTCGACTAACGGCGAGTTCATCGTCACCAAACACGAAGGCACAGGCGGCCGCGTGAATATTCAATCGGTAAAAGAACAGCTTCTCTACGAAATGGGCGACCCGAAAGCCTACATAACGCCGGACGTGGTCGCTGATTTTTCGTCGATCCATTTAGAAGACGCAGGTGATAACAAGGTCCGCGTCTTTGGCATCAAAGGCAATCCTAAAACCGACTTCTACAAAGTTTCCATCGCATATTCCGACGGATGGAAATCCGTCGGCACACTGGTCTATTCCTGGCCCGAAGCCTACGAAAAAGCCAAAGGCGCCGACAAGATCCTTCGCGAACGCCTCGACCGCCTCGGCTTGAAGTTCGATGTAGTCCTTTCAGAATTTGTCGGCGTCAACGCTACTCACGGACACCTGTCAGGAGAGCCGTCACCTGATATTCCCGAGGTCCAATTCCGCATCGGCGTCCGGGGCCACAACAAAGCCGACATCGAAAGATTTACGAAAGAGATCGCCCCGCTAATCCTAACCGGCCCGCCTTCGGTAACGGGCTTCGCGGGCGGCCGCCCAAAGGTAGAAGAGATAATGGCTTATTTCCCGGCACTGATACCGAAGTCGCTGATCGAGACAAAGGTCGATATCGTCGAAGCATGAGTCGAAAATCGGTAGTTATCGTTGGATTTTTAATCGTCAGTGTGGCGTGCGTGATAGGTTATCCTCTGATAATCTCCTCGTCCACAAATCGTTCGCGGGCTTATCTTTATCTGAAATCAACCCTGTATGGTGATCCGGAGTTTCGTTATCTTTATGCGGTCAACGGCGGCGAATCGCGTTTCGATAATTACATTTACCAATCTTTAGAGGGTGACGTTCAGTACGCAAAAGATTGTATCGGCTGTAAAGAAGAAAGTGGTGATACTTTTTTCTTTCACAGTTACGTTTCTCCGCAGATGTCTCGCGAAATCTACGACAGAATGGTTGAGCCTCTTATTGATGAAACCGCTCGTCGTGAAGTTCTTGAACAAACTCCCGCGAGAGACCGAGCGATGACTAGAATCTCTCAGAATGGTAAGACAATCAGCGTGAGCCTATTTTGGATCGAAAACGGTGAACTTTGGGAGATAAGATCTATCGACCAACGACATGTTATAGCCTTCCAGCGAAGCCAGTTCTTTCAAATGATCAAGCCTCAGGATTGAAACTTGTTAGGCTACCGGAGTGCTATCGAAGGCTATCTATTTATGCCTGTAGGTAATCCGGCCTTTGCTAAGGTCGTATGGTGAAAGTTCCAGATCGACGCGGTCGCCCATGAGGATTCGGATGCGGTTGCGACGCATGCGGCCTGATATAGTAGCCAGCACAATGTGCTCGCTATCGTTGACCTTAACTTTAAAATAGGCGTTCGGTTGTTTATCGATCACGACACCTGCTATTTCAATAAGCTGCTCTTTTTCAATCGACTGTTCTTTCATTACTATAATTAGGCACTTTTGTCGGGTTATCTTGCAAGTTGCATTTTCAATAAATTTGGTGTAACTCACTTTTCATCTTGCTAATGGGGGTAATACCTGTCACTGTTAAAAGGTCAATCCTTCTCTCGTGAATGTTCTAGCTGAACTTCACGCTTCGCCTTTATCGGTTTTTGGATAAGTTTGAGAGCAGGCCTTTTATGGTAAACACAGGAGTGTTGCTCTTTTAATATCTGAGTATCCGAAATCCGGCTTTTCCTTTCTTGCTATAGAAACACTGCCCGATCGACAAACTTCTTCAGCAATTCCCGACATGCGGGAAAAGGAATTAATAATGAAATTATACGTAGGAAATCTTTCCTTCAACACAACCAGTCAGGATCTAAGCACACTTTTTGGTGAGATCGGCCCTGTAGAATCAGCAAATTTGATCGAAGATCGTGAAACTGGACGTTCGCGCGGCTTTGCATTTATCGAAATGTCGAACAAGGCTGACGGCGAGACTGCGATCTCACAGCTCAACGGCAAAGAAGTAGATGGCCGTGAACTAAAGGTCAACGAAGCTAAACCACAGGTTCGCGATAACAACGGCGGCGGTGGTTACGGCGGCGGTGGCGGAAAACGCTGGTAGTCCAATAAAACACAAAGCCCGGTCGATTGCATTAGCTAGGCCGGGCTTTTACATTAACCAGTTTCAGTACGGGAAATAAAAATGTCATTCAGTCCATTATCGCTATCACGAAGACACGTTCTAGGCGATCTCTATTCAAAATGCGACCCCACGACCGAAGACGTTCCCGTTTATTTACTCGGCGAAGAAAATGAACTGCTCGGACATGCTGCCGAATCTCTCGGCCACTATGCCGACGCAATTACATTTCATCTCGCAGACGACATCTGCAAACGACTCTCAGCGGGACAATACACTTACGAATTCGACGTTGATAAAACCGAAAAACAAGGCCGCGTCCTCATCAGAACGATCTTCCTAAAAGCTCGCAAACCTTACGAAAAACCGCTCGTACGCCGCCGTGGAACAACCGCCGACGCCGAACCTCTTACTTCTCCAAAAACTTAGCAATACCTCGTTGGCAGTCATCGGTCATACGCGCTTTTGCGTTTGTTATGACGCCTTTTTCGATCGCATCATCAATCTTCTCGGCATCAATTGAGTAGAGCAGTTGCTTTGTCATTTCGACGGCGGAGCGGCTAACCTTTGTGTATACGTTCGCGTATTCGAGCACAGCGGCGTCAAAATCTTCTTCGTCAAAAGTACGATTAACGAGTTCTAGTTTGACCGCTTCTTCGGCACTGTATTCAAAGCCCTGCGTCAGCAGTTCAAAGCTCTTTTTCTCGCCGAGATTTCGCCGCAGTATCGCCGCAACCATAGCAGGCACAAATCCTATCTTCACTTCCGGATACCCAAAACGAGCGGTCTTTGTCGCAAGCACAAGATCGCACGCCGTCGCCAATCCACAGCCGCCTGCAAGCGCTCGGCCATGAACGGCAGCTATAACGGGAACTTTTACGTTTCGGATCAACAGGAATAATTCCGCAAGGCTCCGAGCGTCCTCGATATTCTCTTCAAACGAAGCCAACGCGATCTTTTGTAACGATGACAGATCAGCGCCCGAACAAAAATCATTTCCTGCACCTCGAATAACGATCGCCTGAACCGAATGATCAGCATCAGCCTCACGCAAAGCGCTTTTCAACCCATCGATCAATGCATCATTTAATGCATTTCGCTTGTCTGGGCGATTCAGTGTGAGAACACTTATACTGTCATTAGTTGAGATCAGAACTTCAGACATTTGATTCTTCATCAACATCAATATACATCCGCAATAGTGCTGTAGAGAATGTTTTGCCCTGGGCATCCGTCATCAAACTCAACGTACCGCCACCGCCAAGTGATCCGTGGAGCAAAAAATTAAGTGCGCTAAGATTTGGCAATTCAAATCGCTCGACATTGCCTTTGACCATATCGCCGAAATGCTCTTTGACGCGCTCGGCGGTGACCTCGCGGACAAGCAAAGGATAATTCGCAGGGTCGAGAGCTATGATACCGACGTTTGCCGTGTCGCCTTTGTCGCCCGAACGTGCGTGGGCAAGTTTTACAAGTTGAACTTTCATAATCATTAAAAAACAAGTTCTATTCTACAATCAACCTTTGCATTTTGATAAAGCCGTCGACAAAGGATCATTACCGATCTCGTGTATTAACCCTACTCGCAAAGCCTTCTCAGCATCGATCGGCGATGCAGTAAAAAACAATTCCAACGCAGCAGCCTGACCGATCAATCGCGGCAACCGCTGCGTTCCGCCCCAGCCTGTTATTATCCCAAGCCCGGCTCCCGGATGAGCAAATTTCGCGTTGGACGAAGCGATCCGTCTGTCACAAGCCAGCGCAAAGTCGAGCGCTCCGCCAAAACAAAAACCGTTGATCGCAGCTATTGTGGTTTGCGGCAACAAAGTGATCTTTGTCATCAGTTCCTGGCCTTTTCGAGCAAAATCCGGTGCATTATCTGGCGAGACCGCTGCTATTTCTCTTAGGTCAGCACCCGACGCAAAACTCTCGCCCGTTCCCGTAAATATCACAGTAGAAATTGCATGATCGATCGATAAGTCGTCAACGATCCGATGCAACTGTTCGAGAACCGTGATAGACAAAGGATTGCGTATCTCAGGCCTCGTAAATCGGATGACAATTGCGTTGCCATTGTATTCAATTACTAATTCGTCGGACATCTTGTAAACAAACTTTCTGATAAACTAAACTCATGTTCCGCACAAACAAAGCACATCCGTGGCACGGCATTCCGCTTAACGACAATTCGCCCGGCGAGGTTACGGTCTTCATCGAGATCGTTCCGAGTGACACTGTAAAATACGAAGTCGATAAGGAAACCGGCTATCTGAAGATCGACCGGCCGCAGCAATATTCAAATGTCGTACCCGCAAACTACGGCTTCATTCCTCGAACGTATTGCGGCGAAGGCATAGCCAACATGGCCCGTGCGAAATCCGGTAAAGCCGTGAGCGATGGCGACAATGATCCGCTCGACATTCTTGTTCTCTCCGAACACCACATCCCGCGCGGCGACATTATCCTAAAGGCGACGCCGATCGGCGGCTTTTGTCTTATCGATGGCGGCGAGGCTGACGACAAGATCATCGCGGTGCTAAAAGGGGACAAAGTCTTTGAGCAATATACCGACATCACCCAACTCCCCAAAGGCATCCTTCAGCGTTTCGAGCACTACTTTCTGACCTACAAATCTTTGCCCGACGAACCGAACATCTGCGAGATCGCCTATTCCTACGGCCGCGAAGAAAGCCACAAAGTGATCGAAACCGCCACC
This sequence comes from Chloracidobacterium sp., assembly GCA_016711345.1. Lineage (NCBI taxonomy): Bacteria > Pseudomonadati > Acidobacteriota > Blastocatellia > Chloracidobacteriales > Chloracidobacteriaceae > Chloracidobacterium > Chloracidobacterium sp. The sequence continues at coordinate 3,858,146 of JADJTD010000001.1, forward strand.
GCGGATTACACAGATCTTGTAAAGTCACAATAAGACTATTCACCACAGAGTCACAGAGATCACAGAGCAAAGATCATCCACATCGCAAGAGACAATTTTGCAAGAAATTCATCGACTGTAAACTTCATTGATTCTTCCCAAGTTTTGCATAGCACTTGTCGGTGAGTTTTGTCAGACGTTCGCCCTCGTATCTGTCGCCGGGCAGGCCTTGCGTCGCGAGAAGCTGCCCGCATTTGTAAGGACGAGCCTCGATCTTAGCTTGAATTGTGTTGTTGATCTCGTGCGTCAAGATCTGCGCGGCCCAGCTTTTAAAACCCTGCTGCGGCGTGTTCACATACCACCACATATCGACCGGAACCGTAGCGTATGGACGCTGCTTCCCGCCTTTCATCAGTCCAAAAGTGATCGGAAGAGCGGAGCCCGCTTGCACCGGCTTTTTGCCTTTGAGTTTATAAAGAAAAAGGTATGAAGTGCTTACCGGCAGAGCTTTGATCGCCGCTGTTGGAAGATTCCAGCCCATCATCGCATACGCCGTGTCGTCCGGTATTTTGTCCTTATTTTTGTCCGGCCCGATCCGATAAGGAGTATAACCGTGCTTCGCGGACGACCTCACGTACTTGACGGTGAAAACAAATCGCGAACGCGCCTCGATAAATTCGACTGCCTCTTTGACAGGAATTTCGGCGTGGTTAACTTGATCCGCACCGTCCAACATAACAACTGTCAGGGTCCAAGGTATCTTCGCGTCAGAAGCAGAAGTAGGCGTCTGAGCGTAAGAGCCAACCGAAGTACAAATAAATATTAAGGCGATCAAATAGAATTTCATACTCACAAAAGAATAGCGAAAAATGCAGAAGCCCGCACCTTAGTAAGGGCGGAACACTCAGCATTGAATGAAAGAAGCTATCTGGTATAACATTTATTATTAAACATATGATAAACGGACCCGCAAGATTCAAACTTTATCTCAACCAACTCGAAACGATGCTGCTCGAAGCCGTCAAGCAACCCGATGCGGCTCTCTACCTTTATCAAAACGGTGCCCGCACAACTCTATTTATGCTCGAAGGCCTCGCAAAACTCTATGGCAACCTGCACAACAAAAAGCGTTTCAAAAAGATGGAAGATAACTTCAAACTGCTCGAAGACGGCCTAGGCGCATTGGATCACTACGACAATTTCGCGAAAGAGTTTGCAGCCGACAAAAAAGTTCCGGCGGCTATAACAAAATTTGCTCAGGAAAAAGCTCATGAAAAAGCTGCGTCGCTGAACAAAGTGCTAATCGACAAAAACTGGATCGGCAAAAACGCTGACCGCCTCAGCAAGATACAAAAGAAGTTACGCGACGCCGATTGGCTGGAAGACAAAGCGGAAATGAAGACGATCGAATCGTTCTATCAAAGATCGATCGAGAAGATAACCGCCTTCGCAAAAACCTATGATACCGGTTTTACCGAACTCGAAACTCAGGTGCACGAGCTTCGCCGTAAACTACGCTGGCTCAGCATTTACCCGCAGACACTTCAAGGAAGTATTCAACTTACAAACACGTCGTCGAAGGACAAAAACGTCAAGAAATACCTGACGCCCGAGATCGTTAATTCACCATTCAACAAGATGCCCGCCGTCGGTACCAATCGTTATGTGCTGACATTCAACCGCGACTATTTCCTCGCTCTCAGTTGGATGATCTCCGAACTCGGCAAGCTAAAAGACGAAGGCCTGCGTTTCTTTGTCCTAAACGAAGCAGGAGCAAAGGCTGGCGCTGCTGACGAGGCTGTGATCCTCTCAAAAGCGTCCGATATATCACGTACTTTTTTCTCAGAGAACAATCTCGGCAAAATGATCGTGGGAGTTAATAAGGTTTAGACCGTACTAACTTATATCCTTTCACCAAACCAGTAGCACAGGCCGTCGGGAGCGATGACGAAAAAGACTTTGAAACGCGAACCGTCTTCACGGGTCTCATTTTTTATCTGTCCAATATTTTCGAGGCCGTTTGCGATGAATTCACTGCGAAGTGCTTCCGCATCGTCAATGTGAAACGCACAGCCATCTTGCTCTGGATCACCGCCATTCTCCGCTATCCCAAAGCGAACGGTGTCACGCTCGAACAAAACTTTATTGATCGGCTCGGTCTCACGTTCTACGACACCGAAGCCCATCTTCGACTCATAATACAACACCGAAGCCTCAACGCTCGCCACCGGCAAGTTCATCGCGTCGCCCTGATAACCAAATGCTGAAACTAACTTAGCCATAAATAGGATTACGGAACAAAATTATAAGTAATAACGCCGGAAACCTTGACCGGGGTGCCCGAAAGTAAAGTAGGTGTAAATCTTGCATCGCAAGCCGCGTAACGAGACGCGAATTGAAGAACCGGATGCCCCTTGACAGCTCCTGCCCGTATGACTTTGCCTCTTTCATCAATTAACACTTGAATGGTGACTACCCCGCCCAAGCGGGTCGCCTTAGCCTCAGACGGATATACAGGTGGCGGCAACGAGGTTGCTTTACCATTGACCACGCCACCTTTGATAAATTTAAGATTCTCCTTCCCTGCATCTGGATCGACTACAGCCGCTTTTGTTTCGAGCTGCGGATTCTTAAGAGTAAAAGACAGCCAGATGTCTTTTTTCTACAGCCTTTCCATTTTTTATGGCTGGAAAGAATTGCAGCTTCAGCATCTCCTGGGATAGATTTGCAAAAAGATCTTCCAGAACCTTTTTCGGATTCGTTGAACAAGGCCAGACCGGGCCTGCGGCTACATTTGCTTTTGTAGGCTTTCCGGTCTTATCGAGTTGGATCGCCATCGTAACTTTCCCATCGATCTCAGCGTCAATCGCCGATTGAGGCATCTTGTAAGTTGTCGATCCCTGCAAGACCGGATCGGCGTCGGGCGGTGTCTGAGATATTCCGCTAACGACAAATATCGTTACAAAAGCCAACAAAATTAAATATTTCATATTGTCCACCAGATATACGCGAACTTTTTACATTATTAGAACAATATCGACGGCATAAAAGCTCCGCGAGGTTCCTGATAGACACCTCTGCTCATCAGGTTCAGCGGCATGACGATGCGGAGCCCGTGATCGAAGCACCAGCGCATTAGTTCGCTATTGCGAGTCGGCAGCAGGAAACCGTTTCCGGCAATTGATTCGGCCTCGGCGATGAGGGCCTTGAGATCTTCGTTCGATTCGCCAACTGTGTGTCCAAAAAAACCTAGCACGGTCGTGTAACCCGTGATGCGGCCGTCGTGTTCGACGACCTTTGCGTTCCCTTGTTGGATCGCACCTGCGGCTTCGTTGCGGCGCGATATGCCGTGAACTCGTCTGCAAACTTCTTCGACACCATCAAGGTCTTCGGCTGTCATCGGACGCACATGATAGCCTTCGATCTCGGCTCCTATCTTCGGCCCGTTCATAAGCGAAAGCGGTTCGACCGTATTGAAACCGAGCTTTGTATAGAGCGACAGCGAGCGATTATGATACGCCGCCTGCACAAGACGTATCGACGGCGCACCTTTTTCTTCGCCACGCCGGATCACATCGTTCATCAACGCCTTGCCGATCGAGGAATTTTGCGCCGCAGGATCGATAGTGATCGGACCGACGCCGGCGACCGTATCCATTTCCCAGAGGAAGTTACTCCCAACGACCCTTCCTTCTGCATCCTCAGCAACCACGCCATAAGCGAACGGCACCGATATCATCATCGACATCAACCCCACTGCCGGTTCAACGGACGGAAAATCCGGTGGAAATCCATGCTCTTCTGAGATCGTCTTAAAAGCCTCATAACAGATCTCGCCAAGCCGCTGTGCGTCTTCAGGCCGCGGCTGACGCAGCGTAAAATCGTTCGTTTCTTTAGCAGATGCATTACTCATAATTATCACCTCTTCGTTGTTTTTCGATATGTTACTGCGCTCTCATAATAGAGGCAAGTCTTCGGATAGATCCAAAAGTGCAGTGTGATCCAGCCTTTTCCTTGCGGCCTTTGCGTCTTTGCGGGAGATCGTTTTTTTCCACACAAATACGCCAAGCTAAACTAAATCACTCGCAGCAACGTCACGATTGCCGGCAAATCCTACTAACCAGCTTTTCCGCTAGGTGTTTTCTCCATTAAGTGTTACCATTCATAACGTTAACACCTTCTCTCGCGTCGCAGGACGCGCTTCGCCTTAACGGTTTTCGGATAAGTCTTGAGAGCAGGCCCTTTATAGAATAGAAGTAGCTCTCAGTGTTTTTTGAGTGCGCACCGGCTGACTTAGCCATTCCGCATCGCACTTCTGCAGAACATCCCCGCTTAGCGAGGGAAGGAAAATGAAATGAAACTTTACGTAGGAAACTTGTCTTTTAACACATCTAATCAGGATCTCTTGGAACTTTTTGGCGGCGTCGGACCGGTTGCTTCGGCAAACATTATCGAAGACCGTGAAACAGGCCGCTCGCGCGGTTTCGGTTTCGTCGAAATGGAAAATCAGGCAGACGGCGAAACAGCCATCTCACAGCTCAACGGCAAAGAAGTCGATGGCCGCGAATTGAAGGTCAACGAAGCAAAGCCACAGGGTGAAGGCGGACGCGGCGGAGGCGGCGGCGGTCGTGGTGGTAATCGTGGCGGAGGCGGCGGTGGCCGCGGCGGCTACGGCGGCGGATCAGGCGGCGGCTACGGCGGCGGTGGTGGTGGCGGCTACGGCGGCCGAAGCTACTAATTAGTTTTTACTACAATCAAAAAAGCCCGTCAGCAAATCTGCTGGCGGGCTTTTTTGTTTTGGTATTTCACACATCATAAGGCGACCTAGGCGATATGCAGCTCCAACATCAAAGCCTCGTCTGTATCCCTTTCAGGAACTTTTGAATCGGGTGCAGAAAGAGACATTATAAAATATTCATTTATTACTCCATGCAGTTTGCCATTTGGCCATTTGGTCAATCTCTGATTGCTGGGCCGCCAGTATTTCTTTCGCAATTTTCTTTATTTCGTCTCGCGAGGATTTTCTAATTGCTTCATCGGCCATCACGATGGCACCTTTGTGGTGCGGTGTCATTTGATGAATGAATTCAAGATCAAAATCATTGCCGCTCGACGCGGAGAGCTTCTTCATATCCATGCCTTTCATTGAGTCGGCCATCCCTGCCATCTCCATGTTTATCGCCGGCGCAGCTCCGGGGAACCATTTTTCACGCCACGCTTTCATGTCCGCAATTTCTTTTCGCTGACTCGTAATAATGTTTGCGCAAAGCGTTTTGATCTCGGCGTGTTCGGCTCTCGCTCCGCAAGGTTCGGCCATATCAACCGCTCCCTGATGATGAGCGATCATGGTATCGAGAAATTGCAGATCGTAAGGCGCGTTTGCCGCATTCTCCGAACTAGTCTTTGTCGAATGATCCATTTGGGAATGGTCCATCTTTGAATGATCCATCTTGCTGTGGTCGATCTCGGTATCGGATTTAGCGACCTCCGCCTTCCCGCCACATGCTGACATACAAACTAACGTCAAAAGGACACTCATCAAAAATATTCTGTACATAATACCTTACTCCTTATTTATGCTTGGACGGCCTGAACCGCGTAAAGAGCTGCCAACCGCCGTGAGTTCTGCCGCCGTAAACCGAAGCAAGTGTCTGCGGATTATGATTGATCGTCGCCATTCCGCCGAGACCAACATCGATGCCCTTGCCTTGCACGATATCACGAACGTAGCCAAACGAAAATGCCTGCACCCAAAACTGCTCGTCCTCGAGCGAATGATCGAGAACGAGGTCGTGCCCGCTTTTCTTTACCGTTTCGATCCGTCCGAAGATCGCGTTCTTGAAAAAATCATAATTGCTCTCGAACAGAAACGAATTTGATCGTTCGGCGTTCGCATAGTTCTGTCCCCAGACGAACGAAGTCGCCCAGTTTCGAGCATCGTCAAGCTTCTTGTTATAGATCGCAGAAGCCGTTGTCTTGCGAAGGATGCGAATTTCAGGCTCAAGTGGTTCAGGATTTTTAAGGTAACCGTGAGAGATCTGGAAAGACACGTTCTTTGTCGGATTTACGCTGAATCGCCCGCTAAAGGAATTAAGTCTGGGCTTGTCGAAGTTCCAGCGGTTCTCATTCGGCTCGGTGCCGTTGAAAGCAGAAGCCTCGATCTTGGCTCTGCCGAATGAAAATCCGGCCGTTAATACGCCGTAAGTTATATGCGTAGCGTCTTGCCAATGGTGTCCGATCGGAGCATCGGGATTGTTCATTCCTGACGTGCGGTGAAGATACATCGGAGGCCCCAGTGCTGGCTCGCCAGGATATCCGGCGTAGACGAAAAACGACTTTTTATCGTCAAACTTATGCGAAAAGGTCACTGCTAATTCTGAGATAAAATCATGTGGATGTTGGCGGTCGTGTAAAGGCAGTCCGCGAAACTGCTCACCGCTCTGATAAAGAAGCGGATAACCAAATGATTGCTCAATGATCGGATCGAGACTTGCCATCGCACGAAATCCGAATTGGGACTTTTCGCCTATCGGATGCGAATACATTGCCATGAACATCGTCGGAAAATCGGCTTTTGCTTTACTGCCTTTTCCCGCAACGGAAACATCACGCGTCGAGCCGATCTGTGTGTAACGCAGGAACGCCGTTCCCATGAACATCCACATGCCGCCGCTTTCCGTCATTTTCATCTTTGCATACACAGGCGACGAATCGGGAGCCCAGGCAGTGCCTGAGCTCTCCCTCTCCATCGGATCGCCGATGTTGGTGACCGATGACATTTTCATATTCATGTCATCGTGGTTCATTCCGGTCATGTCGTGCGGAGTCGCTGTAGATTTCGCGTCCGGCTTTTTCTCGCCGGGATTTGTAGGCATCAGTTCGGGATGGTCTTCGCCCGGCTGATGAACGTGCTTAATCTTTTCTGGCATCTTCATGTTTGGCTCGGGCGTGATGCCGACGGCGATATTGCCCCACATTCCGCCTTTCGCGTGAGAGCCCACCGAACAGAAGTACTTAAACATTCCGTCTTCGTTTGCCTTGATCACAAGCTCCTCGGCCTGGATCGTTCCGTCTGCGACGGGCGAAAGTTTTGCTGAGCCAGCGGTTTCCGTTATAGCAGGGCTGGCCTTAAACTCGTCCGTAATATGGCCAAAGCGCACGTCGTGCTTCATATCGGCGTCAACGTTGACAAACAACACTTTGAGTGTGGCTCCCGAGGGAACGACAAGAGTAGCGTTTCTTATGCCTTGTATGCGATACGAAAGCATATCTTCCTCAGGGCCGGTGAAAACGACGAGCCTGATCTCATTTTCTGTAAAAGTTATATTAGAGCCACTGACCTTGCCCATGGTGCGGGTCTTTGTGACCGTAGCGAGGTCAGTGTCCTTGAGCATCTTCTTTTCGCTGCTTACAAGCGTAAACGGCTGATGTGCGAATACCTGAACACTCAACGCGAGTGCCAGGATCATCAAAAATATGAATTGTTTCACTACTATCTCCGTGTCTGTAGATCAATGAACAATCGCTCAACCGATAATGATTGAGTCGAAGAAAAACGAGTTGTTTCTATTGGTTTACAGGCGCGGAGGTGCGCGCGCGGGCAAAAGCGATTTGAGTCTGGATGAATAAGAAACGCTCTTGTAAAAATACGGAGGCGGTTCGGTAAAGCTATCGCTGGCTACAAATTCGGTTTCTGCAAGGACGTGAGCAGCATTCGCCAGTTCGTCGGTCGATTTGAATTCTTTACTGGACGCTGTGAGAACAATGTAAAACGATGTCTGTCCAACTGCACAAATGCAATTTTTATCGCAGACATTTTGATCAGCATCAACTTGTGTGGAGTCGGCTGTCTGAACGTGAGAATGACAGTCCGCCTTTACGATCTTTTTCTCAATGTGGTGTGAGCAAGCACACGCCGCAACACTTGACGCAAACAGTAAACTGCACGTCACAACTACAAAGAATGCTTGTCTGAACCTCTTGAACACGACACTCCGATGATACATCAAGTCAAAAAGATTGCCAATAATAGGCTACGGCGGCGAATCAGGCGGCGGCTACGGCGGCCGAAGCTACTAATTAGTTTTTACTTTAACCAAAAAAGCCCGTCAGCAGATCTGCTGGCGGGCTTTTTTGCTTCTAGGTTGACCATGCTCTAACTGCCTTTCACAAAACGTCTTCTAACGAAGAGGCGCTTGCTTTAAATCAAAATTGATGTATTATTCCGCTAAGAATCTTGGGTTTCAGCAAAGAAAAATACACAGAAGCAGTATTTGGTGCGGAGCAACTTGGTGCGTGGTTGATGCACCAATAATACCAAGGATAACAATACTATGACAAACAATTCTCTTTTGCGTCTCTTCGCGTCTATCGCTTTCATTTGTGCCGCTTTCGTTTCCTTAAACGCCCAGACCGAGCGGGAGGTCGCCGAAGCGGTGGTTCAGGGGCTAAAACTATTTGAGCAGGAGAGATTTATCGAAGCAATGCCCTATGTTGAGACGGCTCTTAAGGCCATACCGGACCAGCCTGAGCTGCATTTTATGTATGGTTGGGGCCTGGTCGCAAAGTCGAAACAAACAAGCGATACTAATGAGGCAAAGAAGCTTTCAGCCCAGGCTTTGGACCGGTTTATTAAGGCTAAGGAACTAGGCTTTGAGAATCAAGAGAATGATGAGATGATCGCCATTCTGAGCGGCAAAGCGGTGCCCGCCGCGAAGCCTGCCTATTCGTTGAACAAGGATGCGGAGAAGTATATGGTCGAGGCAGAAAATTATTTTGCCCAGTCAAAATATGATGAAGCAATTAAGAAATATGAAATGGCGTTGACCTTGGATCCGAAGATCTATCAAGCGGCTTTGTACGGAGGTGACTCTTATACGGCGAAAAGCGATTGGGAAAATGCTGAAAAATGGTATCAGCGAGGGATCGCCATCGACCCAAATCGTGAAACGGCCTATCGATATTCGGGTACTCCGTTGATGAAGCAGAAGAAGTACGATGTCGCCCGCGATAGATATATCGAAGCCTACATTACTGAGCCGTATAATAAAATGTCCTCGCGAGGTATTGGCCAATGGGCAGAGGCCACTGGTGCAAAGCTGGGCCACCCGGTTATAGATGTTCCAGAAATCACCTTCGAAAAAGTGGTAAGGCCGTACCTAAGAATCCGATCAATATTGAAGACGCTTCAACACGTCCCTGGTTGGCGTATCTAGCCGCGAGAGAAACCTGGAAGCGAGAAAAGTTCACCAAGTCATTTCCTAAAGAAACTGAGTATAGACATAGCCTGCAGGAAGAGGTCGAAGCTCTTCGAGCTGTGGTCGCTGCCTCAACATCTCAGAAGTCGCAGAACAAACAAATCGAATTGCTTGCTAATATGAATACCGAAGGTGTCCTTGAAGCTTTTGTTTTGTTGTCAAATCCTGACGAGGGCATCGTTCAAGATTATGCCGAATTCCTAAAAAACAATCGTCCAAAACTTCGACAGTACGTGGTTAGCTATATAATCCGGAAGTAAATTCCGTCCCTGTTGCACTAAGCGGCCGTCGGACAAGCATCTTTTCTTGTATCGTGGAATAAATCCAGTTTAGCTTTTACGGCTTCCGCGCGCAGAACAAAAATGCAGTGAACGTTTGCGATCACGCCTTTGGTTTTCTTTGATACTTACGCCGGCGGGCGATGACGATGGTTTCTTTCATTTTGAGGTGAAGAGCTCCGTCTTTAAATTCCGGGCTGAGAAACCGAAACGTCGTGTCGAGAGTGATTCCAAAATTGCGGCAGAACGATGCGGCATTAAGGTAACGTCCTGAGCCGTTCGCACGGAACGGAAACACACCGGTCAGCATCAGACTGTCGACCGGCTCGATCGCGATCGTGTCATCCACGCGGCTAAAGTGAAGCCAGGCTCCGACCGGCTTGCCGATCATACTGTAGCTCTTCGCGTTCAACGAGATGACATTCCGACTGTCGATCGACACGTGGATGCGCTGCTCAGGCGGCTCGATTGGCCCGCCAAGGAATTTTTCAAATTTTCTGTCTAAGTTTGCTGGCATAATGTTATGTTTTATAGATAACACAGCTTTTCATCTTTGTCAAGACTTATTTTTCGCAGGCCCGCGCATTCTTACCTTTTCCGGCTTCCATAGTTAAAGAAAACGCCATACTCGCCATACACCAAAAATCGTCAAAAACCGGAAAATATCGATGGCTTTTTGGGTGTCTCCGATGGCTTTTTGGGGTCGTCCGATGGCTTTTTGAGGGTTACCGATGGCAAAATGATGGCAAAATAGGCTCCCGTCTCGACGAAAGCCAATGATTTACTGGATGATATCGCGTTTTCTAAGCGCCACCGTGCTACAAAACGAAGGCTCCGATGTGAGGAGCGGAGGTGTTAAGACAAGTCTGCAATGACAGTATCAACGCTTCGCGAACGTCGTCAGGCGTAACGATCGCATCGACCAAACCTCGTGCTGCGGCGTGTTTGGCGTCGAGTTCGCGGTCGTAGGTTGTGCGGACCTTGTCCATTTCAGCTTCGAGTGCGGCGTCAGGCGACTTCCCTTCTTTTTTGAGCTTTTCGAGCTGCGTTCCAAACATCGCTTGAACGGCGCTGTCCCCTTCCATCACGCCCATTCGACCGGTCGGCAATGAGAAAATAAAGTCCGGATCGAAACCTTGCCCTGCCATCGCGTAATAGCCCGCACCGCTGGCGTGGTTGATGGTTAGCACGATCTTTGGCACCTTGGCGGTCGCCATCGCTTCGACAAAATGGGCTCCCGCACGAATGATCCCGCTATGCTCGGCTTCGGCACCGATCATAAATCCCGACACGTCCTGCACAAACAACAAAGGCGTGTCGTGACGATCGCAATTTTCAATAAAGTAGGCAGTTTTCTCGGCTGATTCGGTATAGACAATCCCTCCGAAACGCGGCGGAGTTCCCGGTTTGCCTTTTGACATGCCACGCGAATTAGCAATAACCCCAACCAGAATTCCACCGATGCGAGCCGTGCCGCAGATCATTTCCTTAGCAAAATCCGCCTGAAACTCGTCGATCTCGCCGTCGTCCAGAAAAGTCTTCAGAACAGCATGCATATCATACGGAGCACGATGGTCAGACGGCAACAGATCATACAGATCTTCGATCTTGGTCTTTGGATTTTTGACCTTTGCGACGGAAACTCTGCTCGGTTCTTTTTCAGGTAATTCGGTAACTAACGCTCGAATTTTCTCGAGGCATTCCTTGTCGTTTTTCGTACGGTAATGAGCAACACCCGAAACGGCATTGTGCGTCATCGCACCGCCAAGTGTTTCGTTATCAATAGTTTGACCGGTCGCCCCTTTTACCAGATTCGCACCGCCAAGGCCCATAAAAGAAGTGCCTTCAACCATCAAAATAACATCCGACAATGCAGGCAAATATGCTCCGCCCGCAACGCACATCCCCATCACAGCAGCGATCTGCGGCACCTTCAAATAACGCCGCATTATTGAGTTGTAATAGAAGATCCGCGCCGCGCCGTACTGCCCCGGAAACACACCGCCTTGATACGGCAAATTCACGCCAGCACTATCCACAAGATAAATGATCGGCACACGATTACGCATAGCGATCTCTTGCGCACGAAGAATTTTCTTGATCGTTTCAGGATACCAAGCACCCGCCTTGATCGTCGCATCGTTAGCGATTACAACGCATTCACGGCCTTTCACTTTGCCAACCACAGTAACAACTGCCGCCGCCGGAGCCGCTCCATCATATTGGTCATACGCGACAAGCAACCCGATCTCTTGCCGATACGTATCTTTGTCAAGCAGCAGATCAATACGTTCGCGCGCCGTCAACTTGCCCTGCGAGTGAATCTTTTCTATTTTAGCCGGCCCGCCGCCAAGCAGCAGTTTTTTCTCAAGACGAACGTATTCGTCTGTTAGTAAACGCAGTCGTGATTTAGTCTGGGAAAGTTTCATTTTTCAGAGATGATAAATGTCGGCACCATTCCGCCGCCCGACGAAACATTTGCCAATTCCGTCGAAGAAAGCCGCGTAAACGCCGAGCCAACTTTGCCAAGAAATAATAGCGGATCCAGATCGACAAGCTGCTCAGTCAACTCCCAATTTCCGGCGTCATCGATTAACATCGGAAATTGTTCTTTGGCAGTCTTGACGCGCTCCTGAACTAGATAATCGCCGTCAGCCAAAGCCACTTTAATTGCGTCGTCCCATTCGGACCGCGAACAGGTCCACCCAAGAAAAATACCGTGCCCCCCGTAATCATCATTCGGCTTTAGCGCTAGCTTGCTGGAATTCGAACGGATCCATTCAACCAGATCAATTTTCTCGCCGCGATTTTCAGTCTGTCCATCGCGAACCTTTCGCGTCCAGGGCACATGAGCACTTATAGCTTTTAATTCATAACCATTGAAAAGGTATGAGTACTTTTCATTAGTAAGCACAGCAAAGATAGCTTTCTTATGGACCAATTTGCTGCGAAAACTATTGACCATGCATATCGTGCCTGCCCGATATGCATCAAGCAACGCCGGTTGCTCTGCCATGATCGGCAAATATTCGTTAACTAGCAGCCGTTTGTAAACGATGTCGATCTCAGTGCCTTTGCATGAGAGGCGTGAGCCGTTGAACTCAAGCTCGTCAGGTGAACAGATGACCGATATGTATCCCTGTGATTCAAAATACTCTTTGAACAACTCAAATTCTTTCAACGTCGGAAGATCTTTCAGGTCGATGATGGCAATTACAGGCTTGCGGACAGGCTTGCAGCCAAGGAATTCTTCATAACACCGAAGCAGCACGTCAAGCATTTTTGAGCGGCCTTCGAGAGTGTTGACTCGGTACCTTTCACTGAATTTTTTCATCACCGGTAAGGTTTCAAAGATCGCAGTCGCCGAGTCCGCATAAGCCACTCCCGCCGGACTTTCGCCATTCAGTTCAACGTAGCTGTAAGTGTCGTCAGTAAGAAAAGAATCGAGCCGCGCGTTTGGTGAGACGTGTTCGTAACCGGGATCAATCTTTACCAGCTCACGCTCGATCTCGGTTACACCAAGTTCGTCGAGTATCTCGTCACTCTCAATGGCTGCGTCTTTTACCTTTTGCAACGCTCCGAAAACTATTTCGCAAGTCGTGACGATCTTTGACCAGTCGCTTTCCATCACAAAATGCGGCCTTAGATAGGGCGTCAATCGACGGCCTCCAAAGATAAGTTTCGAACTTTCCAGCCCTTCGTCAAGCAGCTTTTGCGAAGCCGATGCCAGCTCTGCATCGTTAAGAAGTTCGTGGTAATAGGCTACGGCGTCTTTTAGCATAGTTTGCTCTTATTTCGACATGCTCAGGATCTCTTCGTACTCGTCCTTGTTTAGCGGCATTACGGAAAATCGCGGCTGGCGAACGAGATAAATATTCGCCAGGGCTTTATTCGCCTTGATCGCTTCGAGCGTGACCGGTTTTTTCAAAGGCTTCACAGGCTTTAGCTCGACCGCGTGCCACGCTGTGTCAGTCGGATCGGGAAAAGCTTCCTTAGTAACTTCAGCAATGCCAACGATTTCCTTGCCGACAACCGAATGATAAAAATATACCTTGTCGCCCTTTTTCATTTCCTTAAGAAAAAGCCGCGCTTTGAAATTCCGCACACCGGTCCAATCAGTCTTGCCGTCTTTTACAAAATCATCCCACGAATACGCGGTGGGCTCTTGTTTTACCATCCAATAGTTCATTTGCTCTTATCAATCCTCCAGAGAATATAACCACTGCCTGCAATCAAAGCTAGACCGACAACCATTATTATAATTCCAGTTGTAATTATTCCATCTGTTGGGCCAAAAGGATCCGGATCATCTGCCATCTTTGTTCCAGTCGGATCAATGATACCGAGCAGACCCACCCCTAAAATTAAAAAACCAATTGTCCCTGACACTAATCCAACCACAAACTTTATGATATTGGTGAGGTGCGTCATTTTCACTTTTGTGCATCTGCTGCTTTCTTATTTAACCACTTTGCCCAGCGCTCTAAATAAGGACGCAATGGCTTGAATATTTTCGCCCGCCAACTTCCTTCGGCTTGCTTTTCGCTCCAGACCTTTAGATTTTTTTCTGCGTACTGCCTTATCTGCGGTTCGAGGCTGCTGCGTTTTACTGAATGTTTCTGTGTCAGGAAATAATGCTGTCCGACGAGCGAGAACAAGAGCCCTGCAAGATTGCCCTTGAACGAACTTTTCGCCATGAACTTTTTGATAAAGGTCTCCGTTGGCATCAACAGCGCTCCCATCGACATCTCCATCCACGGAGCCTGATTACCCTGTCGCGGATGGTACAGCCCTGGAAGATCGCCTTTCAAAGGCACGTCCATACTCTTCAGCCGCGGGTCGTTTATAAAATCGACTAGCTTGATCTTTTCAATGCCCCGTATCTGCTCGATAGGTAAAAAATCCAGCACCTTATTGATGCTGCCATCGACATTTTTCGGCAGTGTGATAGTTGACGCATTCTCAATGCGTATCTTTGTAACTTTCGCGGCTTTTTGGCCGGCGGTTTCGATTGCCATAACTTAGGTAAAAGTAAATTGTAAATGGTGAAGCGTAAATAGTAAATTCTGCCACCGCATTGTGGCATATTTGCAACAAAAGAGCCCTCAGAACTGATATTTTCAATGTAAAGCCTGATCTGCAATACTGGCACGATTCTTGTAATAAAACTTGTTTAGATGGCGATCAATCAAACAACCCTAACAAACGCGATCAGCGTCAGCGGCGTTGGCCTGCATACGGGCGTTGAGGTCAATATGACTTTGCGGCACGCTCCGGCGAACACAGGTTACATCTTTGTCCGTACGGATCTTGATAATTTCGAGATACCTGCGTCGGTCGAATACATTTCGCACTGCTCATACGCGACAACGCTGATGCGGCGCGGCGTCGTGCTTTCGACGTGTGAACACCTATTATCTGCATTGAGAGGTTCCGATATCGATAATTGCTTCATTGAATTGGACAATATCGAGATCCCGATAATGGACGGTTCGAGCGAAGACTTTCTGGAATTGATCTCAAAGGGAGGCATCGTCGAGCAAAACGAAAAGCGGCACGTTCTGCGAGTACTTGAGAAAGTCGAGGTTGAGATCGGCGATAGAAAAATGTCCGTCGAGCCGGCAGAAAATTACGAGATCGATTGTATGATCGATTTCCCTCATCCGTTCATCGAACGGCAGCATTTGAATTTTGTGTTTAAGAACGGCTCGTTCGGAAAAGAAATCGCGTCGGCTCGGACGTTTGGATTCACTCACGAGATCGAAGCCCTGCGAAAAGCCAACTTAGCTCTCGGCGGTTCACTCGAAAACGCAATCGTCCTCACCGCCGACGGCATGTTGAACGAAACACCTTTACGTTTTGACGACGAATTCGTCCGCCACAAGATACTCGACATCATCGGCGACTTCGCTTTATTAGGAATGCCGATCCAAGGCAAGATCACCGCCCAAAAAAGCGGCCACAGCGTCCACGCCTCCCTAATGAGCAAACTTCTCAAAGCCGAACATGCGTGGGAAATCGTCGAATTTATCGATTCAGAGTGTTAGCTATGTCTGATGCCGTCCATAAAATGATTATAGGGATCTTTCGGAAATGATGATGTCTATATTGGTTAGATCTAAAGTCGGTTTAATTCTGGCTGGAATATATTTGCTCGTGGTTCTCTACTGTCTTATTGATTATAGTGTATCACCACCGGTAATAATGGCTGAATTTGCTCTACTTATTTTGACTGCTCCTTGGAGTTTTTTTATTTTGATTCTGTTTGAAACATTTGGCATATTAACAGATGAAAATGGAAGTTTCTTAGTCTATTTTTTTGTAGGTTTTGGAGGTTTAATTAACGGACTGATTCTATATTTCATAGGAGTTCTTTCATCGAAACTAATAAAATCTTCGCCTAGTTAAGTAGTTCTGCTCGCTGCCCGATGTGGCATACTACCCTTCCCAATCAGGTGTATGGAATGTTCCCTCCTTATCGATCCGCTGATAAGTATGCGCGCCAAAGAAGTCACGCTGCGCCTGTATAAGGTTTGCAGGCAGGCGTTCAGTACGAAATGCATCGAAATAAGCGAGGGCGGACGAGAAGCACGCTGCAGGAATTCCATTTTCGTTGAATGCCACGACCGTTTTGCGCAGTGAGCCGACACGTGAATTCAACATATCTGCAATTGGTTTATCGAGCAATAGGCTTTCGAGATTTGTGTCATTCGCATAGGCTTTTCGGATCGATTCGAGGAATTTGGAACGGATAATACAGCCGCCGCGCCATATTCGTGCGATCTCGGCGAGATCGAGTCCGTAGCTGCTTTCGATCGAGGCTTTTTGCAGCAAAGACATGCCTTGAGCGTAGGAAAGGATAAATGCGCATAGAAGGGCATCTTCAAGTTCGCCAACCGAGGTTCTCGAATGGCTCTGGTCCGCGGATGTGCTCATGCCGGAATATTTCGCAGCGACAGTCGTTCTCACGGCCTTTTGCGATGAGATCTGACGCATTGTCACGGCCGAGTCGATTGTCGGGATCGGCACGCCAAAATCCATCGCCGCCTGCGAAGTCCATTTGCCCGTTCCTTTTTGACCCGCTGTGTCGAGGATCATTGAGACAAGCGGATTTCCGGTTTCAGGGTCGGTCTTACGCAAAACCTCGGATGTGATCTCGACCAGAAACGAATTTAGTTCGCCACCGTTCCACTCCGTAAACGTCCGGTGCATCTCGGTATTCGCCATCCGCAGAACGCGCTGCATGAAATCGTAAGTCTCGGCGAGCAGCTGCATCATTCCGTACTCGATGCCGTTGTGCACCATCTTGACAAAGTGCCCGGCTGAGCCTGTACCCATATACCCAACGCACGCTTCGCCGTTTACTTTTGCCGAAACGGCCTGTAGAGTTTTTTCGATGCGGTGGTAAAACTCTCGCCGACCGCCGGGCATGATGCTCGCCCCGTGACGAGCGCCTTCTTCGCCCCCGCTAACGCCGATTCCCATAAATCCGACACCTTTTGCATCAAGTTCAGCAATTCGCCGATCGGTGTCGGTGAAATGCGAATTGCCGCCGTCAATAATTAGATCGTCTGTTTCAAGATGCGGCAGCAGATCGGCGATCACCGAATCAACTATCGACCCCGCAGGCACGAGCATCATAATGTTGCGTGGCGATTCGAGCTTCGCAATAAAATCCGCGATGTCGTTGCCTACATCAACAGGCATTCCTGCACCCTCTTCTAAAAGCAGCGAACGTTTACCGGCATCGAGGTCGTAACCCACACCGCTGATGCCGTGTTCAGCAATATTAAGTAAAAAATTACGCCCCATTGTACCGAGGCCGACCATTCCAAAATGTGCTTTACTCATAAGAGAGTTTTACCACAAAGACACAAAGGACACTAAGGCATGTCTTTGTGTTCTTTGTGTCTTTGTGGTGAAATTTTCCTGATGAAAACTTTGCACGAAGCAATCCGCCCGACCACATTTATCGAATCTGCAAAACTGCGCGATCATCTCGGCCTCGATGTTACTATCGCCAGCGAAACGTTCCAACATACCGGCAGCTTTAAATTCCGCGCCGCTTACAATCTTGCGTTGAATGTCGAACAGGACGAGATACTAACCGCTTCGTCAGGCAATTTTGGCCAGGCATTAGCCTATGCTTGTAAACTTCTTGAGAAAAAATGCACGGTCGTGATGCCAGTTACGTCAGCTCAAGTCAAGATCGATGCTGTCCGTAATTACGGAGCGACCGTCGATCTCGTTGACACCACAAAAATAGGACGGAACGAGCGTGTCTCCCAACTCGCCGCCGAAATGCCGGATGCGTATTTTGCTAGTCCATATGACGACAAATTCGTTATTGACGGCAACTCAACCTTAGGCGATGAACTTGCGGGAAAAGACTTTGATGCCCTCATTATACCGGTTGGAGGTGGTGGATTGATCTCAGGTGTTGCTTTAAGTCTAGTCCGTAACCATAAGACAACACAGATATTTGGAGCGGAACCAATACTTGGCAACGATGCATCGCTTTCACTCAAGGCCGGTTACATCATTCCCAACAATACCGAGCCGTTGACCATTGCTGACGGTGCCAGAACGATCTCTCTTGGGAAACTCAATTGGGAAATTATTAAGAATAACGTCGCCGGTATTTTTGAAGTGCCTGAAGAAACGATCAAAGATGCAACAAGACTTTATTTCCACCTCGCCAATCTCAAATGCGAGCCAACCGGAGCCCTTCCGCTTGCCGCTCTGATGCTTAATGCTGAACAATTCCGCAATAAAAAGATCTGCGTCGTTGTCAGCGGCGGAAATGTAGATCCGACGGTTTATCAAAAATTGTTAGTCGTGGATTAAACGGACAACACGGATAAGAAATCAATTGATGTATTATCCCGCGTTGATCCGCGCAAATCTCCGCCAAAATTATCAGGACTTAAGCTCTTCCACAAAAGTCACACGATTGATCTCGTGCAGCGTGCTCATTCCCAGAAAAACTTTCTTGACCGCCGATTCGCGTAGTGATGAGAGTCCTTCTTTTTCAGCTTGGCGACGAATTTCGGAGCCCGGACGGCGTTCGATGATCATTTCACGGATGATGTCAGACATATCGAGCAGTTCGTGAATGGCGGTTCGGCCACGATAGCCGGTATGGTTGCAGGCGTCGCAGCCGACGCTGCGGAAAAATAACTGTTCCGGACCAACTTCTTCTTTGCGAATGCCTGATTCGAGAAGTTCCTCTTCGCTAGGTCTATAAGATCGTTTACATGTCGCACAAAGCAACCGAACAAGCCTCTGAGCCAAAACACAGTTGAGTGCAGACACGAAATTATAGGGTTCAACCCCCATGTTGATAAAACGGCCAATAACGTCGATCACATTGTTGGCGTGAACGGTCGTAAACACCAAGTGGCCGGTCAATGCCGATTGGATAGCGATCTGAGCAGTTTCCTCGTCACGAATTTCGCCGACCATGATCTTGTCAGGATCGTGACGAAGGATTGAACGCAGCCCACGGGCGAACGTCAGTCCTTTCTTCTCGTTCACAGGGATCTGCATGATTCCCTGCAGTTGGTATTCGACGGGGTCTTCGATCGTAATGATCTTATCTTCTTCGGCACGGATCTCGTTGAGAGCACCGTAAAGTGTTGTGGTTTTACCGGAACCAGTTGGACCAGTCACGAGCACCATTCCGTATGGCTCCTTAATATACAGGCGAAAACGGGTGATGTCTTCGGGATCGAACCCCACCACATCTAGACTAAGATTTTTGAATTCCTCGGAGATCTGCTCCTTATCGAGAATACGAATAACGCAGTTCTCTCCGTAGGCAGAAGGCATGATCGACACACGGAAATCGACCGTTCGCCCCTTGTATCGGACGCGAAAACGCCCATCCTGCGGAACTCGGCGTTCGGCAATATCTAGCTCAGACATGACCTTGATACGCGAGATCAATGTTTGATGAAAGGAAATATCGATCGGATCGACTTTTTGATAAAGAGCACCGTCGATACGAAATTTGACGCGAACGTCGCGGTCGCCTGCCTCAATATGAATATCCGAAGCACGCGATTCCATGGCGTTATAAAGTACAGTGTCCACGAGTTTGATGATCGGCGACATCTCGGTGTCGGACGCTAGCCGATCAAGATCGAGAACCTCTTCACCATCCTCCGTTTCCTTTAGGAGCGAGATCTTAAACGTCGAAGCTGCCTCTGCCAAAACACGCTGAGTCGAATCCCCTTTACGAAGCACAACGTCGATCGCTCCGGCGGTGGCGACATAAGGAACGATGCGTACATTTAACACATTCTCAAGCTCATCGAGGAGCTGAAGGTTTGTAGGATCGGCCATCGCGGCGTGCAGATTATTTCCTTCACGCCGCAGCGGAACGAATTGATTGCGCAGCATCAGGTCGACCGGTATCTTCGCCAATTCCTCATGATCGACCGGCGACGGTTGTTCGGGCGGCAAGAGATCAATGAAAGGCAGTCGATACCTGTGTGCAAGTTGCTTCGCGCCGGCTACCTCCGGCGGTTCCTTATCCAAAAATTCCGCAATCGCCACGGTTGGCCCCGTAGCGTTAGCTGTCTCAGTCTGTGTTTGTTCGCTCATGTTACTTCAATCTAAATAAAAACTATTTCCGTCCGCCGGCTGGGCCCGACGAGATCATTTGAATGATCGGCAAGTAGATAGCCAAAAGGATCGTCACCACAATTCCCGCCATAAACAACAAGATCAGCGGTTCCAAAAGCGTCGTAAACTGCTCGAGTCTAACCTCTGCTTCTGCATCATAAAACGTCGCCACTTCATCAAGCATCTCCCGCAAGCTGCCCGACCTTTCTCCGATCCCGATCATATCGAGTCCAAGTTCCGGCACCCAATTCGCTTTTTCCAGTGCTTCCGTAAAACCGCGGCCTTCGCGTATCAGCGGCAGCACGCCTTGGCTGCGTCTTCTTAGTTCTAAATTGTTTATCGCTTGCGAAGAAATATCCCACGAATCCGGAACGGTGATGCCGCCAGAAAGCAGCGTGGACAAAGATCGCGCAAGCTGCGCCGTGGTCATATTGCGTATTAACTGTCCGGCGATCGGTATGCGAAGTAAAAATTTGTGAAGCAGGAGTTTACCACTCGTCGTCCTTAACCAAAAATAAATCGCGAAGCCAACAATAAGCAGGAGCGGAAGCAACCAAAATATATTGTCGATAACGGAGTTCGATATCCAAAGCACGATCAGCGTAACCGTCGGCAGTGATCGATTGGCCGCCAAGCTTTTAAAAAGGTCGGACATTCGCGGAACGATGTAAAGCGTCAAAAACGCGACCATTATTCCCGATGCCAAAAGCAAAAACGCCGGATAAGCGAGGGCTCCGCGTAGCTTTCGCGAAACGCCTACACTGCGTTTCAAATACTCGACAAAACGCGCTAGCACATCGTCCAAGGCTCCGCTTCGTTCGCCTGCTAGTATCGACGCGGTATATATTTTAGGAAACAGCCCTTGCGCCTCAAAGGCTTCCGACAACGGAACACCACTTTTGATCTTTTCTTCGACATCGGTCAAAACGGCACGAAGGTTCGCCGATGCGGACCGCGTCTTCAAAAGCTCGATCGACTGCAAAACTGGAATGCCCGCCCGGAGCAACGCTGAAAGCTGCTGATTAAAAAGCAGAAAATCAGCCTGTTTGACCTTAGCCTTTTTGCTGCCGCCAAACGAGAGAACCGCCGAAAGCCCCTCTTGGGAACTAGACACCGCAAAAACCTTAAACCCTTCGTTTTCGAGCCGAGCTCTCGCCTCACCAGCGGCGGATGCCTCGACGACTCGAGTGATGATTTCGCCGGAAGGCGTACCAAGGCGGCAAATAAAGTCAGTCATATCTATCGAGCTTGCTGACGAGATCTACTTCTTCGTCGGCAGTCTAAAAAATGTTACGGCTGAGCCGCCG
This sequence comes from Chloracidobacterium sp., assembly GCA_016711345.1. NCBI lineage: Bacteria > Pseudomonadati > Acidobacteriota > Blastocatellia > Chloracidobacteriales > Chloracidobacteriaceae > Chloracidobacterium > Chloracidobacterium sp. The sequence goes on from JADJTD010000001.1 coordinate 3,879,596, forward strand.
CGTGCATCAAACTTTCAGATTATATCACGCAAAACTCCGATTTTAGTTGCGCACTTACGACAATCTGAGTTTTTGAGCGGCATAAACAACCTTGCCGCTTATCGTTACATCCAAAACAATATCTTGCGGAAACTGGGTTCGTTCCCTAGTATATTAAGGTATATAAGTTATTGAACCATATGCTCAATTTGGAAAATATTCGTTTTGACGCGATCTTGAGGCTTACGGCATTGTTCGCTCTTGTATTTTCCTTATCCATTTTTACTATTGGCCAATCACCATCACCAACGTCTACTCCAGATGATGATCCCGACCGTCCGGTCAGGGTAAAAACCGATCTTGTCACTTTAACGCTTACAGTTACCGATCTATACGGCCGCTATGTATCGGGCTTGACCAAAGGTGCTTTTACGATCACCGATAACAATCAAGAGCAGGACATCCAATTTTTTAGCGACAGCGATGCGCCGGTTTCGGTCGGGATCATATTCGATCTTTCGGGCTCGATGGGCGGTGATAAGATCCTCAAGGCTCAAAAGGCTCTTTCGCGATTCATAATGACGAGCCATCCGTCGGATGAGTATTTTCTGATCGGATTTAACAGTCGTGCGCAACTCCTTCTCGACCGTACACGCGATGGTGACGCCGTCCTGCGAAAACTGACAATGGTACAGCCGAATAAAAATACTGCTCTTTATGATGCTGTATATCTCGGCGTCGAGCGGGTCACCCGCGGCAGCCATCAAAAGCGGGCTCTGTTGATCATCAGCGATGGCCAGGACAATAATTCACGTTACAATTTTGGCGAAGTGCGGCGTTTGCTTAAAGAAACTGATGTCGTCGCCTATTCAGTCGGAATCATGGATCGTGCCGATTCAGCGAGTACTCTCGGAAACCAAGGCGAAGCGTTTTTAGAAGAGCTTAGTTCTGTAACGGGTGGAAAAGCCTTTTTTCCGCAAACTGATGTTGAGATGGATGATATGTTCGAACGCATCGCTCTGGAACTGCGGCATCAATATTCGCTCGGCTACACGCCAAAAGATTTTCAACCAAACGGAAAATGGCGTAAAGTAAAAGTTAAGGTCAAACCCCCAAGAGGGTTGCCGCGTCTAACGGTTCGCAGTCGTGACGGCTACTATGCCATACCAAGTGCCCCAACTTCTCGCTAGAGAGTTTTGTAAATAAATGATGAAAAGAAACTTGTTCCTGATCTCGCTTGCAGTTCTTCTCACGTTTTCAGTTTCAGATTCACTAACCAAGGCGGAAACACGAACGATGGTCGGTGTGTCCTTAGCATCTCCGACGGCAACAGCGGCCAAATCTCCGTCCGCATCGCCTCCAGCCGTAAAGCCAACGCCTCCAATACTTAAAGAAGACGATGAGGTCATCAAGATCGACACCGAACTCGTCAACATGAACGTCCGCGTCGTCGACCGCAACAACCGTCCTATCAACAACCTTCAGCAGCGAGATTTCAAAATATTCGAAGACGGCAATTTGCAGCAGATAGATTTTTTTTCAAAGTCTGAAGTGCCGACAAACTACGCGCTGGTCATCGACAATTCCGGTTCGCTTCGTCAACAGCTAGACAAGGTTATCGAAGCAGGAAAGATTCTTGTGAACACAAACAAACCTGAAGACGAAGCAATGGTCATCAGATTTGTTGGCCGCGACAAGATCAGCATCGAACAGGAATTCACGCCGAATAAAACCGATCTCAATGATGCACTGGATAATCTTTTTATAGAAGGCGGCCAAACCGCTATTATCGATGCAGTTTATCTTGCGGTTGAAAACATAGAAGAATACGAAAAGTCTAAAAAGATAGACGATCGAAAACGGCGCGCGCTTATTCTGGTTTCTGACGGAGAAGATCGTAATAGTTTTTATACCGAAAAGCAGTTGTTCGAGCTTCTTCGTGAGTCCGAAGTTCAAATTTATGTTATCGGATTTGTTGATGAGCTGAGCAAAGAAAGCGGCTTTATCGGCAAGAGCCCGCAATCTAAATCTAAGGCATTTCTCGAACGCCTCGCAACAGACAGCGGCGGCAAGGCATACTTCCCTGCATCCGCGGCCGCTCTTCCGGGCCTCGCAAAAGAAATTTCCAGCGAATTGAGAACTCAGTATTCGATTGGCTATATCCCTTCGAACGACAAACGCGACGGCACATACCGCAGCATCAAAGTAACAGTCGCCGACGGCCCAAAAGCCGAAAAACGCATCGCCATAACCCGAGCCGGCCGCACCGCCGACGGCTCTGGCAAGCAAAACTCAGTGCCCGAGCCAACCTCAACGCCAGGAGTAAGATAAAGTCGGAACCGTAAGCGGTAGCGACTGGATTCTTTTATAGACACCTACTGAAACTTGCACAAGAAAACATCGTCTGTTTTCATCTTTCTTTGTGTCCTTTATGCCTCTGGGGTGAAAATTCTCAGGGACGCGCAAACAAAAAGCTACTCAGGGACGCTGCCTGAAATTTTCTTGCGTGTGGTTTCGCCGGTTCTTAAAACGGAGATGCCTTCGTCAACTTCTTCGTGAGGTCTTGGAATGACATGAGTCGCAGTGACTGTGCCGATTCTTCTCGCTGCTGCGGCACCGGCATCTACGGCCGCTTTTACAGCTCCGACTTCGCCGCGAACTATGGCCGTGACAAGTCCGGCGTCGATCCTTTCGTAACCGACGAGCGTAACATTTGCTGCCTTGACCATTGCGTCTGCCGCTTCGATCATTGCGACCAGCCCAAAACATTCGACCATTCCAAGTGCTTGCATATCTTCCTCAACTTATTTCCAATAAACAGTTATAAATACGACCGCGACGACCATCAAAAATATCAAAAGCGAAATGGCGAAAAGCACTACACCGGAACGCCCTTCCGATCCTTCCCAAACCTCGTCTTTTTTTCGTTTTGGAACGATGCGTGCTTTTTTTCGTTCCGCCGCAGCCAACGCCATCTTGTCTGCAGGTTCAGGCTCCTCTATCTTAAACCTCGCGGCCAGATCGTCGAGGGCGGACTTAGTTTCATCGGACAAATCAGTCGGAGCAGTGCCGTTCATGTGCTTTGCGGACTCAGCAAAATTGTGCCCGCAGTTGTAACAAAACAGCGTATTCTCGCGGACATCAGCACCGCACCTTTCGCAAGTCGCTTTTTCGAGTGCCGTCTCAACCATTGTCTAAACTCGCGCAAAAACCTCTTTCTCTTCCCCAAGGTCACGTGCCGACGGAGTGAGTATAGTCTTCTTCGAAATATAGATCTTCTGCCCGCTATCGACAGCCCGCCGTACGTCATCTTCACTGACAAAATCCACCGTCGCGATCGGAACAGGTTTCTGAACAGCTTTCTCTGGCGTGATATCGTGAACGACAGTTTTGACTTCCGTTTGGACAACCGGTTTTGGAAGTTCAGGAGCTTTTACGGGCTCCGGCATTTCCGCCAATTTCTTGCTCAGAAAACCATCTACGATTGCGGCGATGTCATTTCGATTAGGAACTTTGCGTGGAGCCGCTGGAGCAGAATACTCATTCTTCACTGCTTCCTGCCTGACGCTGATTGTGGACTGTTTATTGATCGGCTTCGTCTCAAACGCAACGCGCTTTATGTCCATTAAATGATGCGGTGAGATATTGTCAGACGTAACATTTCCGCCCCAAGAGCCGCAGCCGAGCGTCATCGAGGGTGCAAGATCGGTTGAAAATCCGATAGCTCCATGCGTCGTCGGCGAATTGATAATGACTCGTGCCGCAGGCATTTGGCCACCGTAACGAATCGCTGCTTCACGGTCTTGAGTATGCATTCCGGCGGTGTGGCCCATGCCGCCGAACTGTAAAATTTCCTGGCAGCGAGTCGCTCCAGCCTCGACACCGTCTGCGACAAAGAAGGCAAGCGTCGGCGACAATTTCTCGATTGACCACGGGTAATCGCGGCCGACACCGCCGCAATCGGCTAGCAAACATCGCGTACCTTCGGGGATCGAAACTCCCGCAAGGTCAGCAATGAATTTGGCCGACTTGCCAACGATGCCAGCGTTCAAAGTTCGCTGCGGAGTAAGCAAAATTTTCGCGACCGCATCGGCTTCGGTCGGATTCAAAAAATGTCCGCCCTGAGCTTTAAATTGAGCACGGACCTCAGCAGCGACCGGAGCGTCTGCGACTACGGATTGTTCCGACGCACAGATAGTTCCGTTATCAAAACAGGTGCTCGCCAAAATATCTGCGACGGCCTTTTCGACATTCGCCGAGCGTTCGATAAATACGGGAACATTGCCGGGTCCAACGCCGAACGCAGGTTTGCCCGAGGAATAAGCTGCTCGCACAAGCCCCGTGCCGCCGGTTGCAAGGATGACCGCGGTCTTTTTGTTTTTCATCAGAGCCTCGGTGCCCTCGATGGTCGAGGTCGTGAGGCAGATGATGGCGTTCGCAGGCAAGCCGTGCTTGATCGCGGCTTCGCTCATGATGCGTGTCGTTTCCGCAATGCAATTGGCGGCTGACGGGTGCGGCGACAGAACAATTGTATTACGCGATTTTATTGCGATGATGATCTTAAAGATCGCAGTCGAAGTCGGATTTGTCGAAGGAATGATCGCGGCAACAACGCCGCGAGGGCTGGCGATCTCTACAATGCTCTTGGTGTCGGAAACGACGCCGACCGTCTTGAGATTGCGAAAATAGTTCCAAACGTCCTCGGAGGCAAAGCGATTCTTTTCACGTTTGTCCTCGGCCTTGCCAAAACCGGTCTCTTCGTGAGCCATTTGACCGAGCCGTGTGGCGGCGGCAAGAGCAGCTTTGGACATAGCTTCGCAGATCTCATCGATCCTTATCTGATTCAGCTTACTCACAGACTGAAAGGCAAACGACGCGGCCTCAACCGCGTCGCGCGCTTCCTGTTGTGCAACCAGATCCTTGTCAGCCATACGCCCAGAACTGCGAATGTCGAAAATCGAATATCGAATTCAGAATTTTGAATGAATTCGACATTCGTTATTCGAAATTGTTACTTTGTCTTTGTTTTATTCCCCTGCTGAGTGCCGGTTGTTTCGGAGTTTGCTCCGCCCGAGCCAAGTTGTTTGCCGCCGCCCTGAAGCGCTTTTTCATCCGGGCTGTAACCGACCGCTCCACCTTTAGGCAAAACGCGCTCGACCTCGCCGTGCGGACGCGGAATGACGTGAACGCTTATCAGTTCGCCAACACGACGCGCAGCAGCAGCACCGGCATCGGTAGCAGCTTTAACGGCTCCGACATCGCCGCGAACAAATATCGTCACATAACCGGCACCGATATATTCTTTTCCGACAAGTTTAACATTCGCAGCCTTGACCATTGCATCGGCGGCCTCGACCGCACCTACAAAACCTTTGGTCTCTACCATTCCCAAAGCTTCTAAACTCATTGATTACTCCTCATATGTTGGATTACCTTACTGATAGTAATATAAGTCATCGCGATTGCCAAAATGCAACTGCCGCAAAAGCCTTAAATCAATTGACAATGTCGTCGTTCGAGGGCTATATTTCAAGTCACGAGCGTTGTTTATTCAAGTATTTGATAAGTCGGCCGAGCAAACAAAATGTCAGTAACTCTTGGTGAAAAATTACGAGCGGCCCGCGAAGCGAAAGGTGTCCCTATTAGTGAGGTTGCCGAACAGACCCGTATTGCTCCGCTTTACATTGAGTCTATTGACAATGACGACTATCGCGCTTTACCTGGGGGAATTTTCAATCGCGGCTTTATCAAATCCTATGCAAAGTATGTCGGTGTCAATGAGGCGGAAGCTCTTGCCGATTATGCGCGGCTTTTGAACGATACCGAAGGCAACGACGTCGAAGAAGTAATAACCTACAAGCCGCAGGTTTTGACCGACGACAATCAGCCCAATTCAATGGTGCCGACGATCATTGTGGCGATAGTGGTTCTCGGGTTGATGACCGGAGTGATCTTGTTTCTCGTAAATTACTTCAGCCAGCCTGCTTTGCCGACCTTAGATAACAACAAGATCATTTCAAATGCAGTAGTTGAAACCGCAACTCCTGTCGAAATAAACTCCACGGCAACAACGGCGAATGTTGCTCCTTCTGAGATCCCGATATCTTCGCCTCTGTCTAATTCGGAAGCGACGGTTTCAAATTCATCTGCTGCCGCGGCTTCGCCAACGAAAACAAAGCCGATAACTGAAAAGCCAAAACCTGCTGCAAACACACCCGTTATCTCGAAGCCTGCTAACACTTCCATGAAGCCGATGAACGGAACACGTTAGCAAATTATTACAGATATATTTTTTACATGTCCGCGAAGTGATTTGCGGGCATTTTTGTTTTATTATTAGATATGGAAATCACCGAAATACAAGAAGGCCTGACATTTGACGACGTTTTGCTCGTGCCGGCCTATTCCGAATTGCTTCCCGCCGAAGCCGACACTCGCACGCGTTTTTCACGCAACATCGACCTGAATATTCCGCTTTGCTCGTCAGCGATGGACACCGTTACGGAAGCATCGCTTGCAATTGCGCTTGCCCAACAAGGCGGCATCGGCGTGATACATAAAAATTTCAGCGTCGCACAGCAGGCCGAAGAGGTCGATAAAGTAAAACGCAGCGAATCCGGCATGATCGTTGATCCTGTAACGATCCATCAGGACAAACTCGTGTCCGACGCACTCGCGATAATGCGACGATTTAGGATCAGCGGCGTGCCGGTCGTTGACGAGAACGGACTTTTAACCGGAATCATCACAAACAGAGATCTGCGTTTTGAAACACGGTTCGATATACCAGTTTCTGAAATAATGACACCGCAGCCGCTGGTCACAGTGCCTGTCGGAACGACGCTTGACGAAGCAAAGGTCAAGCTGCAAAAACACCGCATCGAAAAGCTTCTCGTCGTCGATGAGAACGGCCATTTGAAGGGCTTGATCACAGTCAAAGACATTCAAAAAGCAATCAACTTCCCTATCGCAGCAAAAGATGAACTTGGCCGTCTGCGATGTGCCGCTGCGATCGGAGCGACCGGTGATTTTCTCGAACGTGCCGAAGCGTTGGTCAATTCCCGCGTCGATGCGATCGTTATCGACACTGCCCACGGCCACAGTTCGCGGGTTATCGACGCGATTAAAAGCGTCAGAACAAAGTTTCCCGAGATCGAGATCGTTGCGGGAAACGTTGCGACCGCAGATGCCACAAAAGCTCTAATTAAAGCCGGTGTTGACGCCGTAAAGATCGGTATCGGGCCGGGTTCGATCTGCACGACTCGAGTCGTGACCGGAGCAGGTGTTCCGCAGATCACGGCCATTGTCGAATGCGTAAATGCCGCCAAAGGCTCGGGCGTTCCGGTCATTGCCGACGGCGGTGTCAAATTCTCCGGCGATGTCGCCAAAGCCATCGCCGCCGGAGCCGACAGCGTTATGATCGGCTCGCTTTTTGCCGGAACGGAAGAAGCTCCGGGCGAGGTCATTCTATTCCAAGGCCGTAATTTTAAGACCTATCGAGGAATGGGTTCGATAGGAGCGATGCGGCAAGGTTCAAGCGACCGTTACTCTCAAGAAGGCACTGTCGTTGACGCCAAATACATCCCCGAAGGCATCGAAGGCCGCGTCGCCTACAAAGGCACCGTCGCCGAAATGGTCACCCAACTAGTTGGCGGCCTGCGTTCAGGAATGGGCTACACAGGCTGCCGCTCAATCGCTGAATTACAAACAAACGCCAAATTCGTCCGCATAACGTCTGCGGGGCTGCGTGAATCGCATGTTCACGATGTGATAATCACAAAAGAAGCTCCGAATTACAGGATCGAGAGCTGATCAGCATGCTGCTGGTAAAATGCTCGAAAGGAAATGGAGATGCTCGTTACGGGCAGAAACGCGACCGTTAGGGAGCGTGCGGACTCGATACAGGCTTCTTGCGAGAGTGCACGCTCGTTCACACTCGCGTTTCCGCCCGTTGGCCGAAAAGGTCCAGGAACTCCGCGACCGCTTCGCCGAGCTGGAAAAACAGATCGGGGCGCTGAATAATAATCTGGAGGCTTTGAATTAATATGAAGAAATTCCATCCATACCTAGTTGCTATAGCGATTTTAGTAGCGACTAAGTTCTCGTTGGCACAAACCACGGTTATCACGGAACAGGAGTATTGGGCTGGTATTAGATCGGGATACGCCACGACAGAAAAGGTTGTTCCTCGAAGGGAAACGGTAACATACGAGAGTTTGTCGGACGGAAAGGTGACTTATTCTACGACGAAGATATCCGAATATCAGTCAGAAGATACCTATCGCATCATTGAAACGGTTGTGAGGAATGGGAGAACTTCTATTTTTCAGACAATTCAAATTGGTGTGAATCGATATTGCAGAGAAAACAAAGCCAAGTGGAAGCGATGTTTTGAAGACCCCCCTATTTCCACCAGCAGAGCGGATGAAACCAAGTATGCCGTTCAAAGAGACAAGGACAGTCTTACCTTAATTCGAACCTCTACGTTTTCGAAAAAAGAGAATGGCAAGGTGGAGCCAAAGAAATTTGTATCAGAGGACAAATTCGTCGTTAACGTTGATATGTCAGCTCGCGAGCGTTCAGAAGTAACGACGATAAGTGATACGCAAACTATTGTTTCACGGGACACAACTAAGTTTGAGTATGGCATTACGTTGAAGCCGATAAAACCACCGATAAGTAGGTGACGGATTGGGCATAATAATCTGGATCAGTCTTAGCCTGCGGAGCGGGCGGGATATTTGTGGCCTCACGGGACGCTTGGCGGAACGTGGGGTTATGTTATTTGCGGCAAAGGAGCGTGTGAAACACTCGGCATACACGGACCAATAAAAACCAAATCGAAAAGGTTCGGTTGGCGTGATGATGGATGAGTATGAGCGGGCCACGCGGCGGAGTTTTGCATGAATCGCACGTGCACGACGTGATAATTAAGAAGCGCCAAATTAAAGGATCGAGTCGTAAAACAATTGTTCCAACTCATCTCAGATGGCGCAGAGTTGGCGGCACGATCAAGGTATCACTACCGTTCAAAGTCTCGGAAAGTATTGAGGCTACACAAGATATCGCGATTTGGCGGGCTCTAGTATAACAGCATCATGGCGGGTATGGGGAGAGCGGCGATATCGGTGATTTTTTTGCTGTTTTTCGCACTCGACAGTTTGCGGATCGGCTGTAACATCGATTTTTGTTGGCTAATAGAGGATTTGCGAGTCGCTTAAAGTGGATCTTGCCGTTTTGATACCCCAAAAAGCCATCGGAGACACCCCAAAAAGCCATCGGAGACACCCAAAAAGCCACCTGAAATATGTCATTATTTTGGCGAAGTTCGCTATAACGGACGCAGTTTCTGCAATTAAATCTTGCTGCAGCGATCGACCCCCGTTAACCACGGCTTGGTGCAGCTGCTTCAACCGAATCTTCGCAGCGCCGCTGACGCCAGTGTCCTCAGCTGCGGAGCAGCGTCATAACTTTAGCCACAGGTGGAGCATAGCGAAACCTGGGGTTATTCTCTCGCCTGTTTCACAGGCTTCGGATACTTGCGAACAAAACTACGCATTTCGCCTTCGGCTTCATGTGTAGCTAAAGATATTTATGCCTGCTCCGCAGGCTAAGAGAACAGAAACTTTAAATTGCATGGAACATTTGCATATTGCATAGCGTTGCGTCTATAATACATGCTCACGATAGCTAAATTTTACACACAGGAGAAAAAAATACACATGATAATCCATTGGGAAGAATTTAAGGCGGGGCCGACACAGCCGCGGAGTGATCGCCTACACGTAACATTAAACCGGAGAAACGTTATCCTGCTGAACGGAAATATACACGAAAAACTTGGCAGCCCGGAGGCGGTCACACTGCTGTTTGACAAGGTAAACAGCATCATCGGAATCAATCCGTCAAACCCGAATGTGACGAATGCTTTCCCCGTCAAACAAAAAGGCCGAGGCCGCCACCGCCTGATCCGCGCGACACCATTTTGCAAATTCCACAGCATAATGGTCGATGGCACAACCGCTTTCCTAAATCCCGAGATCGACGAAAACACCGTCCTGCGACTCGACCTGAAAGCGACCACACCAGCGACACGCCGCGGACGACGAAATCAGAAGCGGCGCCAGTGATCAAATATGTGTTGCAAATTGCAACACATATGATAGGATTTGGTATGTGAGGTAGAAATTATGACCACAGCAGTATCAACAAAATCAAGAAAGGGGAACATTCATATCAGAATTTCTTCGGACGCCCGCGAGATCATTGAAAAGGCCGTCGCAGCTTCGGGACAAAGTCTGACCGATTTTGCTACCCGCTCGCTCCTGGCTTCGGCGACGGATGTATTGGAGCGTGAATATACCACAACTCTGTCGAACAGAGATCGTGACCGTCTTTTGAAGATGCTCGATGCGGACGACAAGCCGAATACAGGATTAAGACAGGCTGCGAAAATTCATAAGAAACTGATCCTCGAATAAACGTGTATACGATAGAGCTGCTCAACGCCGATCACGCAACTGATCTATTTGATTGCGGTGATGGAAAAAAGAATGAGTTCTTGCGCAAGTTTGCTTTGCAGAACAACAAGGGCGGCCTTGGCCGCACATATGTCGCAGTCAGACCAACAGATACAAAAACTATTTACGGTTACTATACGATCTCAAGCAGTTCGGTAAAGTTCGAGAGGCCGCCAAACATCAACCTCCCGCGTTATCCTCTGCCAGCGATTCTCATCGGAAAATTGGCAACAGACAAACAAGCCCAAAATCAGGGCCTCGGTACCGCATTGCTCTTCGATGCGTTGAAACGCGCAGCACGAGTTGCCGAAGATATCGGCATTTTCCTCGTCGAGATCCGTGCCGTCAATGAAAAGGCAAGAGACATTTACATCAAACGTGGATTTACCCCGATGGAAGACGAACCGATGAAGTTATTTATGAATCTCAAGAAGGTTCGCAAATTACTAGCGGAATGACCCACAGTCTCGTGATGGTATGCACGCTCGTTCACACTCGCGTTTCCGCCCGTTGGCCGAAAAGATTCAGGAACTCCACGAACGAGCTGTTGAATTAACCGAGCAAATTACAACGTTGCAGAACAACCTTGCATCATTAGATTAGGAAATGAAATATTGTGTTCTAAATGTTTTTGTTCTGGCGCTCTGCCTCTTTCACCCGACCTACGGACAGCGGACAGCAATAAGTAGTGAGGAATTTTACAAAGCTATAGAGATCACAAAAGAACCAATTCGGTTTCCAGCCAGAAGTTCTAACAAGACCGAGTTGTTCGTAAGCGGCGAACTCAAGGAGACCACTTTATCTCAGTGGGAAGGCACGCCAAATGAAGCCGATCATTTAAAAGTGATCGTGACGAAGAACGGAAAGGAGTCTATTTCAGAAGAAATAGTTTTCGGGGATTTTATTTACTCAAGGACAGGCGATGGTGAATGGAAAAGCGAACCATGGTATTTCCGACACGGTCGGACGGAGGTTCTGACTTATATTATTGGAACCCCAAAATATTGGAAACAGTCTTCCATCATTGATAAAAAGGCCGTTACAATTTATCGCGAAACAATATTGGTAGAAATTTCAGGAACGAAAGCCTATCGTGATGATGAATATTTCTTTAGCAATAGTAAAAAGCTTTTGAAGCAGGTAACTACCTATAGATCCGTTAAGTCGGAGGCCATAATACGGCGTGTAACTTTTTCATCGGAGTACGATTCGACTATAAAGGTCGTGGCGCCGATCAAGTAGGCGACGGATCGGGCAATAATAATTTGAATTAGTCTTAGCCTGCGGAGCGGGCGGGATATTTGTGGCCTCACGTGACACTTGGCTGAACTTGGGGTTATGTTATTTGCGGCTACGGAGCGTTTGGAACACGCGGCATAAACGGAACAATGAAAACATATCGAAAAGGCGCTGTGGGCGCGATGATGGATGAGTATGAGCGGGCGGCGGCGGAGTTTCGCTCGATAATAGAGAGGCTGACGGAAGAACAATACACGCGAGTCGTCGATCCTGACACTAAGGATGCGAATTGCCGTTCGGTGCAGACGGTGATGTCGCATGTTGTTGCGGCGGGTTATGGTTATGCGGATTATATTCGCGATGCGTTCTCGATGGAGAAAACGTCGCCGAAGAAGCGGCAGCTTGCACAGGCAGAGTCGCTTAAGGAATTTGATTCGATGCTGGAATATACGGTTGCGACTTTAGCTGACAAATGGGAAATGTCGGAAAGGCGAATAACGGCAGTTTCGATGACGGTTCGCTGGGGCCCGACATATGATCTGGAACAACTACTGGAACACGCTATTGTTCATATTCTGAGACATCGGCGGCAGATCGATAAATGGGGATTTAATGCAGAAGCCCGAACGTGAATGAGGGCTTAACACCCAGCATTTCATGTTAAGCCCTTGCCAACGCGCGGGCTTCTGCAAATATTGTCTGATTTGATGTATAATCACTTACACTAGGAGTACATTAATGTTTATATCGAAACAAATCACTAAAAAGGCACTAGCCGTCTTTTTCTGTCTTGCAGTTTTTACCGTTATGGGCAGCAGCGCCTTTACCGAACGAGCGGACCACTGGATCAGTGTGGACGCATCAGAGCTTAGTGCTGTCGCCGCATCCGTAAAGGTAGCTGACGGTAGACAACCGCTTAGCGACCGAGCCGCGCGAGTCTTGAATGGTGTAGCGATACTGCGGCTCGATGATCAGGAGATGGAAGACCTGTCACGCTCGATGCATGACATCTTTCACAAGTGCGGCGGTTTTGTTTTGCATTCAAGCGAAGCAGATGCACTCGCCTGGGTCGAGCGTATGACTACTGCTGATCAACTTGCGCCATCCGTCGTTTACTCGATAGACAATCAGGCGGCTGTAAATATATTGCACTCCTCAGCTCGTGAACTCGACAACAGACAGGTGATAACGGATCTTTCGGCATTCCCCAATCGCCGCTACAATCAGCCAAGCGGACTCGAATCTGCAAACTGGATAAAGAACAAATGGACACAACTGGCAGCTGTAAGGGGAAACAATCTGACGACGGTAGAGTTTTATACTCACGATCCCAGCGTGTCGCCGCAGCCCTCGGTCGTACTGACCATTCGCGGAGCTACTTTGCCGGATGAGGTTGTCGTTGTCGGTGCACATCAGGATTCGATCAACGGCAGCGGCTCAACCCAACCCGCACCCGGAGCCGATGATGACGCGTCTGGCATCGCCTGCATGACAGAGATGATCCGCGTGATGATGTCTAAGAGTTTCCGCCCCGCCAGAACAGTCAAGTTTATTGCGTACGCAGCCGAAGAGGTCGGGCTTCGAGGTTCGAATGCAATAGCCACTGCTTTTCGGACCGCGAATACAAATGTTGTGGGCGTTTTGCAGCTCGATATGACCAATTACAAAGGCAGCCAAGGAGTGGATTTCGCGATAATCACCGATTACACCAATGCCGCTCAAAATCAGTTTCTCCGTGACCTGATCGCCACATATCAACCAACACTGAATGTGGTCAATTCTTCCTGCGGCTATGCCTGCTCGGATCACGCGTCGTGGCACAACAAGAGCTATCCGGCTTCGTTCCCGTTTGAAGCTCCGCTAGGAAATGATAACCCTTGGATTCACACCTCGACCGACACCATCTCACGAAGCAATAACAATGCCGATCACGCTCTGAAATTCACAAAACTTGGCCTTTCATATGTCGCCGAGTTGGCAAAGGGATGCATTTCCCCGCGAGTGCAGTGCAGTTCCATAATCCCCGAACGACCTTCGAAACCAGAACTTAAACTGACAAGTGCTACTCGCGGAATGTCGGGTTCGGTGTTTCTGGATGCGATGTCGTTTTAGTTTCTTTGACTTTCGCTACGAAATAGCTAGTTAGCAAACCCGTAAGTAACTAAGGGCGGAACACTCAATTATGAGTTTTCCGCCCTAACTAATGTGCGGCTTACAAAATATATATTAAAACGCAGAGTCGATCGGTGACTACGATTGCAACTGCCCCGCCGCTGATTCCCATTCCTCATAAAGTGATTTTATCCGGGCTTCAGTTTCGGAAAGTTTTGTCGTGGCTTCGGCGAGTTTGGCGTAATCCGAGGCTATCTTGGGGTTAGACATGTCCTCTGTAAGTTTGGCGGCCTCGGATTCAAGGATCGGGATCTGAGATTCGATCTGCTTGATCCGTTTTTCTAGTTGGTTGATCTGATTTTTTGAGAGAGGATCGGTCTTAGGTTTTTGCTCCTTGGTCTTGGGCGTCTCTCTGAACCCAGGAGCTATCGCTCCAGGTTCTGACTGCTGCGTAGCCTCTGGTCTCTTATCGCCCGTCTCTTGTCTAATATCTGCAGTCTTCCAGTCGTGGAACTCGGTGTAGTTGCCGTCGTAGTTTAGGACGGTGCCGTCTGATTCGAACGAGAGCATCTGGTTGGCGATCTTATCGAGGAAAAAGCGGTCGTGGCTGACGGCGATGATCGTGCCGTCGTATTCTTCGAGAGCGTTCTCGAGCGATTCACGCGAAGGAATATCGAGGTGATTGGTCGGCTCGTCGAGCACCAGAACGTTCTTTTGCGAATAGATAAGTTTCGCAAGCGCGAGCCTTCCCTTTTCGCCGCCGGAAAGGGCCGAGACCGGTTTGAAAACGTCTTCGCCCATAAAGAGGAACTTAGCAAGAAACCCACGCAGCGTGCCATTGTCCGCCGTAGGTGCGACGCGTCTTAGCTCTTGTATCACTTCATTGCGAGGCTCCAAACCTTCGAGATTCTGAGAATAGTAGCCGATGTTGACCTTTGTTCCCCAATGTATCTTGCCGCCGAGCTCGCGGATATTTCCGAGGATCGTCTTTACGAGTGTTGTCTTGCCGGTTCCGTTGCCGCCAATGATTCCGAGAGCGTCGCCGCGATGAAGTGAGAAATTCAGCTTGTTCGCGAGCACTTTCTTGTCGTAACCGATCGTTAGATCTTCTGCGGTAAGGACATTGTTGCCAGTTCGCTGAACCTGACGGAGCCCAAAATTACCGCCGGACTTTTCACTGGTGACGGCTTCGATACGCTCCATTCTCGCGAGCAGAGTGCGACGTGATTTTGCCTGCTTTGTCTTTTGGCCCTCGAGATTGCGGCGGATGAATTCCTGCGTCTTGTTGATCAACTGCTGCTGATTTTCGTATTCTCGTATCTGCTGTTCACGACGCAGTTCGCGCTCTTCAAGATATTTCGAATAATTGCCTTTGTAAGTGACTGCGATTCCGCGATCCATTTCGACTACACGATTCGTCGTACGATCAAGGAAATAACGATCGTGGCTGATAACGACGTAGGTCTTTTCGTAAGTTTGCAAAAACTCCTCTAGCCATTCGACAGCCTCAACATCCAGATGGTTTGTCGGCTCATCCAGCAGCATAACGTCGGCGTTTGACAGCAGCAGCCGCACCATCCCAAGCCTATTCTTCTGACCGCCGGAAAGAGTCCGCACATCATCGGACCACTTTTCAGGCGAGAAGCCCATACCAAGCAAAACAGCCTCAGCTTTCGCGGCGTAGGAAAAACCATCGGCCTGTTCGAATGCCGTTTGAAGATCGGCATACTTATGAAGAACCGCTTCCGAGTGATCGGTCTCCATCGTTTTTTCGAGACGTCGCATTTCAGCCTCGATGTCGTGTATTTCTTTAAAGGCCGAAAGAGCGGCGGTATGAACGGTTTCGGCTTCACCAAAATCAACATGCTGGTCGAGCAGGCCAAGCTTAAGGCCGTTCATTTTGATTACTTCGCCTTCGTCAGGACTTTCCTGTGCGGTTATGATGCGAAATACCGTCGTCTTTCCCGCGCCGTTACGGCCGACAAGTCCAACTTTTTCCGACGGATTGACCTGGAACGAGACGCCCTTAAGGATCTCTGTCCCGCCGTAGGATTTCCATATATCTGAAAGTCTGAAGAGCATAAAAGAAGTAATCGGTTGTCAGCGGCCGGTGGTCAGTAAAACACTGATGACCCCAACTTTTGACAACCGACTATCGATCATCGAAAAAAAACTATTTTGTCTTGTTCGTAGCCTCAGGCTTTTTAGCCTCGGCTGGCTTGTCCGCCGGCTTTGCATTTGCTTCGGGTTTTGTCGAAGTATTTGCATTAGCCGCAGCCATTGTGTTTGTTGACGTATTCGAATTCGTAGCACCAGAGGTGTTTGCATTAACCGCACCTGCGGGCCGAGTGCCGCTCAATTCATTTGGATTATCTACAACCTTTTTGGCGAGATAGTTCTCGATCTTGGCCTCGTTCATAGCAATTGCCTGATATGAAGCGGCGAGAAGTTGCTTGCGGTTATCCACTAGAAGTTTGTTGATCTGTGGGCGAACGTCCGGACTATCAAGTGTTAAGTTTTCTTCTTTTTCGACCCTCTCTTGAAGCTTAAAAATGTAACCCTTTCCATTGACAGGCACCATATTTGTCACCTGGCCAATGTTAAACTGCGGGTTCATAAAAGCCGCCGCAATGTTCGCACCAAAATTCTGCTTCAACTCTTCTTCACTAATATAGCCAAGATCACCGCCCTGTAATTTGCTGGGATCTTCACTGAACTCTCGTGCAAGGGCCGCGAAGTCGCTGGCAGGCTGCTGCACCTTCGCAAGCACCTCTTTAACTTTCTGACTCGCTTCAACCTCATTTCTTGTCATGTCGCCTTCACCGCCATCCGACGGATCAATGACGATTGCCGCAAGTCGAACACCGCGCTTTCGAACGAAAAGATCAGGATTGCTTTTAAAGAAGTCTGCGATCTCCTGATCTTTAGGCGTTTCGATCCTGCTCGTGACTTTATCGACCAGTTTCTGGATAGCAAGAGCTCTCTTGGCAGAATCGCGAAATGATTTGTCATCGAGTCCAGCCTGTTTCATCTGCTTATCAAATTCTTCGACGGATAAACGGCTGTCAACCTTTCGTTTGTTGATCTCACCGGTAACATCCTCTTCGGATGGAACCATATTTTCTTTTTCCGCCTTTTGATACATCACTTCTTGTTCAACAAGGCCCTGTAAGACTTGAAGTCTCGCAGCGGCCAATTCGAGTGGCGATAACTTGCTTTCCTGGCCTTGAGATTGCTGTTTTACGGCACGGTCAACCTCCTGCATGGTGATGACCTTCCCATTTACTTTGGCAGCGGTTTCATTCGAATCGACAGAGCCGCCGCCCGAAGTATTTGCCACAGGCACACTGCATGCCCCTAATATAGCAGCGAAAACCGCAGTTAAGGACATGGCGAGAATTTGTTTTTTATTAGGTTGCACGATTGCGTTTACAATTTTCATCTTATTCATCTGTTATTCGTAACTTGACTAACCTTTAGGTTTTTTGTTATAAATCTTGTTTCGAGTTTTTCAGAACTCTTATTTTCTCGCATTTCATCGAGAGGCAATATAAATATGGCAAAACGCTGCGACATCTGTGGGAAAGGCCCGCAATTTGGAAATAATGTATCACACGCTAACAATAAAACGCGAAGGCGATTCAACCCGAATCTTCAGCCGGTCCGCGTTCAGATTCCCGGCGGCGGCAACGGACGCATCAAAGCATGTACACGCTGCATAAAATCGGGAAAAGTTGTCAAAGCTGCTTAGATCTATTTGAGACACAGCTAACTGTTTTAGTTGCCAAACGCCGGATTAAGGAGTTTGGCTTTTCTTTCGTTTAGACTAAACAACCGCAATACACTCGATCTCTACCTTTGCATCGCGTGGCAGTCTTGCCGCTTGAACCGTCGCTCTCGCCGGCTTATTAGTACTAAAAAAACGGCCGTAAACTTCATTCATCTCAACGAAATCATTCATATCGGCAAGAAACACAGTTGTCTTGACGACATTATCCAAACTTGTTCCGGCAGCCTTTAAGACCTCGTTCAGATTGACCAGCACCTGTTCCGTCTGTTCACTGACGACTTGCGACACAAATTCTCCGGTCTTCGGATCGATCGGTATCTGGCCTGAACAAAATACCATTCCGCCAGCCTTAATAGCTTGTGAATAAGGGCCGATCGCTCCCGGCGCATTTTCCGTGGTTACTATCTCTTTCATGAAAATAATTCCGCTCCACAACTCAAGCAAAAGGCGAATTCTAACAAATTAGGATGGAAAAGGAAAGCAGGCGGGCTTTTATTGGGTGATCAATCACGCATTGACGCGTTCAACAGCGATAACACCCGGAACGTGTTCGATGGCTCCGACGACCTTGTCGAGATGCTTTTTATCAAAGACCTCTACCGTGACCTCGATGAGACCGATGTCATCCTTAGAAACATTGGCGCGAGCGTCGCGTATGCCGGTTTTTATGTCCGCAATTGCATTAGTGATTCCGGCGAGCATGCCGGTACGGTTTTCTGTGGTTGCAAGCAGTTGAACCGATTGTATCTCACCTATATCTGTTTCCTTCGCCCATTCCACCTCAACAATGCGGTCTTTGTTCACCATCAATTGGGACATATTTTTGCACCGTTTGTTGTGGACGACGATTCCCTTTTCCAGTGAAATGTACCCGATGATCTCTTCGCCACGTAGCGGATTACAGCATTTCGCACGATTGATAAGAAGGTTATCGATGCCCCTAACAATGATTGCATCCTCACCGAGCCCGATGAACTTGCGGACTGCCTTCATGCCCGACTTCAGCCGCGTCTCTTTCTTTTTGTCGGGATCAAGCTCATTGAATTTCTCCGCACCGAGAAATTTTCCGA
Source organism: Chloracidobacterium sp. (assembly GCA_016711345.1). NCBI lineage: Bacteria > Pseudomonadati > Acidobacteriota > Blastocatellia > Chloracidobacteriales > Chloracidobacteriaceae > Chloracidobacterium > Chloracidobacterium sp. The sequence continues at coordinate 3,898,306 of JADJTD010000001.1, forward strand.
GTACGTTGCGAGGCAGAGTCTTTCCATAGCCGACCGACGCAAAAAGATCATCCGGACGGCCCAATCCATATTCATTGGCAATACGCTTGAGTTCGTTTTCGTTATTGAGAAACTTCTTCGACGGAACCCGAAATCTCTCAGCCTCTTTTTCGAGAAGTTTCCGGCCGATATCTATCGACTCGGTACGTTGTTCCTGCGATATCCAATGACGTATACGGTTCCGAGCTCGCGAAGTCACAGTGTGGTTTAGCCAATCGCCGGAAGGTTTCGAATGCTGTGTCGTAAGTATCTCAACAACATCACCATTTTGAAGTTCGCTGCGAAGAGGGATGATACGTCCGTTTATTTTTGCACCAGTGCAAGTGTCCCCGACCACCGAGTGAATTGCATAGGCAAAATCAATAGGCGTTGCTCCGCGTGGAAGCTGGATGACCTTGCCCATTGGCGTAAAAGCATAAACATCCTTTGGAAAAAGATCGAGTTTGAGTGTTTCGATAAAATCCGCCGAATCTTCGTTCTCATTCGTATTTTCGACTAGCGGCAGTAACAACTTTTCAACCGTTTTTCTTAGTTCATCAAGACCTTCGTCTTCTTCTTTCTTGCCGAGAGTACTTTCCTTGTATTTCCAATGGGCCGCAACACCTTCCTCCGCTACGTGGTGCATCTCCTCCGTTCTTATCTGAACCTCAAAAGAAAGCCCGCCGTCGCCGATAACTGAAGTATGAAGGGATTGGTACAGATTATCTCGCGGAATCGCTATCCAGTCCTTAAAACGCTCAGGAACAGGCGTCCAGATGTCGTGAATGACACTGAGAGCGAGATAACAATTCTTCCTGTCATTCTTCGTAATAATACGTGCAGCGATCAGGTCATAGACCTGCTCGATCATTATCTTTTGCTTTTTGAGCTTCTTCCAGAGCGAATAGAGACGCTTTACGCGGCCTTCTATCTCAACAAAGGGAACCCCATTCTCGGTCAATTGTTCAGTGATCGTCGCTTTTATTTTTTCCAGAGCTGCTTCCAATTCTGGACGGCGGGCATCAACCTCTTTTGACAGTCGTTTGTAATCTTCGGCGTAAAGATTTTGAAAGGCAAGGTCCTCGAGTTCGCCTCGCAGTTTACCCATGCCGAGGCGATGAGCGATCGGGGCATAGATATCAAGAGTTTCCTGCGAGATGCGTTCGCGTTTTTCGGGTTTTAGATACTGCATCGTACGCATGTTATGCAGGCGATCGGCAAGTTTAATCAAAACCACGCGCACGTCCGTTGTCATTGCAAGGACCATCTTGCGAACATTCTCGGCTTGTTGTTTTTCTTTAGAGAGATCACTGATATGAGCGATCTTTGTCAATCCATCGACGAGCAGAGTGATCTCATCACCAAAATAAGATCTAATGGTCTCAAGATCAACAAGTGTGTCCTCTACAACATCGTGAAGCAGCCCTGTCGAGACACTTACCTCATCAAGACGCATGCTGGCAAGTATTTCGGCAACTTCAAGCGGATGGACGAGATAAGGTTCGCCCGAGGCACGCGTTTGGCCGCGGTGATGGAGGGCAGAGAAAAGGTAAGCGCGGCGGATGAGATCGACATCGGCACCTGGCCTGTTTTCTGTAACCGTCGCTATTACGTCCTCTATACGAATCATAGTCGATCATTTACGAGCTTCTCATTCGCAATTCAACATTCGTAAATCGCAATTGAAAAACGATGCTCAATTAAATTGTAATTGAGCATCGCATGATTAAAAAGAAAAAATACGGGTTATTTTTTTGGAGCGGCGTTCGTGTTCGTTTTTTCTCTGCTGCTTTCAGCGGCTTTAGCGGCTTCGCGCTCTTCTTTCTCGGTATCGAGAGCTTTGACAACGTCACTCAGTTCCAAAAATTTCTTCCTAGCGGCCTCACCTTCCTCTTTAAGTCTGTCCCTATCTGGCGTCCTTCCATCCATTTCAGCTAGACGCATTGCCTGAAACATGAGGCTGGCCTTATAAGACCTTGACGACTCGAAAACCTTCAGAAGTTCCTGTTTTGCCGCCAAGTCTGCATCTGTCAAGCTTTTGACATTAATACTTGGGGCGTTTTTAACGTCGGCAGGTTCGAGAGCTATGGCCTGATCTATCAGCTTGGTTCCTTCGTCAACACAGCCCTTCAACTTTTCAAATTCTTCCGGACTTTCCGGCTTCAGGAACTGAAAGGTCTGTTTGCCGTCTTTCGCTACAGTTTTTTTGGTCTTTTCGGTATCCGTTATATCATTGGCACAAGTGTTTTTCTTGGCCGCCAAGGAAGTCAAAGCCTCTGCTCGTTGTTCAGGAGGAATAGTCGTATTCGCGGAACGAGCTGTCACCAATCTTAACCAGTCATCAGTCTTTTGAAGGTTTTCATAAAGGCTCGCAATGGCTTTGTATGAACTCTGGTCCTTCGGATCAATTTGTAAAACCTTCTGGTATTGTGCGATCGCTTCTTCTGCCCAAGCCGTCTGCTTACGGTCTCCAATATACTTTGAGTGAAGCGTCCGAGCCAGGAAAAGCTGCGCAGTCTTACCCTCAACAGTTTCACCCTTCGGGTCGCGGGATACAGCATCCCGGAACAACTGTTCGGCCTCGTTGAACTTTCGACCTTTATAGGCGTTCGAACCGTCCACCAGGTCCTTTCGGGCCATAATGCGGTTGTAATAATCGCAGTTAGTTCCTGCCAATACGGCAATTAGTATAGTTGCTAATAACCCTAAACGAGAGAATCTCATCATTTGACTCCATTCGCTACCGAAAGTGCGCGTCGGAAACAAAATTCCAAACTGCGATCTCCCTTCGGCCAATTTATTCAGTAAGATCGTCTATCTGCAATCCGATCGGCTCAGCTCCGGCAATTTTTACCGCGTCAATAACCTTAACCACCTCACCGTAACGAACCGACTTGGGCGATTTGATAAATAGGGTCTTTTCCACTTGGTTCGTACCTTCGCGGAAAGCACCTTGGTTTTCCCTTTCCCTAAATGTCTCGCGAAGCTTATTCGTCAGAGCATCTGTATTCGAGACATCACCGAACGGCTCGTTGTTAAGCGTTAGTGCCTTGGTCTGTCCGTTAATCGCAACAACAAGCGTGAGCGGATTAGGCTTAACAATTGACATGTCCTGATTTTTCGGCTCCGCCGGAACCTTTGCCTCAAACTTGCTAGGTTTAAGCGGCGTGATAACCATAAAAATAATCAGCAGAACGAGCAATACGTCGATCAGCGGGGTTACGTTGATTTGCGGTGTGGCGCCGTCGCCGCCGCCTGTTGACATTCCCATTTTGTTTTCTTCCTTTGAAGCCTCAATGGCGAGGTTCAGGCCTATTTGGCTGGTTCAACCCCTTTTTTCTTGTCAGCTACGAGGCCGATCTTATCAATATCAACCTTACGAATCGTATCGATGGCCTGGACAACTTTGCCGTAATCGACATCGATGTCGGCTTTTATGTAAACGATACGCTTTTCCGGCAATTTATTTTCCATGCGTCTCTTTATCACGTCTTCCAGTGCATCAAGCGGATATCCCTGCTTACCTATATTGAAAGTTCCGTCTTTTGTGATAGCAACTACGACTGAAGTGTCTTTCGCAATTTCTTCATCAGTTTCCGGACTTATCATTTCTTTCGGCAGGTTAACAGATACACCTGCCTGCAGAAGCGGCGTGACGATCATGAAAATGATCAAAAGCACCAGCATCACGTCCACCATCGGAGTGACGTTGATGTCGGAGTTGTATTCGTTGGTTCCACCGATCTTCGTACTCATAGCAAAACTCTCCTATAGCCTGAAAAGACCGCTCCTAGCCTCTAAGACTTTTAGCACGCTGTCTGATGAAATAGTCAACAAGCTCGGAAGCTGAGTTCTCCATTTCTACGCTAAAGCTTGTAACCTTGTTAGTGAAATAGTTAAAGAGCCACACAGCCGGAATAGCAACAAGAATACCAAAAGCGGTAGCAACCAGCGCCTCGGCGATTGCACCACCGACGGCTCCAATACCTGCGTTCTCGTTAGCTCTAAGAGCCTGGAACGCTCCAATAATACCAACAACGGTGCCGAAGAGGCCTACGAACGGAGCTGTCGAGCCGACAGTTGCAAGTCCTGAGAGACCGCGTTTTAACTCGGCAGTTTTAACGGCTATAGCTCGCTCAAGGGCACGCTCGGACGCAGCCATCTCATCGCTCGTGATCTCGCCGCCCTGATGAGCAGCAAACTCTTTCAAGCCTGACGATACGACCATCGCAAGGTGCGAATCTTTGTGCTTATCGCTAATGTTGATAGCTTCGTCGATATTGCTGTTTTTCAAAGCCTGAGCAACTTTCGGAGCATACTGTCTCGATTGTTGTTTGGCCTTATTATAGGTCAACCAACGTTCGATACCCACCGCGATCATGTACACCGACTGGATCAGCAGTGTAATGATAACGCCCCAGCCCGGAATAGTAAGGCTCTTTGCGATATCGTAGATACCAAATGAAACGCCACCTTCGGCGAACAGAAATGTCATGATTTTTCCTCCAAAGAAATCAAAAGAATCTAATAATTGCGTAAAATAGTTTAAAGCGGGAAGATGAATCATCTTTCCCGCATAAGACCGCTCGTTCTTTATGGAACAAAATTGTACGTAATAACGCCGGAAACCTTTACAGGTTGACCAGATAGAAGTGTCGGGCTAAATCTAGCACCTTGAGCAGCCGCAACAGCTGCAGCACGAAGCAAAGGATTGCCGCTAACAGCGCTGGCTGAAACTACACGTCCGCTCTCGTCGATCAAAACTTGTACACTGACTGGACCACCAGCTCGAATCGCCTTAGCCGCAGCTGGATACGCCGGTTTGGGCAAACTTGTCGCCTTACCGTTGAGAACACCACCGGATACCGTTTTAGGCACAACCTTCTTTGGCGGCGGCGGCGGTTCGTCATCACTTGCAGGCGGCTTTTCCGTACTACCACCGGATATTCCGGTCGTACTACCATTGTCAACGACTGCCCCTCTTCCAGCATCAGCTTTGATGGTCGTATTAGAATCCGAATCGCCAAGCTTTGTGTTGAACTCCGGTCGAATCGTAGCCTTAGTCATCTTGGCCGTGCTTATAGGGGGCGGCTCTTTCGTTAACATATCGATACTCGCTATTAACTCTTTACGGGTATCTGCCGCTACCTGCTTTTCAGGTTGCTTCTCCTCAGGCTTAGGTGGTTCCTCTTCCGTAACAGGCACAGGAGCAACTAGCGTATCAAGAGCCAACTCATCCCCACCCATACCGAAATCTTTGGCAAAAAGGCTATACGTCCAACTGCCGAGCAATATCGAGACCATAATGATAAGGACGACCGCGAGAAACTCACTTCGCCTTTTGTTTTCTCTGGAATTGCTTTTCGATTCAACTAATTGATCTAGCATCTTATTTCCTCCCTCTTTCCGGTGCCATTTCAGGTCAAGGGTTACGAATCCTTACATTGCATTTGATGAACTACTTCCGATTCAAGTTGTAATCACAATGAAACATCGAGATTAGAATCTGAAAGGTGAATTCACATCCGCTTCATTCTTTATTCTATTACCACGCAGAAACTTCGATGTCCGAAGGCTTGAGCGGGTAAATTCTACTTACACCATTTCGATTCAAATTTAAGAAGCGAAAAGGCAGAAGCAAAAAAAGTAAATTGACCAGCAACGAAATGAAGTCTAAAAGTTACAGCGGCGAAAGTCAAGAATAATCTCTTTTTTTCTTAAGCTTCACACTTTGACTCGCCGTGTTCTAGATTGTCTATCCAGATAAAACAAATCCAACTATAATTGCGTTCAAAAAGTCTACCGAGTTACAGGCCTTCTTGTAACAGTTCGGCGCGAAGTTGATGCGAGTTTTTCGCCTGTCTCTTGCGGGGCAAGAACCTCTTTCATTTTTGCTTCTCCGAGCTTATTCTGCCACCAAATGGCAATCGGACTTGCAATCGCGATCGTTGAATACGTTCCCGTGATTGATCCAACAAATAGAGCAAGCGAGAAACCTCTTAGCACCTCTCCGCCAAACAGAACCAATGCGGCAACTGAAAGCAAGACCAACCCGTTGGTAACGATCGTTCGCGACATCGTCTGGTTTATCGAGTCATTAGTCAATTTGTAAAGGGAATCACCACGATGCAAACTTAGGTTCTCACGGATTCGGTCAAAAATAACTATAGAGTCGTTAACCGAAAATCCGACGAGTGTAAGCAGAGCGGCAAGAACCGTTAGGCTGATCTCCCATTGGAACATCGAGAAAAATGCAAGCGTTATCAAAACATCATGAAATACAGCGATAACCGCGCCGGCAGCATATGTCCAATCATATCTAAACGCGATAAAAAGCAGAATCCCCAACAAGCCAAGTAGCGTTGCCAGTACTGCTTGATTTCGAAGCTGTTCACCCGCGACCGGACCAACGGCGTCAGTACCAACAATTTTATAGGAAGCAGTTGCGTCGTCCGGAAGTTGTGTGGCTCCGACAGCTTCCGTTCCAAAAGTGTCGAGTGCCTTCTTGACAACGCATCTACCGGCCTCTGGCATCGGCTGACTATTTTCATCAACACAGTCTTCGCGTTGGCCGAGATTCGGCACCTTGACGAGCACTTCGTCGGTCTTATCGGTTGAATCCTGGATTATGGCCTCTGTAACCCCCACATTCTGGAGAGAGGCACGAATATCATCCGTGGACGGTTTCTGCTTAAACTTCGCCGTGACAACAGTTCCGCCCTGAAAATCAACCCCTAAGTTGAAGGCGTCAGTGCCGCCGTCTGTAAATTGACGACCGACAGCAGATAAGAGTCCGGCTAAAAGGATTGCGATAGACAGAGCGCTAAATATCTTGCGCTTCCCCATCCAGTCAACATGAATATTGGTAAAAAACTCAAACATTATTTTATTTTTCTATTTGCGATTCCTGTATTTTTTTCACGTGCGATCGCATTATGCTAATTTGAAATCGCAAACAACATTAGATACTAAGTTGCTTTAGATCAGGCTTTCGTTCGATCAGCCACATAAATATCGTTCTCGACACGAAAACCGCCGAAAACAGATTGATAAGCAATCCAAGTATAAGTGTAACGGCGAACCCCTTGATCGGGCCGGAGCCGTACATGTAAAGAATGACTGACGACAATATAGTGGTTATGTGCGTATCAATAATAGTTACAAAGGCTCGGTCAAAGCCCTGTTCGACAGCCTCCACAACCCCTTTACCAGCACGAAGCTCCTCACGCATTCTCTCAAAGATCAGCACATTGGAATCCACCGCCATGCCTATTCCCAGAATGAAGCCAGCTATGCCCGGAAGAGTCAATGTCGAGTCGAACATAACCAAGGCCGCCATTGTGAGCAGCATATTTAACAACAGAGCTACAACTGCATTGACACCAGATCCGCGATAGTAGAGGAGCATGAAGATGACAACAAAAACCAACCCGCCCAAAGAGGCCTCAACACCTGCCTTAATAGAATCTGCTCCAAGGCTTGGCCCAACTGTCCTTTCCTCTTGATATTCGATCTTGGCAGGCAAGGCTCCGGATTTTAACGTAAGAGCCAGATCATCGGCGGTAGCTTTTGTAAAACGTCCTGAAATTTCGCCCTGATCGAAGATCTGCGATTTGATATAGGCCGCGGATTTAACTTCGTCATTTAGGACAACACCCATATAATTATTGATGTTCTTCCCCGTCCACTCGCCAAATTTCTGAGCTCCTGCTGGCTTGAATGCAAACGCGATTTGAAAGTCTTTGTCAGACCCAGTTCGGGAAACAGCATTCGCATCACGCAATTCACTGCCGTCAACGACTGCAGGATACTCAACAACCACAAATTCCGAAGGCGTCTTCGCCGCTTCTGGTTTGTTCGATTTTGTATCCTTCGGTGTATCGCGATCGGCGAAGGGGAAAACCTTACGTGTCGCGGTCTCTTTTCCCCCTATAGACTGCAAAGCAGCGTCTCTGGTTGGATATGTCTGAACCGGTGAAGGGTTAGGCGGACCAACGATCTTCATTAATGCCAGATTCGATTCAGCTCCAATGAGCGACTTAACGCGCTCGGGGTCGTCAACGCCCGGCATCTGAAGCAGTATTTGATCGGACGATTCGGCGCCGTGTCTTTGAAGCGTCGGCTCTTTTACGCCAAAAGCGTTAATGCGGCTCTCGATGATCTTTAGAGCCTGTTCGACTGCCTGACGCTTCATGAGTTCCTGCATCTGCCCGGGAAGTGACCAAGTAATCGAATTTCCACTTCCAGATTCTGTCCAATTGGACAGATCGACTTTCTTTTTGACCTCATCGATGACTGCCTGCGACTGTGCGGCATCTGAAAGAACTAGGCCGAAAACGTAATTCTTATTCTCTGCCGTAATCGTGTTCTCGGTAACCGGCAATTTCGCATCCTGAGCCGCAGTAAGAGCAGCCTGAGCATTGTTCTCGGTCAGCGTCTTCAAGTAATCATCGGTCTTTACCCGCATTACAAGATGCGATCCACCTTTTAGGTCTAAGCCAAGATTAATATTCGTGGCAAGATTGTCCTTGATTCCCTGCCATGTAAGATCGTTCGCGTTAGGCGCTCGACGCGGCCCAAATACGACGTAAAGACCCGCAAGGGTTATGGCGATAATGATCGCCGTCCTTATCCATAAACCGGTATTCTTCATATAACTCGTGAATCCTGAACTAGTGAATCGTAAATCGAGGCGATTTCTATTCACGAACTCCGTCTAACTGCTATTCTGGCTTTTTGCCGACAACGGCACTTTTCCCAACTTCAAGAAAGGATTTTTCAGCGCTTACAATAATAAAGCTGGTCTCCTTGATCTCTTTTATCTTTCCAATGATCCCGCCATTCGTTACGACCTCGTCATTGATCTTCATCTGCGAGATCATTTCCTGAAGCTGCTGCTTCTGTTTTTTTTGCGGCAATATGACCAAAAAATAAAAGATGCCAAAAATAAAAACGAATGGCAAGAGGGTCCAGATCAGGCTGCCGCTGCCCGCAGGTTCACCCTGAAACAGAAAAAGAAACATATTCATACTTTCGTTGTGCCTAAAGACAAAAACTCAATGATATACAGTCACAAGACGTTAATCAACCACCTGAACCGTCATTTTCGGATAATTTATCAATAAATTTAGTTTTGAACTCCTTAAACTCGCCAACTTTTATCGCTTCTCGCACCTGCCGCATTGTTTCCATGAAGAATGAAACATTGTGATGCGAGATCATTATCGAGGCATTCATTTCATTGGCCTGATACAAATGCCGCAGGTATCCAAGTGAATATCGACGACAAACGGAACACGAACAGTCTGGATCAAGCGGGCCTGAATTGAGTGCAAATTTGGCGTTGCGAATATTGAGTTTCCCACGCGATGTAAACGCGCTTCCGGTACGGCCATTACGCGTCGGGATAACGCAATCGAACATATCGACGCCGCAATTCACAGCTTCTATCAGATCTTCCGGCGTTCCGACGCCCATCAAATATCGCGGGGCGTCTTGCGGCATCTTTGGCGCTAGGTAATCAAGAACCTCGTACATAACGCTCTTTTCCTCGCCAACACTTAGGCCGCCGATCGCATAACCGTCAAACCCGATCTCGACCGTCCGATCGAGACTTTCTTTTCGCTGGTCTAAATGGCCTGCCCCTTGTATAATGCCAAACAGAGCTTGCGTGCCAGATAGATCAGAGGTTCCCGTTAACACAGCCGATCTAGATTGAAGTTCATCAAATGTAACTTTGGAGCGATGGGCCCATCTTGCAGTCATCTCCAAACTCTTTCTCGTTTCTTCAAATCCCGCATCTCCGGGCGGGCATTCGTCAAAGACCATCACTACATCCGAACCAAGTGCAGCTTGAACCTCCATCGAAACTTCGGGTGAGAGGAATTGTTTACTTCCGTCGAGATGGGAACGAAATTCGACACCTTCTTCCGTAAGTTTGCGCAGGTCTGTCAGCGAAAAGACCTGAAAGCCGCCAGAATCAGTCAGGAATGAACGTTCCCAAGAAGTAAAATTATGCAAGCCGCCAAAATGACGAATAGTATCAACTCCGGGCCTCAAAAAAAGGTGATATGTATTGGCGAGAATGATCCGCGCATCCATTTCCGACTCAAGCCATTCAAAACGAATTCCCTTGACAGCACCTTGAGTTCCAACAGGCATAAAAACAGGCGTCTCAATAACAGAGCGTCTCGTTCTAAGCACACCGGCTCGTGCTTCGCCATCGCGGGCGGTCACTGTCCAATCAATCGGTTTCATAATGGATTTAACACCAGACGCGAAAGTGCAAAGACGGACATCTTTGCGACTTTGCGTTAGAAAGTTTATTTTTTCTTTCCTACAAGAGCCCAAATACCCGAAGCACCACCAGCAGTTTCAGAGATGATCGTGCCTTGCTCATTTACAAGAACTGCGGACGGCGTTCCGTACATCCCAAACTTTTCGGCTGTAGCGAATCCTTCCTCCAGAATGATCGGCGACTTGAGGCCAAAATCTTTGTGTTCGTCAATATTTCCCTCGGAAAACACCACAAGTGCCGGATCGTTTTCGCCTTTTGCAACATCCCAATCACGAAGTTCCGCGATCATCTCACGACAAAACGGACACGTTAGGCTCCAAAATGTCACTAGCGTCTCTCGCCCCCTAAACGAATCAGAACTTATCTGATTGCCGTGAATATCAGCAAGCGAGAATTGAGGGATCGTCTCACCCAACTTACTGCCGTGTGAATGCCCGTTGTGATTTGTAAAATACGTGATCTTTTCTTTCGAATTTTGCTTTATATTTTCAACAAGCTCGCGAATCGCGCCGTCACCAGCCGCGACGTGGCTGGCAATTCTTCCATTTGCGTCCAAAAGAATAGCAGTCGGTGTCCATTGAGCTTTAACAGCATCGGCAACTTCGCGTTCATTTTGCAGAAGGATCAACTTCCTGGCTGAGCCCGCAAATTTCCCTGCATTTTCTTCCGCCGAACCGTTACTCAAGAACACGATCTTCATTACCTCATTCAAATCAGACTGCCATTGTTCGAACTCCGGCAGGAGTGCCTTGCACGGATTACATGTTGGGCTGACGAATAAGAATAAAATCGGTTTACGTTCTGCCTTAAGGTCATCAAGCGCGACGACGCCTCCACTCAGATCAGGCAGTTGAAAATCAGGAAATATCGCACCGATAGGCAGCCCTTCATTTGGCAATCCAGCTTCGTCTCGAGTGACTGAGCCGCCTTCCTGAGCGACAAGTTCAATGATCTCCAGCCGACGCATGATCTGCCTCTGCTGCTCAGAGATATGTTTAAGATGGAACAATACGGTCACAAAAAAGGCGACGCTCGCAATTCCGAAAACCAGCTGCATAACATCCAGACTTGGATCAGCTAAACTCATTCCCTGCGCACCGATTCCACGAATAACTAAAAACGCCGTCGGGATAGCAAAGACCATGTTGCGAATCACGCTAATTTTACCAACCGGTTCGCTATGTATCTGGCCGAAACAATGGCAATCAGGAGCATTGCCCTTGGCCATCTGATAGATCATCTGGCCGATAAACAACACGAGCAAGAACAACGCACACACCGCCGCGACCCACGAAGTCGTCGTGAACAAAAACAAAACTGCGATCGCGATCTCAAAAACTGACAGAGCAATGGACGAAGGTTTCGCGATCGCCGCAGGCACGCCAAATTCCTTGAAGGCCTTTTCCGAGCCAGCGAGGTCGAGGAATTTCGCAACACCCGCAAGGCCAAAAATTCCTGCGAGCGCAAGCCTTAAAATAAGTAAAAATACTTCCATTACGAATAACTCAAATCATTTTATCGTACGATATCAGTTTTTTCCAATATACGTGCAAAACGCTAAAGAACGTGATGTCGGTGCAGAGTTTCGAGGACATTCCAAGTCAGGATGAAGTCAAAACGGGTCCGCTGGCTAAGCGGTGTCCGAAGAGCACCGACCGCGTGAAATAATACTGGTGAAAGCGTGAGATCGTTACGCAGTTTAAATACCAGGCTCGTGTATAGCCGTTTGCCCGGCAGAAACCTATCGCCGTTTAGCGTAAACCATCTATCAATTCGCGCGAATCCTCCGTTTACCATCAAATGTTTGTTAATGACCTTCTCACCGAAAATATCGAAACCATAGCCTTTCGGCGTAGAAACGCGTTGATATGCATCGAAAAGGAGCGTGTTAAGGAAAAAATGTTTCGGTTTTATCCGCACTGCCTCGCGGAGCGTGTCGGTGCCTAAGACAAAAGTGTAATCAGCCGAAAACCCAATCCGCTTCGTCGCCTGCTTGCGAACAAGAATTTGACGATAATTCGACTCATTGAGCCGGTGGAGCCTACCAAAAATGCTTGGGCGTATTAGATCGCCAAGATAGGCGTTGGTCGCGGAGATCTCATCAAAATAAAGCGATTTCGGAGCCCGAATGACAATTCTTGCTCCGGTGATAAAACCGTCGTTGTCATATGTTGTCGCCTCGGAATTCTCGCCGCTATTGATTGTGATGCCGCCGATCTGCACCTCGATCTTCTTTGTCAGTTTCGCATCAAAATAGAGCTGCTTGACGTAAACATTGGACTGCAGTTTGCCGGTTCCAGGGCCGAGGTTGTTCCAGTTTGAAATAAAGTTAGAACCTGTAAAAACCCCAGCGTTCACGCTATAGCGGCCTGCTCTGTCAAATTTGAACCTAGTCTTAAAAGCAACTTGCCACTGTGCTTGATCGTTGAGCGTCTCGTTGTTGTCAGCCCTTGCGTATCGGTAACGCGTGACAAAGTTGAATATATCAACCTCTATCCAGCGTTTGAAATCCGATCCAAGCACCGGCTCCGGCGTCGTCTGCGGCGAAGAAATTGGAACTTGGGCGCTCACTCCAGTGAGTGAAAGGCAAAAGAGCGCGACCACAGAAAAGACCAACGCTTTTTTCAAAAACAATTCGATGACGTTCATACAAATGCAAGATCTTAACGTGCAGGTTTTGACACTTTATGACGCTCGACGAGTTTTATCGGTGTTGCGAAAAAGCCAAACTTTTCGCGAAGCTGATTTTCAATATAACGCAGATAAGAAAAGTGCAGTTTTCCTCTCCCGCCCGAAGTAAACAAAATAAACAGCGGCGGTCGAATTCCAGCTTGTGTCAGGAATTGTACTTTCAGACGCGAAACACTGCTTTTCCCCGGTGATGGTGCTCCGCCGCCTTTTGGTTGTGAGATCGCGTCCTCGAAAAAGCGGTTTAGCATCGAAGTCTGAACACGTTCATTTCGCGCCACATGTGCCTGGGCAACCAAAGGCAGTATTTTGGTGACTCGTTGACCGGTCAGTGCCGAAGTCGTTACGATCGGAGCCCAGTCGAGAAACTTCATCGCCATACGCAAGGTGTGTTCGAACTCATAAATTGTGTTAGTTTCCTTCTCCTCCTTTGCATCCCATTTATTGACGACGATGATCACTGAACAACCCGAATCGACTGCATAACCCGCGATGTTTGCATCAAGATTTGTCACGCCTTCGACAGCATCAATTACTAGCAATGCCACATCAGCTCGTTCGAGTGCCTTGCGGGCCATAATTACCGAGAGCTTTTCTGACATCTCGAACGTCTTTCCCTTGCGGCGGATTCCGGCTGTGTCTATTATGAGAAAATTATTGCCATCAACTGTCAAATGAGTATCGATCGCGTCGCGGGTCGTTCCCGGAATCGGTGAAACGATCACGCGCTCCTCGCCGAGCAATTTATTCAGCAGCGAAGATTTTCCAACGTTTGGACGGCCGATGATCGCGAGTTTGATCTCCGTTGGTTTTGTCTCGTCGTCCTCTTCTTCAAATTCCAAATGCTCGAAGATCATATCGAGCAGATCGCCAACACCGGTTCCGTGTTCGGCGGAAACTGGCGACATTTCAAAGCCGAATTGGTAAAACTCGCCAGCTTCGCTCTCAACGGTTCTCGATTCGACTTTGTTGGCAGCGATGATGATCGGTTTGCCTGTGTTACGAAGCAAAACTCCCAATTCCTCATCAAGCGGCGTCACACCCGCGCGAGAATCAAGCACCCAAATTATCACCTTCGACTCGTCAATTGCGTGTGAGGCCTGCTTGAAAATATTTGACGGAATGATCGCCTCGTCGTCCGGCACGATGCCGCCGGTATCGACCAGCCGAAAAGTCTTCGCCTTCCACTCAACCTCGCCAAACATCCGGTCGCGCGTAATTCCCGGCTCATCGCCGACAATTGCCTTGCGGCTTCCTGTCAATCGATTGAACAATGTAGATTTGCCGACATTAGGCCGGCCGATGATCGCGACGAGCGGTTGCTTCATATCTGTTGTGCTTGATTCTAGCAAACAGAATGTATAATTGGCGATGTTATGAAATTTGACCTCGACCGTTCAGTAGAAATATTAAGCCAGACGCCTTACACACTATTGCGAATGCTGGAAGGCCTTTCGCCTGAATGGACAGAAAGCGAAAGCAACAAAGAAAATTGGGCGCCATATGACGTTATCGGCCACTTGATCCATTGCGAAGAAACCGACTGGAGCCCGCGAGTCGAGGTTATTTTGGCACAGGGTGAGAACAGAACATTTGAGCCGTTTGATCGCCTTGCCCAGTTTGAAAAGTCGAAAGGAAAGCCGCTTAACGATCTTCTTACCGAATTCGGTTATGCCCGCAACGCGAGCATAGAGAAACTCATCCGCTGGCAATTAACTCCTGAAAAACTTGCGCTAAAAGGCATACATCCCGACCTCGGCGAAGTGACTCTCGAACAGCTTCTATCCACATGGGTAGTCCACGACCTCGGCCACATCCGCCAGATCGTCACATACATGGCTGCCAAATATGAAAGCAATGTCGGCCCTTGGAAATCTTATCTCTCGATCCTAAACAAATAAAAACGGCCTCGTTCATTCAAACGAGGCCGCAAAACCCAAAGGGTCCTTCAGTTTAGTTGGAAAGTGCAAGATTGAGGATCGTGCCTGCAATGGCGCTTAATATCGAATACTTACCATTCGAATAATTGCCGTACTGATTTCGGCTGTAGTATCCGTCCTCGTAACCGCGTTGGAAACCTTCGCGGAAGTAGTGATTGTACTCGTCGTAGCTGACATAGTAGCTGTCATAGCCATAAGAGGCGTCTTGATAACCGTATGAATTCTGGTAATTATAACCCCAATTATCAGCCCGGTCGGCCCGTCCGGCATTGAAGCCTTGCTCGTAGCCGTTATTGACCGCGTCACGAAGCATCTGAGCACCGTACTGGCTCGTGTAGTAGTAATTGCCGCCGCGATAGTATCGATAGTTGTTTACGTAATTATCGTAATATCTCGCCTGCTGCAAACGCAGTTGGTCGCGTCTAATACGTTCCCAATAAGCCTGCTGATAACGCAAATACGCGTTACGTCTTTCCTGCTGCAAACGACGGTCGCGCTGCTGCTGGATGTTCTGCCAGTTGCTCCAACGCCGGTTGTAATCGTTCCAACGCTCGCGCTGTAACTGTTGCTGCTGCTGACGATTAATTCGCTGTTTAGGCTGATTAAAATCACCCTGCGCCTGGCTTTGAATTAAAGGCGGACGAGTCGTGCGGCGGTCCGATTGCTGCTGGATTAGACGCTGTTCATTAGCTTTTCGCGTCTGCTCCTGCCGCTGAGTTTGCTGCCAAACCTGCTGCTGCTTCTGCTGTTCCTGCTGGATCCTGCGTTGATCATTCGCCTGCCTTACCTGCTGCTGACGCTGATCCTGCGCCTGCTTTACTTGTTGCTGGCGCTGCTCCTGAGCCTGCCGACGCTCAGCTTGCTGCGGAGAAACGACCGGCGGCTGTTTTGTAGGCTGCTGTTGCTGTTTTTCCTTTTCCGCCTGCTGCTCGGCCTTTTTCTCCTGGCCGCGATTATTACGCTGGGCAAAAGCGTCGCCGCTGATCCCAAGCGTCATAACGCCCGCCGCAAACAATGATAACGCTAATTGTTTTGTTCGTTCTTTTAACATAATTTCTCCCATTAATGACTGCATATCGGGCCAGCCTTTCTGGCTCTGGTATTAGGTATCGCAAATACCGTTCCATACAATTTTGCTCATTAACTAGGGGAAAATCTGTAATTTAGACGACAAACACGGACTATATCGTTGGGTTGCCAGCCTTTTTCGGTTACTAACATCACCCTTTCAGAAATTCATACATAACGCGAATGTTTAGCATTCCGCTGCCGATCTCAGGCCGAACGCTCGCCGCCTTCATACGCAGATTACCGCCGTTCTGAACCGGCACACCAAACGAAAGCTTGTCGAGCCGAATTATCTCGATAGGGTTCAGCTTTTTGTCGATCGAGCCCTGTAACAATTTGGCGATCATCGTTCCGCCAACACCGCCCGTGCCGTTAAGGTTTACGTTCAATACGCGAACCCGCCCGACGAGCCTTTGCCCTGCCTCGTCAAATTCGAGATCGATATTCGTCTCCGCCCAACCCGCAAAGCCAACACACCCTACAAACGGCGGAGCGTAATTCCCGGAAAAAGCCAGCGGCACAAAGATCTTGCCTTCGCGAAACCGTACCGCCGTGCGAACACCATCCATTTCGCGCAAAATTCTAACCGATTCGTTACATTTAGAACTTTTCTCTACCACTATAGGAAACTCCGGCGGATCGAAATGTTGAAATGTAGAATCAAGCAGCGCATCAAAAAAGGCCTCATTAAGGCTCACATTCACCTCAGCCTTTTGCGCATTCACCGCCGAAAATAACAAAAATAACGTCAAACCAATGGCAACTTGCTTGTAAATCATCCTTTTCATCCTAAAACTATTCTTTGCGTCCATTCAATCGATCCCGTATCACGCTAGCAAATCGCGACTGTAATTGAAATACGAATTTTCCAGATATAGCGTAACTTTCTAGATATGACGTGGATTTCCAGCCGTTAAATATGAAAAAACACGAACGAGGTTTAGGTCTCGTTCGTGTCTCTTTTTGTGTACCTTTCGTGGCTACGTTTAAGCTTTTTTAGCCTTAGCTTTCGCCGCGGCTTTTTTCGCCGGAGCTTTGTCAGCAGTCGCATTTATCGCAGGTGCTTTTTCGGCAGGATTGAGCATTGCTGACCAGCGATACTCAGGAGTTTCCCAACCATCTTTCAGCTTCTTTAGGATGAAGTCGGTCATGTTATCGACTATCCAGCGATGATTGGCTTCGCCTACCGAAGCAAGCTCAGCGTCGGGCGCCGGGTTCATGAAATCGATCGCGTACGGAATGCCATCCTTGATAGCAAACTCAACCGTATTGAGGTCGTAGCCGAGGGCGGTGCAGATCGTTTTCACATCTTTCTCAACACGCGCGTGCAGTTTGGGTTCGAGATAATCATCGACATTAACATACTGCATTCCCGACAGGTAAGGCTTTGACGGATCGTACGGCATTATGAGCACTTTTTCCTTTCCTACGCAGTAACAGCGGACGAATTGATCGTACTCAATTCCCTCCTGCAGCGTCATGCAAAGAGTGCCGGATTGGTTGTATTCGTTGAAAAGCTCTTCGAGATCGTTGATCTTCGACACATTCTTCCATCCGCCACCATCGAACGGTTTGAGGAACGCGGGAAAGCCTACATGATCGATCACAGACTGCCAATCGATCGGAAATTCAAGATTACGAAGCGATTCTGGCGTGATGTCCTTGATGTAGCTGTGCTGGGGCAGTAGAACTGTCTTCGGTATCGCAACGCCGAGCTTTGTTGCCAAGGCGAAGTTGAAGAATTTGTCGTCCGCCGACCACCAGAACGGGTTATTGATGATGTAAGTGCCTTCGAGAGCAAAACGCTTTAGGGCAGCACGATAATACGGCACTTCGTGTGAAATGCGGTCGATGATGACGTCGTAACGCTTTGTTTCATCGAGCGTGATGCCGCCAATATTGACCATTTCTGCAACGACTTTGCCTTTGCCTTTTTCGTTGATGCTGTTGATTATTGATTCGGGAAACGTTACCTCGCGTCCCACTAATATTCCTACTCTTTTCATAAAGTTATTATATTTGATATCTGATATTTAAAATTTCAGCTTTTGCTGAAATCGTAGATTTTAATCCAATACCAGTGGTGGGGCAAGCCGTCCGATTTAATTGCTCCAGACGATCAAAATGTAGTATCCTGTTGTTGTCACAGTTCTCGTGACGCCCTTACCGAATTCTCTACACGCTTTTTCAGGTTAACAAAACATTAAAATCACGATGGAAGCCTCACAAATCACATCTGCGCCGCAAAACGACAAAGCGGTACAGGCGTTTCATAACATTCTTCAACGAATGCTTTCAGTTGACAGTAAGGTAAGCGACCTTATTTTCTCACCGAGACGGCCGCCGCAAATAGAGCTTACCGGCGACCTTCAAGGCGTTCCGATTCCTGGCCTCGAAGCCCTCACACCTTCGCAGATCAAGACAATGGCCGATGTGATGCTGGCTGGAAACGAGCAAGGCTTAGAGACGCTCGACAAGAAAGGCTCTGCGGATATCTCATACGGCGTAGCGGGGCTTGGACGCTTTCGCGTAAATATTTTCCGTCAGAGAGGCAGCGTCGCGATCGTAATGCGTGTTATCCCAACCACACCGCCGAATTGGCAGGACCTGAATCTGCCTGCCGCTGTAATGAATGCGGCCGAGCTTAAAAACGGACTTGTTCTCGTTACCGGGCCAACTGGTTCAGGAAAATCGACGACGCTTGCAGCCGTGATCGATCTTATAAATGCGACAAAAAAATATCATGTCGTCACTATTGAAGATCCGATCGAGTTTATACACGAACACAAACTCTCGACTATCCATCAAAGAGAGCTTCACTCCGATACGCCTGATTTTGCTCTTGCCCTTAGGGCAGCGCTTCGGCAAGCCCCAAAAGTAATCCTAGTCGGCGAAATGCGTGATCGCGAGACCATAGAAGTCGCAATGGAAGCTGCCGAAACAGGCCACCTTGTATTGTCAACACTTCACACCATCGACGCCGCGAAGACGATTGACCGAATCATCGGGGTATTTCCAAAAGCTGAGGAAGCTGCGATACGAACGCGTCTCTCGCAATCGTTTCGACGAATAATCTCGCAGCGATTAATGCCAAAAGTCGGCGGCGGACGTGCTGCAGCCATCGAGATACTTGTGTCAAATTCGCGAACACGCGAATACATCGAGAAAGGTGAAAAAGAAGGCCGCTCAATCACCGACGCCATGATTGACGGCGCGATCGAAGGTATGCAGACGTTTGATCTCGAGCTTGAGAAAATGCTTAGGAACGGCACTATCACACGTGAGATCGCTCTGGCATACGCATCAAACGCAAACAACCTGGCGTTGATGATAAATGATCTAAGTGAGAAGCCTACTAAAGCAGAACCAGCCCCGTCGGCCGTGCCTCCACGGCCTCCAGCCAATGCAGTTCAAATCGAGGGCTTTGAACCATAACTTCTAAGATTCCCTAACGCAAAGTCGCCAAGACGCAAAGGAAAAGCTACGGAAACTAATTCACAGTTTTTCTTTGTTATAAACTTTGCGTCTTTGCAACTTTGCGCCGAAACCAATCCTATTTCGTCCCGGGCAAAAGTTCGTAATTGCCCATTTCCCGATTGAAGCTGTCGAGGGTTCCGACTTCGTCCGCGGTGGCGTCAAGCATTTGTTTTGTCATCGCGATGGAGTCAGACAACTGCTCAAAATCCAGGAGCGAGAATTTTTCGGGCGTTGAGATCGTGACGATCTCGCCTTTTAGGTATTCGAAGAAGTTTTCTATGGATTGCAGTTGACCTTCGACAAGTTTCACACTGCGTTCGATCTCGTCAAACGATGCGACACGTCGTTTTAATATCTCGACGTTTGTTTGTTGAATTCGTTTTGTTTTTTCATCGGTTGCCGATTCCATCGCGCGAAAAGCTTGCGAGAGTTGGTTGTGAACAGCGGTGCGGTTTATCGATTTGAGATGCTGTTTTCGGCGGCGATAGACGTCGAGCAGGTCGACGAAATCTTCCCAACGCTGATCGAGGCCTTTTAAGTTGGATGGAATTTCCCTCGCGCCGGCAAATTGTTTGTAATCGTCCTGTATCTTGGTGGCAACCCAGCGAAGGTATTCGACCGCCTCGCGTTCACGCGGCGTAAATGATTTGATCAATTTTTCGCGGCCGGCGTTATGAGCGGCGAGTGCCCGCTCTTTTTCGCGGCGGTTGACCATTTCACGGTATGCAGGAAGCATAGGCACAACGACGAGATAAACGGCTTCAAACACGAGCGCGATAAGCAGGGGAATTACACTGCCTGTATAAGCAGCAGCGACAAGAAATCCGGCGAGGCCCCAAAAATTGACGGGTTCCTTTATTGCCGCCTTGGCATAGCTCGTGTTAAACCTGTCGATGTCCTGCCGGTATTTTGCTAGATCCGCCATATCAAACTAACTAGATGCAATCCGCCCTTCGTGCGTTCGTTCCTGTTCTCCTAGTTGGAATGGCTTTTCTCATTCGCCGGTTCGATATCAAGGATATCTGCATCGTTAACATTACCGGCTTCGATCTGCTTACCACTCGAAGGCGTACCAGAACCTAACAATCCCATTTGCTGTTTGTATTCGAGCAGTTTGTCCTGCATCTGAATATCCATAGCTTCCCTCTCGATGTCCTGCATCTGAGTGTCAACCGACGCAGCACCAAGCTGAAGTTTTGCCTCTGCGGCTGCAACACGGCGGTCGATCTTTTCACGCATTTCGTTGAAAGTAGATGCATCGTCGCCGATGTTGAAAGCCTCCATCGTCTGAGCGAGCTGTTCCTGCAACTTGGCCTGTTTGGCGGCGCTTATAAGCTGGATCGCTTCGGCGGTGCGTTTTTTCATGTTGAGGACGTAGTTGTCACGCGCCTTTAGAGCTTGCTTTGAAGACAATTGAGCCTGCTCCGCTTGGGCTCCTGTGCGTTCAAGGTCTTGCTGTGCCTGTTGAAGCTGGCCGATATAAGCCGTCGCGATGTCATCGCGGCCCATTTTGACCGAGGCTTTGATCTTCGAATCAAGATCAACGACCTGAGTCGAAAGATTTTCCTTCTGTTTCAGCAAAAGCCGCTCCGTCGCCATTACCTGAGCAACCGAATTATTCAGTTCCGGCACGCGGTCGCGCATATCGCGGATCGTCTGCTGAAGCACAAGTTCCGGATTTTCGATCTTATCAAGCGCAGCGCCCGTACTAGCAAAAAACACTCTTTTAAATCTGGCCCACAGTCCCATTTTATCTATCTGCTCCTATACAATTGTGTTAAATCAACCCAATCGCCACTTTCCTTACGAATACAAAAAGGCAAAGTTGCAAATTCCGAATCAGTATAACAGGTATTTCGCCCGAAATGCGATGTGAAACTTGCGGTGTCATGCTTGCCGCACCTGGGATGCACAAGCCGGCGCATCAGCCAGGGCGAATCACTCACGATGAATTTTTCAACTTCGACTACAGACTGCTTTTTTTCCTGATCGATGCGGGCAATTTTGACATAAACATTTTAGTGTAAATAACACGATCTCCCACTGGACAAATGACACAATGTGCCACAGGTCAATTTCCGTAACCTCCACTGAGATAAGGGTTTAGGTCCGATTTTTAAAATGAGGTTGTCCGGCCTGTCCGGAGGCGGTCCCGGACAACGTAACTGTTAGAATAATTGCAGTTATTGTTTTATTTTGGGCTTGTCCTGTCGATTTTAAAAAAAATAATTTGCGCCACAATCAGCCACAGGGATTTGGTCGAAAAAGTGCTCTCGTACCCGGTTGTCAAAGATCAAGTTTTGAATATTAAATACTAGCAAAATTTTCACTGTTTGTCAAGAGTTTTATTTATGCAACACTTTCTATTGCAAAAGCCCGCCCGTGAGTAAGGGCGGAACACGCAACATCGAACCCGAGAAGGATTTGTTGCTGGTTATGTGGAGTGAATCGCCCTTACTCACGTGCGGGCCTATGCATTCCGCTGAAAAGCACCCGAATGCAAGTTTCGCCGCATCGAAGCGTTCAAAACTCGTGAACAGCCGGTTCTCAAATGAACACGGCTAGTTTGAATAAAACACTTGAGCTAAGATAGACGCTTCTTGTGTCATAACGAGGATCAAAAATGAAAAAACTGACAACCTGGGCTTTACTGCTTTCGATCTATATCACTTTTATCGCTCCTGCCGCCGTAACCGTAAAGGCGCAGGCAATGCAAAAAGCGAAGGAACAGCGTATGAACAATTTGCCTGACGGATTGAAATTTCGCCTCAGCGAAGGCGTCGAGGGTGCCGAAACGCGCGAAAAACAACCGCTTGCATCGACAGACCCGTTGAGCCAGGGCGATGCAAACAGTATTTTAAAGCGCCTGCCGGAGATCAAGCCCGAAAAGGACGATCAGACAGATTTTGCCAAACGTGTTGGAACATTGCCAGCGCCCAAAACCGGCCAAAAGATACCGGTCAAATTCCCTTCCGATGAAACGCGCGGCACGCCGAAGATCGATACCTCGGGCGAAACGCTGCAAGTGATCCGTTTTTCGCCTGAGGGCGAAATACCGCTCGCTCCAGATCTTAGCGTGACATTTTCACAGCCGATGGTCACCGTTACTTCTCAGGAAGAAGCAGCAAAGTTTGCTCCTGTCGAATTAACGCCGCAGGTCGAAGGCCGCTGGCGGTGGCTCGGGACAAAGACGCTGATGTTCGACACGACAAAGCGTTTTCCGATGGCGACAAAATTCGCTGCCCGCGTTCCCGCCGGAACAAAGTCAGCAAACGGTCAAGTTTTGCAAAAAGACGTCGTGTGGACCTTCACAACGCCGCCGCCAAAGGTCGAGCAGATGTTCCCGCAAAACCAGATCGTGAAGCGAGATGCTTTGATTTACATCTCGTTCGATCAGGAGATCGATCCGGCGACTGTCCTGCAAACAATCACCGTCACCGGACAAGGCAAGAAATTGGCTGTGAGGTTGGCAACAGAGACAGAGATCGCCGCCGACGGCTCGATCTCGTATTACTCAAAACAAGCTCAGCCAAAGCGCTGGCTCGCTTTTCGTGCTGTAAATTCGGACGGGTTGCCGGAGAATGCTCTGCCGCCGGCTTCGACGATCACTGTCAATATCGAAAAAGGAACGCGCTCAGCCGAAGGCCCTTTGACGACGACAAAAGCACAGAGTTTCAGCTTTCAGACATACAGCCCGCTCAAATTCAACGGCGGTTACTGCAACTATCGAAATGCACCGAAATGCTCGCCTTTTGATGCGTGGTATCTCGAATTTAATAATGCGATCGAGGCTTCGAAATTCACAAAAGAGATGCTCCGTATTGAACCCGCAATTGAGGGGCTGAATATTTATCCGGCTGGCAGCAACATATCCATTCAGGGCTACAAAAAAGGTAAGACGACTTACAAAGTTACTGTTGACGGTTCGATCTCCGATGTCTTCGGGCGGTCGCTCGGGCAATCTGCAACGGCGACGATACGTGTCGGTTCCGCCGAGACAAATCTTTATTCGCAAGGCGGTTTTATGACCGTTCTCGATCCGACCGCAAAACCAACCTATTCGATCTACTCGACAAATCTTAATGACGTGAAGGTTCGGTTGTATTCAGTCGAACCAAAAGATTGGAGTGCATTTCAAAACTACGTCCGGTATCGAAACTACAACGACGGCAAACGCCCCGCGTCGATACCCGGAAAACTCGTGTCAGATAAGATCGTTCCGATTGCCGGCAAGCCCGACGAAATGGTCGAAACACGAATTGATGTCGCAGTGGCCCTCGACGGCGGATTTGGAAACGTGGTCGTTGACATCGAACCGCTAGAAGATTCGCGCGAAGCGGTGGTTGTTCGAGGGTATAACCCGCGCGTCCTAACCTGGCTACAGGCGACACAAATCGGATTGGATGCATTTGTTGATAACACGGAATTGGTCGGCTTCGCCACGGAGTTAAAAACCGGAAAGCCTCTGAGCGGTGTTGAGTTGTCTATTTATCCGAATGGTAAAGCTGTCAGTCAGCAATCGACGGTCATCGATGAAGGTTATTTAGCGACCGCTTGGAATTGGCTGACGAGATCGCTTCGTGGCGGGCCGAGCGACGAGACGCAGGCAAATGATGCTGACGGTTCAATTACGAATGTCGAAACAGTTCCTGAATCGCAAACCAACCGCACCAGTGAGAACGGAATTCTTCGCCTGCCGCTGCCTGATGCATCGGCGCCGCAGCAAAATTTACTTATCGCAAAACGTGGAAAAGATACTGCGTTCATGCCGGAGAATACAGAATATTACTGGCAGGATAGCGGTAATTGGTACAAAAAGCCCGAGTATGATTCGCTCCGATGGTTCGTTTTCGACGACCGCAAAATGTACAAGCCTAAGGAAGAAGTTTCGGTCAAGGGCTACATTCGCAAGATCAGCGGTGGAAAGCTTGGCGATGTCGAAGGACTTGGCGATGCTGCGAGCGGTCTGACTTATTCCGTTAAGGACGCACAAAATAACGAGATCGCGAAAGGAAGCGGAAATCTAAATTCCTTTGGCGCGTTCGACTTCAAATTCTCAATTCCCGACAACGCAAATCTTGGCTATTCGCAAATTGAGCTGAACACAAACAGCAGTATTTCCGGCGGCAGTTTCCAGCATCAATTTCAGATACAGGAATTTCGCCGTCCGGAATTTGAGGTCACAAGCAAGGTCGAGACCGAAGCTCCGCATTTTGTCGGCGGCAAGGCTCTGCTATCCGTCGAGGCAAAATACTACGCCGGCGGCGGACTTGCCAACGCTGAAACCAATTGGACCGTTACCGCCAACGCGACAAATTATACGCCGCCAAATCGCGGCGATTACACCTTCGGAACTTGGATGCCTTGGTGGAGAGTTTACGAATACGGTGGCTATGGCGGACGAGGCGGTTATGGCGGCGGCTCGTCGCAGTCTTTCAAAGGCGTGACGGATGCGAGCGGCAAGCATCTGCTCAAGATCGATTTTGAATCGGTCAAGCCTCCGCGTCCATATACAATATCGGCGGCGTCTTCAGTTCAAGACGTAAACCGCCAAACGTGGTCAAGCACGACTTCTCTGCTCGTCCATCCGTCCGATCTTTACATCGGCATCAAAACGCCGCGAACCTTCGTCCAAAAAGGCGAAAAGATCGACATCGAATCTATCGTTTCAGACATCGACGGCAACCTGATAGCAGGACGCGACGCCGAGATCAAAGCCGTTTTGAAAGATTGGACATTTGATAAAGGCTCATGGCAGGAAGTCACGGTTGACGAACAAACTTGCACAGTCAAGTCGCTCGGGTCAGAACCGGGAGCGATAGCGACTGGGTCTTCTTCCAAATGCTCATTCATCGCGAAACAAGGCGGACAATACACGATTACCGCAACCGTCATGGACGACAAAGAGCGTTTTAACGAAAGCGTGATGACCGTTTGGGTTCCCGGCGGCAAACAGCCTCCAAAACGCAACGTCGAACAGGAAGAGGCTCAGATCATCCCGTCGAAAAAAGATTACGCACCCGGCGATGTTGCTGAGCTGCTCGTGATCGCGCCCTTCACCCCTGCCGAAGGCGTTCTCACGCTTCGCCGCGACGGCATCGTCAAGACCGAGCGGTTCACGATGAAGGATTCGTCCATCACGCTCAAGATACCGCTCGAAGAAAAGTATCTGCCCAATATCACCGCTCAGGTCGATCTCGTCGGTGCGGCAGCAAGAACAAATGACAAAGGAGAGATCGACACTAAACTAGCACCGCGTCCGGCGTTTGCCAGCGGCAACATCAATATTCCGATCTCTACCGCATCACGAAAGCTGACCGTCGTCGCCGACCCTGTCGATAAAACCCTCGCCCCCGGCGGCGAGACTAAGGTAAACGTCGCCGTCACAGACAGTCGCGGCGAACCGGTTGCAAACAGCGAAGTCGCTATTGTAGTCGTTGACGACAGCGTGCTCGCGTTATCGCGATACACGATTGGCGATCCAGCGGATACGTTTTACACAGCACGGGGAACCGGCGTGACGGATTATCATTCTCGAAAGGATATCCTTTTGGGAAATCCGGACGATGTAAAGAAACCGCCACCGCCGCCATCTGACTCAATAGACACATCTAGAACCACAGTTGAGTCAAGTATGAGCGCTCCTTCAGCGGATATGATGCCAAAAGCGTCGGGACCAAAGAAAAAGGAGGCTCGATCCGGAAAATTTCAGATCGACGGTGCATCAGCAAGTGAAAACAGTTTCATAATTGACGGGCAAGAAGTCGATCAAAACGGAAAGCCTATTGCACTTCGCGAAAACTTTAACGCATTAGCTTTGTGGTCACCGACGGTAAAAACCGACTCGAACGGACGTGCAACGCTCGATGTCAAACTGCCTGACAATCTGACACGTTATCGCATCACCGCAGTGTCGGTTGATACGGGCAAGCGGTTCGGCAAAGCGGAATCGACGATCACAGCCAAACAGCCGCTGATGGTGCGGCCTTCGGCACCGCGATTTATGAACTTCGGCGACAGGATCGATATGCCTGTCATAGTTCAGAATCAGACTGACAAAGATATGGCAGTTGATATAGCCATACGAGCAACAAATGCGGAACTAATAGGCGGAGACCTGAGCGGTAGCGAGGGTGCTCAAGACGAAACATCCGCTAGCCCGCGCACACTCCCTACCGGTCGTGTTTCCGCCATTGGCCGCCGCGTCGTCGTCAAAGCCAATGACCGTGCAGAGGTCCGCTTCCCTGTTTCGACTTTAAA
This sequence comes from Chloracidobacterium sp., assembly GCA_016711345.1. NCBI lineage: Bacteria > Pseudomonadati > Acidobacteriota > Blastocatellia > Chloracidobacteriales > Chloracidobacteriaceae > Chloracidobacterium > Chloracidobacterium sp. The sequence goes on from JADJTD010000001.1 coordinate 3,925,054, forward strand.
GGCCGGCACAGCACGATTCCAGATCGCTGTCTCGTCTGGCAAGTTCAGCGACGCTGCTGAAATATCGTTGCCCGTTTGGACGCCTGCGACGACCGAGGCTTTTGCGACTTACGGCACGACCGACCAGAACGGCGCGATACTCCAACCAGTGACGACGCCGGGCGATGTGTTCGCTCAATTTGGCGGGCTTGAGGTCACGACATCATCGACGCAGTTGCAGGAGTTGACCGACGCTTACATCTATCTGGCGAACTATCCTTACGAATGTTCCGAGCAGATCTCTTCGCGTATGATCTCGACCGCCGCACTGCGAGATGTGCTTACCGCGTTCAAGGCCAAGGACATGCCGACGGAAGAGCAGTTGAACAAACGCTTCGCCCGCGACATCGAGATACTAAAATCAAGGCAGCGTGATGACGGTAGTTTCGGCCTATGGAAAAAGGACAAGGAACGCTACGAATATCCGTTCTTAACCGCCCACGTCGCACACGCTTTAGCTCTCGCAAAAGCAAAAGGCTACAAAGTGCCGGACGAGATGATCAAAAAGACCAAACCATATCTCAAAGATGTCGAGAAGCACTTTGACGAATGGTACAAAAATTCGCCCGAAGTCCGCTGGACGATCTCGGCCTACGCTCTCTACATCCGCGACATGATGGGCGACAAGGATGCGGCAAAGGCAAAGAAACTACTGACAGAAGCGACTATCGAGAAGATGCCGTTCGAAGCTCTCGGCTGGATCTTGTCGGTGCTTGCAAACGATGCAAACTCGCAAACCGAGGTGCAGGCGATACTGCATTTCCTCAACAACCGCACGACGGAAACAGCAGCGACTGCGAATTTCGTGACTGATTATCGTGACGGCGGCTGGCTGATCATGGCATCGAACCGACGTGCCGACGGCGTCCTGCTCGAAGCAATGATAAAGGCCGACCAGAAGAACGACCTCATTCCAAAGCTCGTCCGCGGACTGCTCGCAAACCGCGTCAAAGGCGCCTGGTCGAATACGCAGGAGAATGTATTTATCCTGTTGGCGCTCGACAAATACTTTAACGCCTTCGAAAAGGTCACGCCTGATTTTGTCACGCGTGTCTGGCTTGGAAATACTTATGCCGGCGAGGAAGTTTTCAAGGGCCGATCGGTCGATTCAAAACAGATCAACATTCCAATGTCGTATCTCGTCGATCAGGGCGGGACGTCAAATCTGATTCTCGATCGGCAAGGTGCCGGACGGCTCTACTACCGCATCGGCATGAAATACGCGCCGAAGAATTTGAAACTCGAACCCGCAGATTACGGTTTCACGGTTCTGCGCAAATACGAAGCCGTCGATGACAAAGACGATGTGAAACAAAACGCCGACGGAAGCTGGACTATCAAATCCGGCGCCCGTGTGCGAGTTCGCTTGACGATGGTCGCACAGGCTAGACGGTATCATGTCGCTCTGGTTGATCCGCTGCCCGCAGGGCTTGAAATACTCAACCCAGAGCTTGCCGTGACCGAATCAATTCCGGCAGATCAAGGCGGCAATACTTCGATCCTCGAATATGGCAGCAAATCGTATGGCTACGGCTCTTGGTGGTGGCGCCAATATTGGTTCGATCATCAAAACTTCCGCGACGAACGTGCCGAGGCGTTTGCGTCGTTACTGTGGGAAGGCGTTTACAATTACTCATATGTAACGCGTGCCACAACGCCCGGACAATTTATCGTTCCGCCTGCAAAGGCCGAAGAGATGTATCATCCTGAGACGTTCGGACGGACTGGGACAGACTTTGTAAGGGTAGAATAGTCAGTTAGTCTTCAATTCTAGCCGCTGGCTGCTAGCTGTCTGCCTCTGGCCGGCAGCTAATAGCTAGTCGCTTGCAGCTGGAATGTATTTGAAAAATGCCGGTTTACGCGCCAAGATGAAATGGACTTATATGAAAGTTCTTATTATATTGGCAGCGGTCTTAATTTGTTTTTCTTCCTTAACTGCGCAAACAGATCTGCAAGAGATGGTCGATGCCGAACACGCTTTTGCACAGCTTGCGGCAGACAAAGACACTCGCACTGCGTTTCTCGCAAATATGACAAGCGACGCGGTTGTGTTTGTGCCGGAGCAAACAAACGCTAAGTCTTTTTGGGAAGCCAAAACGCCGAATCAAAGCTTGCTGTCGTGGGCGCCGAATTTTGCAGATATAACGAGCAGCGGCATTCTTGGTTATACGACGGGCAATTGGGAGTTTCGAGCGAAAGGTAAGGACGACACGCCTTCGGCGTTCGGTGAATTTATTACGCTGTGGCTGCGTCAACCCGACGGCAAATATAAATGGGTTGTTGATATCGGCGTCACTCATCAAAAGCCCGACAGATATTCAACTGACTGGACAACAGCAACACCTGAAAAAACTCAGAAAAGTTCGACAAGCGTTCCGACATCAAATCCTGCCGAGGAATTTTATCATTTGGTTGCTGCTAAGGGTGTTACCAAAGCTTATGATAACTTTGCGGACGATAACATACGTTCATACCGCGAAGGCAGCTTGCCTATTCTCGGCAAGAAGAATGTGCTGAAGCTTCTGAAAAACGACAAGGCAAAGATCACTTTTGCAAAACGAAGCACCGCATTTGCCGCGGGTGATATTGCATATAATCTAACCTCTTACACAAAGACGCTAGACGGGAAGATCGAAAAGGGCAATTTTCTACAAATATGGAAATTCTACAACGGCAAATGGCACATCGTTCTCGACATATTTAAACTCATTCCATAATATGCACGCAAAGTTGAGCAGTCATTTCACAAAAGTCACCGAGGTATTGAAACTCGAGTCTGAGGCCGTCGCACAAGCAGCGGCGAATCTCGATCCGAATCAGGTCGAAAAGGCAACGGAAATTCTTAGGTCGTGCAACGGCAAAGTCGTCGTAACCGGCGTCGGTAAATCCGGTGCGATCGCTGAAAAGATCGCGCAAACGTTGACTAGTACAGGAACCGTTGCGATCTACGTTCATCCGTCAGACGCTATTCATGGCGGACTCGGTGTGATGACCTCGGAGGACGTTGTTATCGCATTGAGCAATTCGGGCGAGACAGACGAGATACTTGTCATTCTGCCTTATCTAAAGCAACGCGGCTCAGGTTTGATAGCCATCGTCGGCAACACGAATTCCTCTCTTGCCCGCAACGCAGATGCAGTTCTCAACGCATCGGTGGACAAAGAAGCCTGTCCATTGAATCTTGCCCCGACCGCATCGACAACCGTAGCTCTTGCTATCGGCGATGCTATCGCAATGGCATTGATGGACGCAAAAGCGTTGACCGCCGAAGATTTTGCTGCCAATCATCCTGCAGGACAGCTTGGAAAACGGCTGACCTTGACCGTCGATGCGTTGATGCATCCGAGCCCGAATGTGTCGGCTAATGCGACCTGGCTCGATGTCGTAAAAGCCATTTCCAGTCATGCTCTCGGTGCAGTTAACGTAGTTGGTGAAAATTCGAGCTTGCTCGGTATTGTGACCGACGGCGACCTTCGCCGCACGATCGAACGCACTTCGCACAACGATCTTTCGACACTTTCAGCCGAAAATATGATGACACCATCGCCAATCACTGCTTCGCCGGAAATGCTCGCCTACGACGCTCTTCGACTAATGGAAGATCGCCCGTCGCAGATCTCGGTTCTGCCTGTTACTCATAACGGAATTTGTGTAGGGCTTTTAAGATTGCACGATGTCGTCAGAAGCGGACTTTAACTAATCGTCTGTTTCCAACATTTGGTAAGGAATGCGCTGTGCGAGAAGGTGGCCGCTCATTATCAGGCCTGTCCAAATGAGAAGAGAGACTGTCGAAACCGCCCAACCGATATTTGCGACCAGATCATCCTCAAGCGTTATTCCGGCAATGATAAGTGGAAACCCGAAGAACGCGATCTTGAGAGCTGTCTTTTTTGATCGCTCTACAGTTTCAAGCAAATTGACGCGGCCGACCTCCATTTCCATATATTCGTCGTCGGAGTTCAGATTAGAAAAATATTCGGTCTCAGCCTTTGACCAGCGACGAAGTGAAGGAGTTTCTGCGATGCGGTTCGCAGTGGAAAAATGATGAATGACATGAGCGATCTTGCCGTCTCGAAGAGCGATCTCAGCAAGGCCGCGCGCGGTTCGGAAATTCTCACCTATGCTCTCAAGCGCATTCTGAAAAACATTTCCCGCTCGACGCCATTCGCCGATCTGAAAATACCACTCGCCCAAACGCACAAGCAACTCTCCATCGTCTGCGGCGCGGCGTTCGGACAAACGCAAAGCCGCAAGCGCCCGGCGTTCTAGTTTTTGATCACGTGTCATGCCGGCAAACGAATGGAGGCATCGTGCAAAATCAAAAATTAGCCGCGCATCGCGAGGCTTTAAAACCAACGCCCGTCGAAATGCCTCAAGTGCCTGCACCAAATATCCGGAAAGCCGCAGCTCATTTGCAAGGCTCGTCAGGTCTTCGGCCTTTTCGTCCTCAAAAAGTTCCAGCGACTCGAATTTTTGCTGCGAAGGTTTGACGCGTTTGCCGATTCGCTTGAATGAGCTTTCTAAAACGTCGGCAGCAGGGATCTGCGAAAATTCCGCACGCATTAAGGTTTCTTTTGGATCTTCAAGATGGTCGCGAAGTTCGATCGAGCGATTATCGAGCACGTTGTCTGAGAGCTTCGGCAACATGCTCTTGATGATCCGGCGATAATCTTCGCTCGTACCCGATGCTCCAGAGGCGAAAACGACATTCAATCCTTTGCCTCGAACGACAGTGCGATAGCGGTAGTAAAGGTGGCCGCCGCGCTTCATCGTTCTTATCGCCTGCGTTTCAACTTGCTCAATATCATTGATCTTCAAACTTCGACGAGACGTGTTAATCCACGACCAAACACGAGGGACAAGACCGGTTCGCACCAGTCGTTTGCCGTCAAATTTGATGTGGTCTGCGAGAGCAAAGAACGGGATCAGTATCCAAGACACCCCAAACAGGATCACGCCGGCTAGATCCATTTCAAGATAAAAAAGAAAGGCTGAAAAGAATGTGCCAAGAAGAAGTGCAGTAAAGTAATTTTGCGGAGAAACGCGAATTGAAACGCTCAACTCTGGCGAAACGATCTCATCCAAAGACCCATCAGCCTCAACGTGTTCAGTATTAATTTGTTCGAGATCCTTCACTTATGAAAACCGCCGCTAACCATTCCCTTTAATAATTTATTCGTCATCGACGGTTAATTAGATTTTTAGACCAATTAAAGATCGACTACGAACAATTACAAAAACAACGATTGCGGCAGTATTCCCTGAAAATTACTGTGCTTTAACGCTGATCGGCAACCCGCCGGCTCCGCCGCCGATCGACGGTGTTTCCGGTGTCGGCACAACGATCGAATCGGCTCGTGCAGCATCGATTGCCTTTAGTTTATCTTTGGCATTGGTAGCGGTTTCAGACATCTTGACCGGCTTGCCGTCCATGTCCTTTGCTTCGCTGGCCGTCTTGGCAATATTAAAATAGAGATCGGCGGCTTCCTGCTTTTTGTCCTGTTTTTCCAGGACCTTAGCCAACTCAAAATTTATCGTGTCCTTTGCAACAATCGCATCGTCCATTCCCGCTAGCTCTTTATAAAGTGCAATCGCCTCATCCAACTTGTTGTCCTCAGCCTTCGTTTGAGCCAGAGCGAATTTTGAAAGTTTTGCGACGTCAGAACTTCCCGAAGCCAATCCTTCGAGTTCCTGAATACCTTTCGCGCGATCTATGGCCAGGTTATTAACAGCGATAAAGTATTTCGCCTTGTCAGCAACCGCTCCGCCAAATTTATCGGCGACAGCCTGAAATTCGGTGATCGCAGCCTCGGCGCGTTCCTTTTCGGTCTTAAAGGTCTTTTCCTTCGAACCGGCCATCGGCCCCGTCTCGGAGACCTGTGCCTGCGAGGTCTCGATCGCCTTGCCAAGCGCCGTCTGCCCTTCGCCACCTGAGCGGCGAGAGTAAACTGTCACGGCATAAGCAACTGCACCAAGTACAACTAGAGCAATGATCGCGTAAAGTATCGTCTTGCCCTTGCCTTCGAACTTTTTGCCTATGTCCTCAAGGCGCTCGTTGACCCTTTCCTGGATCGGATCATTGTACTTTTGCTTTGTCTGTGGAGTCGCGCCTGCCGCTTCCAACTGTTGAAATCGTCTCTTTTTCTGTGCCATCGTTAAAAAAACTGCAAATTTCTATTGCCAGCGCGTTATATAATTGCGTTAACTGGTTGTTTTCCAAAAGAGTTAATGTATCGTAAAACAGCGATTTGAGCAACTAAAGGCAATGAATATTGAAAAGTTAGTAGTGAATAATTCTTTTTATTATCGGGAACAAAATCCTGTTTGCGGTGTCTAATATTACAATCCGCCTGATAGCGGATGGGCAATTTGACAGCTTCCCGTCAAGGGAGAGGCAAAAAAGTGGCGATGGTCTTGGTCAAGTCAATCACATTTGACGACGAAGAAATTGGGCGGACCGCGGTGTCGGCCTTACCCACTATCGCGAGCGAAGAGCCCTGTTTTATTGACAAATTACGTTCCGGCGACGCACTAGCCTTCGAAACGCTGATCGACCGATATTCGGGCGATATCTACGCTCTTCTCTACCGGATGACCGAAAATGCGGAAGAGGCAAGCGACCTGACCCAAGATACTTTCTTGCGGGCATTGCGGTCGATAAAGAGCTTTCGCGGCGATTCGGAATTGAAAACATGGCTCTTTCGAATTGCCATCAACGAATCGAGAAATCGCTTTCGATGGTGGAAACGGCGTAAGCGAGAGATGACGATCTCACTCGATATCTCGGTCGGCGATTCGGAAACGCCGCTATCGGATATGCTGCCGGACAACTCGATCAGCCCCGAAGACGCGGCACTTTCGCACGAACGCGAGTACGCGCTAAAGGCTGCACTGCTCGAACTTCCCGAGGTTTACCGCGAGACGATCGTGCTTTGCGATATTGAGGGGATGAGTTACGAGGAAACCGCCGCCGCATTAGGCGTCGGCATCGGAACGGTGAAATCCAGAATTTCACGCGGCCGCGAAGAACTGAGGCGAAGATTAAAGAATTTCTGACGCGTGTCAGAACCGGGAGCGATAGCGACTGGTTTTTTGCAAACGATACACACAACACGAGAACAAAGTGATCTTTGACAATTGAATCGAATGGCTGACTCGCCCCGGTCTCATTTCAGAAGACTAAATAAAATCGGTGCCAACGATAGGTCAGAATGAACGAGCAAGTTGGGGTTTGGAAGTCCGCGAAAAGCAGTTAAACGGCATTATTTGAATCGACCAGCAACATCGACGAAAAAAAGGCCGGCACAAGCCGCAGATCAGGAAAGCCTTGTCACGACAAAACCGTTGCCGCCCGTAAAAAAGGCAGCAGCCGGGGCCAGTCAGCCATTCGATCAATTAGTTTAGAGTTACGGCTTTAGCCGTGAAGTTCTAACGACAAAGCAATGAACTGCTCTGATCTACAATTAAATCTAGCTCTGTATTCTGCCAGTGACGCAGAAAGCAGCACCGTAAAGATTCACCTCGAAGCTTGCCCGCTTTGCCGCGAACAGTATTCTGAGTTTCGAGCGATCCGAAACAGCTTGCAAAAGCTGCGCCGTCCTGAAATTTCCGCTGAGTTAAAAAACTCCCTAAAGCAAAACGTCCGCTCAGAAATACGCCATTCGCATACTGCGAGGCTTCCCGTCTCCCTCGACATAAGTGAATTGCTGACGATGCGAATCATGCCATACAGCGTCGGCGTTTGCGCCTCGCTTTTGGTGGGCCTGACTTTTTTGACAATGATGTTTTCGGGAATGCTGAAACCTGTTGACTCACCTGCATCGGCATCAAGCGGCAGCCGCGACACCACTATAATGCTCGCCAGCAACCGCAACCCGTTCGAAGCGAGCGGCAACTCCGAAATTTCAGCATCTGAATACGCTCAAACACGCCTCGGCTTCGGCGGCGAATCACCAAGCATCAACCCGCAAGGTGCATTGATCGCACTGACTAAGTCGCTAGTTCGCGGCGGAATGAAGGACGATGAAGTCGTAGTAGTGGCAGACGTCTTCGGCAACGGCCTCGCCCAGATCGCCGAAGTGATCGAACCTTCCCGCGACCGACGAGCCGTCAGCGAACTCCAAAAAGCCCTCGCTTCCGACCCGGCCTTCGCACCTTTCGTCCCAACGAACCTGGAAAACCGCCCCGAAAGCGTCCGCGTAGTCCTAAAATTCCAAAGCGTCAACGTCCGCACCAACCAAAAACAACGCCCAACCCCACCGCAAAAGCCTACACGTCAGTAAGGGCATTCTTATGCAAAAGCCCGCACGTGTCAGAACCGGGAGCGATAGCGACCGGGTTCCTTGCAGAAGCCCGCACGTCAGTAAGGGCCTAAGACTTAACACGAATGTTAAGCCCTCGCTCACCCGCGGGCTTCTTCATCGAGCTTTCAGTTAGAACAGTTCGATCTTTCCGTCAGTCACGGCAACTCGCGACTCGCCTTCGTTGAACATTATCCGCTCAAACGAGATCGGCGACACCGAACCCGATGCACCAACAGCCGTAAACCTCAAATTCAACAACAAACCGTCACCATCTATCGGATAAGCCCCATAAACAACGACCCGCAAAAGCCCCGGCTCAGTCGCATTCGTCACCACCGAAAGCCCGCGACTCACAGTGTTTTTCATATCAACCGGATTAACCAAAGGCTGCATCACCGAAGGATCATATCTGAGATCAAACTCATACGAGATCACTCCTTTGTTCGCAATGCCCTGAACACTCACCGGCACAATGGTCTCTTTCCCCGTCGAAGCAGTAACTGACGCCAACTCAACTGCAATGCCTCTCTCCGGTCCAATGCCTTTATTGTTCACTGTCCACTGTTCACTGTTCACTGTTCCCGCCGGTCTCGCTCCGGTGTTATTCCAATTCCCCGAAACCTCTCCCATTAGCAATGCAGAGTAGTCTTCGCCCGCAAAACTGCCGGTGACCGATGCATAGTTTTTGCTCACAGGAAGGAATTTCCATGTTCCTGAGATTCCAAATGGCGGAGACGAACTAACGAAACGAGCGAGCTGGCCTGCATCGAACGAAGAAACATTGCCGTTGTCGCTAACATCAGCCACTATCAACTGGGTAGCGTTCAAAAAGCTGGCACCGGAAACATGCTGTGCGATCTTGGCCGCATCGAATGAGGTTATGCCGTTCACTCCACCCGTTTTGGTCGGCGTGATGGTGTAAGCACCAGCTCCGAAGCCACTCAACGAATATTGTCCGGCTCCCACGCCGGGAGCTGCGGTCGTCGCAGAAACAGTGGGCGATCCGGCACCGCTTATCAGCACGTTGGAAACAAAACGGGTAGCTGCTGGGATAGCGTTGCCATAGGTAACGGTTCCAGTAAGTACTCCTGGCCGAACCTCAACAGAACCGATGTCGGCACCGTCGCCGCCCGACGCATTTGTGATTAACGGATTATCATATGGCCGCGACTGCGAACGCTGGTCGTTCGTTGAGCCGGAGCTTTCGCCTTTATCTATCGCCGGACTGCCTGGCAAAAGAACATGTGTGAAGGTCGGCCCTCCATTATTCTCCAGCGGCCCTATATTTGGATCTTGTCCGGTTATGTCAGTCGCCGTCGGGGTAAAGACTGAGCCCGCCGTGTTCTCGATCAGGTTGAAGCCGTTTGAGGTTATTACGCCGCGAAGATCGGGAGAGTTGTTGCTGTCAGTGTTGTTGGCGACTATGTTATTGCGAAGATTGACGGGATTTACTACTCCGTTAGTGTCGCGAAAAACACCTCCGCCGGTCATTGCAGAGTTGCCGGCGATAGTGCAATTAGTAGCGTTAACTGTTGAGAAAACCCCGTTGTAAAGGCCGCCTGCGCTGCCTACTGCCGTGTTCCCGCTAATAGTCGAATTTGTGAGATTCACAGTCGAACTTGAGTTACTACTGACATATACACCGCCTCCGCCGGTAGCGCTGTTGCCGTTAATGGTCGAACCGGAAATGTTGACCGGCAATCCCCCTTCAATATAAAGTCCGCCGCCATCGCCGTTTCCAATGCTGTCAGAGTTGGCGATGTTGTTTGAAATAGTTGTATTGGTTATCGTCAAGCCCGGCCCGCTCACCTGATTTGGTTGATTAAAAATACCACCGCCCGGGCCAACCGATGAGTTGCCGGTGATGGTCGAATTTATGATCGTCAACGTTCCTCCGACTTGATTCGCGATCCCGCCGCCCGGTAAGTTGTTGCCGGTCATAGCGTTACCGCTAATAATTGAATTGGTCACTGTCATTACATTGTTATTGAAAATTCCGCCGCCGGAGCCGCCGCCGCAGCAACCTGAGGCATTGTTGTTCGAGATGGTCGAACTGGTAATGTTGACTGTGCCGGAAAAGTTGCCAATACCGCCTGGGCCGTCCGAAGCAGTATTGCCGGTGATGGTTGAACCGGTAATGTTCAATGTGGAGACAGAACCATTATAAATGCCGCCGGCTTGAAAGGCAGTATTTGTTGATAATATTGAGTTGCTAATGTTGAGTGTGGCGTAATTTCTGACAGCGCCGCCGCCGTTTGATGTCGTATTTCCGGTCAGAACCATATTCGCCAACGTCAAAGTGCCATCATTGCTGACAGCACCGGCATCATTACCCGCTCCGCTGCCTTGCGTTAGCGTCATACCGCTAATTGAAGCAATCCTTGCGGGATTGCTGGTGGTGTAGTGGGTGAGAATTGTGGTTACATTATTTCCGCTGATTGTCAGCAGATTAGATCCCGGTCCAGTGATCGTCGTTGTGTCGGCATCATTCCCCGAATTTATATTAATAGCAGTCACCAAAGTGATCGTTTGCGGCGTGTTAAATAAAGAACTGAAAACAATCGTGTCAGAACCAGACGCGGCGTTTGCGTCTAAAACCGCCTGCCGTAAGCTTCCAGCCCCGCTGTCATTAGTATTTGTGACCGTAAATGTTGCCGCCGAAACGGTTATCGCCGTTCCCGATGCAATAAAAAGAAATGCAGTGAATATTGTTATTAAGAGGTTTTGTCGACGATGCATGATTTTTCTCCAGTTTTCGTAGAATGCGGATATTTTTTGGGTAATAGTTCATCTGTTTCCAGGCAGTTGGCTCACACTCCAATCCTCAAGCCAAACGGAAAATTCTCCCGAATTCTGCGAAACATGGTAAGATTTGGAACTATACTCAAGTGAATTTATAAGCTTTAGGCCGTGACGAAGTCCTTAACAGGTCTAAATTTTTCTAACATTTTCTAAAAATGGCGGTTGGAACGAAGAATTTCTATGAATTTAGCGGCTTTCGCTTCGATGCGCACAAACTGCGCCTTAATTACGCAGAAAATGACGTCGAATTGCCGCCCAAATCTCTCGAAGCCCTCAAACTGCTCCTTGAAAGCGGCGGTGAGATCGTAACCCGCGAATACCTGATGAGTGCGTTGTGGGGCGAGGCTTTTGTGGAAGAGGCTAATTTGACGGTTGCCGTTTCCCGATTGCGCAAAGCTCTGGCTTCGTTCAACGGCGGCGAAACCTTTATCCAGACCGTTCCGCGACGCGGTTACCGCTTTGTCGGGGATGCTCAGGAGACGATTCAAATAAAGCCGCAGCCAACGGTGATCGAAAATGGCAACGGACATGCCGAAGAGAACAGAAATGGCTCCGTCTCCCTCGTTCAACCCGCAGAATCAGCACCTCAACCAGCTAATCGTAGTACGCGTATTTGGTTCGGCATATCTGCGGCTGTTTTGATCAGTTTGCTTGCAGGATTCACAGCATGGAACACTCAAGCCGATTCCGCACGGAGCGGAGTTGCCGAGGCCAACGAGGCTTTTGCTGCCGGCGAGATGTTGATCAAGAAACGCGACCCCTGCCCAAGCATTCCTTATTTTAGAGAGGCTGTCGCTCACGACGCTAAGTTTGGCCGTGCCTATGCAAACCTTGCGGCTGCGCAGGCAATGTGCGGATCGCTCGATGGCGTCGAAGAGAATATCGCCAAAGCCCTCTCTTTTGATCCGCGTTCGGCTGAGGCACACGCGACGGACGGTTTTTTGCGCACTTTTGTGCAATGGGATTGGGCCGGTGCAGAGCGATCGCTTCGACGAGCGGTTGAGCTAGATCCGGATTCGGCAATGGCACATCACTGGCTCGGCGTTAATCTTTCGATCCGCGGCCAACTCGGTGAGGCCCAAGGTGAAATGAGGCGGGCTATTGACCTCGATCCACAGTCTCCGCTATATCTTGCAGACCTTTGTCAGACTTATTATTTTAGCAGGGCATACGATCACGCATTGGATTACTGCGGGCGAGCCAAGGCTCTCGACCCTGAGTTCGGCTTTGCCAACTGGTATCTTCGCGACATTCACATGATGCTGGGCAATGAAAAAATTGCCGCAGATCATGAGATAGAACTGCAATATGGTCACATGTCCGATTCGGCAAAAACCATCGAGCGCGAAATTCTTGAACGAGACGGCCTTCAGGCATATCGTCGGCTTTTACTCGACAAATATCTGAAGGAATGGAACAGCAATCAGATCAAGCCAGAAAATCGGCGAAACCATTGCCACTATATCGGATCTCTATACACTGCCTTGGGCGATAAAGAAAATGCGCTTCACTGGCTCGATAATGCTGTTTCGATGACCGACGGCCCACCACCTTTCACTTTGCCATATCTGAGTGTCGATCCCTATTACGACATTCTGCACGACGATCCGCGTTTCCAAAAAATATTAAAGAAAATCAATTTGAGTACCGGCTCGTAAGTTAAGGTTTTTCGCAGCCGTCGGGCTTTTACGGTGAGAACGGCTGGAACGAAGGGAGTGAAGATAATGAATGGAAAACGTTAATGAAGAGAACGACAGAAACTGAATGGAGACATTTTAAAAAAAGCCAAAAAAACGCCTTTTTCCCGATGGCTTTTTGGGGGGTCTCCGATGGCTTTTGAGGGGGTCTCCGATGGCTTTTTGGCCTTCTGAGATGGCTTTTCCGCAAAAAACAAATTCACGATTCTAACAAGTGTAATAAATTCAACATCTTAGCGTTAGCAACATAACCCCACACTTTAGCAAACTTAAGAAAGTCCGCTTTCAAAAAACATCGATTTTGCTAACAAATCGCAAAAATGTGGCACGTGCCACATTTAAAAATCGTCAATTGTAGATTAATTTTTAAAAATCATTTTTGAAAATTTTGGGCGCTGATTTTTTCGGGATTTTTGATTGGAATGACCCAAGGAAGTGACACTACATCTTGTCGATCTCAGCTTTCAATCTTGCAGCGAGCGCGGCATCGGCGGGAAGCACCAAATTGTACTGTTCAACGGCCGCAGCCTTGTTCTTTTTACGGGTATAAACGATGCCGAGATTTACTCTTGCCCGAAGGAACTTAGGGCTCAGCGAAAGGCATTTCAGGTAGGCTTCGATAGACCTATCATACTGCTTGTCAGCAAATAACGCATTCCCAAGCAGATACCAGCCGTCCGACAGATTTGGATATTTTTCGGTGTAGGCGGTCAGTCCGTTTACAGCACGAGTATAACGGTTCGTCGCCTCGACCGATCTGCCGAGCCCGACATATGCATTGCCCAAATAATAATTAGTCTCACCGTCATCGGGCTGTAAATTTAGAGCACTGTTGCAAGCGGCAATGGCATCTCCGTAGTTCTTGAGCGTGTTCTCGGCACGGCAAAGATTTGTGTAGGCAAGATAGCGATTCGGAAGCAGCGTGATGCCTGCTTTGGCTGCCTGAACGGCATCTTCCGGCCTGTCTGCAAGGCTGTAAAATTCACTTAGCGACGTATAGATCGCTCCATCGTTCGGAAAGTTTCGAAGCCCTTGTTTTGATATGGAGATCGCATCGTTAAAACGGTTCTCGTTTCGATATACCTCGGCAAGATTGATATATGCCTGATAGATATCAGGTTTTGAATTTATCGCTTTTTGATAGGCGTCGATCGCACCAACCAAATTTCCCTGTTTTTGCCGTGCGTCACCCGCTAAATAATGAGCTTCCCCCGGAAATCTTGTTCCCTTTGAAAGAGCAAGATCGGCCTCAGTTCCCTGCGCCTTTGCATCACCCAATGCGAAATAAACCCGCGCCATATTGTAATGGACATCTGCATCATCAGGAGCCATTTTCGAAGCCTTTTGAAATGCCTCAAGTGCCGCAGGAAAAGCCTTGCGGTCCATGTTTATCTCGCCCATCATTTTCAGAAATGGAAGGTCGTTCGGAGCGATGGCCATGCCTTTTCGCAGGTCTTCCAAAGCGGCGTCATAATTCTTCACCTCGTAAAAAACATAGGAACGAATGCGATAAATTTCGATCGGCGGCTTAAAACCCTTGTTTAATGCCAATGTAAAATCATTGATCGCCTTATCATTTTCCTTAAGTTCGATGTGGGCGAAACCCTTTCGATAATGAAGATCCGGGTTGTTCGGAAGAAGACTAATAGCTTGAGCATAGAGTTCTGCAGCCTGACGAAAATCTTTTTGCTGACTGGCTTTTTGTGCCTGTTCCGCAAGCTTTCTCGCCTGATCGCGAACTTTTTTCGACTGAGCCGAAAGTTCCAACGGAGCAGCAATAACAAGAACCGCCAAAAAAATAACACATGCGTATAGAGGGCCTTTCCGTTTCATATTTACCATGAATCTTTATTGTAAGATCACCGTCCTGTCGTCACTGCGAGGCTTGGATTTTGGAGTCGATTTTGTAGCAGGAGGCTGCGCAGTTCGCCCAGGCACATTCTTAGTTCCCGGCTGTTGAGGCTTGACCGTACCTGGGACAGAGGTTGTTGAAGAATTCTGTGATGGAGTATCAGTTTCCGTGTTTACCTCAACAACTGCCGTATTTGAATTCGAGTTACTGTTCTGATCACTTTCGACAGCCATTTCCGGCGTCGGCGAGGGTGATGGAGCAACAACCGCAGGCGTCGGAGTCGGCTTAGGTTGAACGGCAGCTTTGTTCTTTGAATAATAATACCAACCAACTCCGCCCCCGATTACCCCAAGCAGAAGCAATCCGATCAAAGCTCCGATAATAAGTCCTGATTTAGACGATCCTTTTGGCGAAGCAGCTTTAGGAATATTGACCTGCACGGCAGGCGACGGCATTGGGTTTACTTCTGCGGCCGCTGCTTTGGGCTGCGAAGTGATCCGTGTTGCTATCTCGCTGTCAATATCCTTTGGCGGCAAAACTTCCGTCCGCAGATCCGATTGTTTAGGCTGCGAAGTTGTTGCAGGCACGCTGTCTTTAGAAGCCGCAATCAGCGGTGACGGTGGTGGTTCTGATGCCGGTTGAGCCCTCGTCGCCATTTCTGATGGATTGGTTTGCGGCGCTGCCGGAACCACAACAGCATCCACCGTCATTTCGAGCGTCTTTAAATCGTTAACATCCTCATCTTTGCCCTGTTTGAAAGCTCGCCGAAGAGCCTTTTGCATTTCCGACGCAGATGAATATCGTTGATCCTGACGCAACTCCGCGCCCTTAAGTATCACCTCCGAGATGGCAGGCGATATCGCGGGATTTACTTCATATAACGGAATGATCGGATCTTTTTGCCCGCCCAACAATGCATCGGCACGCGTCAATGCATCAGCCGGTATCGTATTGGTCAACAACTGGTAAAGTGTTGCAGAAAATGAATAAAGATCGCTTCTCGCATCGGTTCCGGTACCGCGAATCTGCTCCATTGCAGCAAAATGCGGAGAATATCCGGCAACACTAGCCGAGTTTAACGAGTTACCTGCTGAGTTGGTATCAAAATCCTTTGACAGGCCAAAATCAAGCAGCACGATGTGATTTTCATCTGTGAGTTTCAGATTTTGTGGTTTTATATCACGATGAACGATTGGCGGTTCGTGCGAATGCAGATAGGACAATGCATCGAGCATCTGATCTGCCCAAAACATTACCCAATTCAATGGAAACGGTTCAGCCGCAGTTTCCAGCCTCTTAGCAAGGTCATCGCCCGAAATGTGTTCCATAACTAGAAACTGATCGCCATTTTCAGCAAAATGATCGATCACTTTCGGCAGTACCGGATGCCGTAAACGTCCAAGTATCCTCGCCTCGCGTTCAAAAGCGCTGCCAAGGGTCTGGTTATCGTTAAAGAATGTTCGCTTCAAGGCGACCGCGCTTCCCAATCGCTGGTCAACCGCCAGATAAACTTCTCCCATACCGCCTTTTCCGATCATTTGTACGATCAGATAGCGGTTTTGGATCATTGAGTTTGGAGCAAGTGGTTTCATCAAAGTTTAATATTCGCAAAAAAAGACATCCAGATTATTTGATCCTCAAATTGTTCGACGGAAGCAATGACGGCATACCCACATGCTGAAAACACCTAACATTTCCCTTTACTCGATGCTTGCAAGGCGTTCCCTTAACTGTACTTGCACCGCAAAAGTATACTTCCTCGACCGGTTCAGCCTGCATTCTTTGAGGCCTCTGCGGTTCTTGCATTCGGGCATCCGTTCTCGACGCCTCAGCTTTGTTCGGAATTTCCGATACCGACGGCACCGTGAAATTAGTATTGCCGACGGCAGTTGTCGTCTTCTCTAATTTTGGGGCCTGTTCCGTAGCTGCCGGTTGATCAACAAGCTTTTTAGGCTGTCTGACTAATTGTGATTCAGACGCAACCGAACCACTCTTCAAATAACCGCCAAAACCAAAAACACCGATGAGTAACGCAACCCCAACGATGAATCCCGGTATTAGATCCTGGCCTTTGAACTCAGATTCGCAGACCTGACAAAACCGTCGGCTGGTAAAGATCCCCCAATCGGCACGATCTATTTTTTCTCCGCAATTTGCACAAAAACTTGGCCGAAAGAGCATCTCCTTCACCATCCAAAATTGTTGACCGGGATAACTAGACACGAAAAGCAGTCCTATACCCGCTTTCCATTGTTTGAAACGATTATAAACTAAAACCAATCCAAGTGGTAGCCATATCAAAGCACGAAAATCCACATTTGCTTTTTCAAAATAATACATTGTATGCCTTTACAACAAAACGACGGTAATTTCTGAACAATACAACCCTGCTTCTTTATTCCGCGTCAAAATTGCTAACATTCATTATGGTTTTTCGAAAGGCGCCTTTACTCTTCTTTATTTTCATTATCACAACTCTCTCAGCCGTGGCACAGGACGACGATCCAATACGCGTCGATTCGTCTATTGTCAGACTTAATGTCGGTGTCGTTGACCAAAAAGGACGGCCTATCACCAATCTGGATATAAATAACTTCGAGTTATTAGAGGATGGAGTAAAGCAGGAAATTACTCGGTTTGAGCCCAGCGCAGCTCCATTTAGTGTTGTGATAATTCTGGATATGAGCGGTTCAACGATCAGTTTTAGGCAAACGATCAGAATGTCCGCCTCTCGATTTATCGACGCACTATCACCAAATGATCGTGTGGCCGTGGTTGAATTCTACACATCAACAACGAAGGGTTCCGACCGAAAACCAAAGATCAATCTTCTAAATGACTTTACGACAAGCCGCTCGTCAATCCTCAATTCCATAAATGTCGCAAATGGTGATGGAAAATCGCCGGTGTACGAAGCTATCAATTTCGCTCTCGATAAGCTGTCGAAAGAAAAAACCAGACGAAAGGCCGTCATTGTTTTAACTGATGGGGTCGATACAGCAGCCAAAGACAGCGACCTCAAACTTCTCGGACTTGTTAAGGACGACCAGATTGCGACCGCGATCAACATTGAGACAAATGAAGTCCTGAATCAACTTCTAAGTCGTTCAGATGCTCAGGGAGTGACTATTTATCCGATGGCACTTCCTACCGGCGATCCGGCAAAGCTTCCGGACCCCACCCCACGTCTGTTCGCAATATACAAAGCAGCGAGAGATCGTATGCAGCTCATAGCCAATCGTACCGGCGGCACACTCAACGTCATAAACAGGCTTGAGGAAATGGGACGTCTCTACGCGCAAGTCGCAGCCGATCTGCGGACGCTCTACACAATCGAATACCAACCTACAAACACAAAACGCGACGGAAAATGGAGGGCTATCACGCTCACAATAAAAGATTCGAGCCTTATTTCCCGCACACGGCCCGGCTATTTTCCGAAATAAACGAACGGGCCTACACGATTATTGCTCACACTGTTATCTGGTCAAGGCTTGACTCTTTCGCGATTGGTTTGTAGTCTAACAATTCGCCTTGTGCACCCGTAGCTCAGCTGGATAGAGTACTTGACTACGAATCAAGGGGTCGCATGTTCGAATCATGCCGGGTGTACCATCTATTCAAAATAACAAAGCGGGCAAGAATAAACTGTATTCTCGCCCGCTTTATTTGTTTAGTAAAACGGCATTTGCAATGCCGTTTTTGCATTTAGTCTATTATCAACACTTGCCCATCAAATGCCGTCGACATTGGGTAACCGTCGTTGAATAGAAGACGTTCCCAAGTCAGCGGCGAGATCGAACCCGGTGCACCAACGGCGTTGAATCTGAGATTCAGAAGCAGTCCGTTGCCATTTATTGGCATCGCTCCATACAACGCAACTCTCAAAATGCCAGGTTCTCTTGCATTAGCAACAGCAGTGAGGCCGCGGCTAACTGTTCCTGCAACACCGACAGGATCCGCCTGAGGCTGTATTACTGAAGGATCATACCTTAAGACAAACTCATAGGAAACTATTCCCTTCTCTGCGGTTCCATCTACGCTTACTGGTACGATCACTTCTTTCCCAGTCGGTGTTGTCATGTGCGGCAGGTTTACGGCTGTCGCACGCTCAGGCCCAATTCTGCGGTTGATCGGCCTCGGCCCGCTGTTTGTCCAATTGCCGGAAACGTCCCCCATCAGCAATCCGGTGTAATCTTGACCGGCAAAGTTGCTTATGGTCGGATATGTTCGGCTCGTGGGCGTAACGCCCGGTGGGAATGGAATATTTGCAATAGTGTAAAACTTCCATGTTCCCGTTTGTCCGAAAGGCGGACTTGCAGTGGAATAGCGAGCGATCTGTGCTGCGTCAAATGATTGAATAAGACCGTTTCCACTAACATCAGCCACGACCAAAGCATTCCCGGACAAGAGATTAGTACCGGTGACGTGCGCAATAACGCGAGCGGCGTCGAAAGAGTTTATTGCCGTGTCGAAAGCGAATGGCTTGGACGGTGTAACCGTGTAAGGCCCAGGCCCAAATACGTTAAGCAAATATTCGCCCTCACCCGGTCCCGGAGCTCCGGTTGTCGTAATGACATTGGGCGAACCGACAGCCGTCATAGTTACATTCGAAACGTAACGAGGTGTCGGAGCACCTGCCGCGTTGCCATATGTAATGGTGCCGGTGATGCTGAACGGTGAGCAGGCACCAAGGCGGATCGAACTATTGTTCGAGCCATCATTTGCCGTGGCAAAGTCCTGGATACCGTCTCCATTAAAATCGCCGATAGCAACTGACAGAGGGGTAGCTCCGCCGAGAGTGACTTCAGCGGTTGGCGGCAAGGTAAATCCAGCACTGCCGTCTCCGAAACGAATTGAGACGGTAGATGCGGTAGAACTAGCCGATGCAAAGTCTTGCTTGCCGTCGTTGTTGAAATCACCGATAGCGATAGTCTGAGGAGCGGCTCCAACCGTAATCTCCGGCACCGCTGGTGAAGTAAATCCGCCGCTGCCGTTGCCTAACCGGATCGATACGTTGCTAGTGTCTAAGTTTGCCGTTGCAAAATCCTGAATACCATCGACATTAAAGTCGCCGATCACGATTGAGCGGGGCTTGTTACCGGCGCCAAGAGAAATTTCCGGCACTACAGGCAACGTGAAACCTCCAAGACCGTCTCCCAGTCGGACGGAGACATTTGCCGAAGTGGCATTTGCAGTAGCAAAGTCCTGCTTCCCGTCGCCGTTGAAATCTGCAATAACTACTGCACGAGGACTGCCATCGAGATCGACGGATGGTGAAGGGGGAGAGGTGAATCCACCAATTCCGTCACCTAAACGGATCGAGACGTTGGCGGACGCCGAATTAGCAGTTACAAAGTCGTTTATGCCGTCATTGTTAAAGTCCCCTATCGCCATATGATAAGGGCCCTTGTCTACAGAAACTTCCGGAGAAGCGGGCAAAGTAAATCCTCCGCTGCCATCTCCCAAACGTATTGAGACAAAGCCCAATGCAAAACCCGTCGTTGCAAAATCCTGCAAGCCGTCGCCGTTAAAATCTCCGACTGCTACCGACCTTGGGAAAGCTCCGACGGAAACTTCCGGCACGGCCGGCGAAGTAAATCCGCCTATGCCGTCGCCCAATCTGATCGAAACGTTCGACGAAGTAAAATTCGCGGTTGCAATGTCCTGAATGGCATCACCATTGAAATCTCCAATAGCTATCGAACGCGGTAAACTTCCAACTCCGATCTCGGGTACGGCAGGTGATGTTTGTCCCGGAATTCCGTAGCAAAAAGAACCGTTTGTGACGGTAAGCGCAAATGTTGTTTGCGTCGTACCGCCGGGGCCGAGTGCCGTAACAACAACCGTGTATGTCCCGGGAGAGATATTTGCGTGATGAGCATTGGTCACACGAATAACGCCCGTTAACGGGTCGGCAGTTAGTTCTCCGATAAAGTTGGTGCCCGTCGAAACGCTTATGCTGTCCGTCATTGTCGGAGGAGCATCAGGCGTTACAGTAATATTGTCGCTCAGAGGAACGCTCGTCGCCGGATATATGCCAAGCGTCGGAAGAGGCGTGCCAGTTGGGCTAGCCGATGGTGTGTTCGTGGCCGTGTTGGTAGAGGTGCTTGTCGGAGTATTTGTCGACGTATTTGTCGGAGTAGGCGTAAACGTTGCGGTTGAAGTTGACGTCGCCGATGCAGTTGCAGTCGGTGTCGGACCCTCGACGGTAAAATTTCCGTTCGAAGGAACCGCTTCCGGATCACCTTCGTTGAACGAAAATCCTGGATGAAAGATGGTGTTTGGATCGGTATAGTCTGCAAAGGACAACGCCGTGGTTTGTCCGGACCCACCGACAACATTAAACCTAAGATTTATCAAAGTTCCTGCTCCGCTTAGATTTGAAGCCTGAAAAGCAGTAATTATCAGATGCCCGGGAAAATTAGGATTGGGCGTCACTGTCATCGTGTTACTTAATGTTCCGGCAATGTCGTATGGCGGCGAGGCGGGCGTCAGTACCGTCGGATTGAAGTCCACGTTAAAGTCATAAGAAATTACACCCAGTCCAGTTAAGTCGCCTGTCGTTACGGGAATGACAATAAGCGAGCCCGGCGAAGCGCTGGCTGTGGGCATCGAGACCGGAACCTGCACTAGTCCCCGCAAAGGTTTGTTTTTGGGATCAGTTGCGGAATCAGAAGCTTGCCCATTCAAAAGAACAGGGACATTCTGTAAACCCAAGAACTCGCTGACCTGATAAACGAAACCCGATTGCAAATTGTCAGTCGATCTTGCCGACGTGGTTAGTTTCGAGCCAAAAAATATAGCAAAAATGGCCAGAAAAATGACAAACGAATAGTGTATTTTTCCAATTTTCATCTTCTATCTCCGGTAAGTGTGTAAACCTAAGTTTACTTAAACGATCACAGGGTTAACGTCAACCGAAAGGCTCGGCACGTACTTCACCAACTTGAACTACGTGGATTAACCAAAAAAGCTTGATTTGGAGTAGCATACGCCTGAAGATTGATTTATTCAAGCAACCGGTAAAGGAAAGACATTAAATTCGTGTTAAGAATCCCGTTCTTCCAGCATCCATCTATCGGCCTTACTCAAATAAATACTAGAAGCGTTATTCAATCGTAGGAGACGGGATATCGAAAACTATTTAATACCCAAATTGCGCATTCGGCGATAGAGGTGGCTGCGGTCGACGCCCATTTCTTCGGCGGCTTTGGCGACGTTGCCTTCGAACTCGGCGAGCTTGTGTTGGATGAATTCACGTTGGTAAGCGTCGGTCGCGTCCTTGAAAGTCGGAAAGCGAAAGCTTGACGCAGGAATTCCATCGGCGGCTTCCATTTTGGGTAGATCATCGGCGGTGATCGTTTGTTTGGCGTTCATAATCACGATGCGTTCGATGGTGTTTTTTAGCTCACGAACGTTGCCGAACCAGTCGTTATTTTGCAAAGCATCTATCGCGTCTTCGGTAAACTCTTTCGCTGGTTTGCCATAATCACTGGAGAAACGCTGATTGAAATGGTCTGTTAGCGCGGCTATGTCTTCGCGGCGTTCGCGAAGCGGCGGCACTTGAAACGGAATGACGTTAAGCCTGTAAAAAAGATCGGACCGGAAATGACCATTCTCGATCAGGCTGTCGAGCGGCTTGTTCGTCGCCGACACGACTCGAACATCGACCGAAACAGGGGTGTTGCTGCCAACCGGCTCGAATCGCTGTTCTTCTAAAACACGCAGCATTTTTGCCTGAACTCGCGGGGACATATCTGCGATCTCGTCGAGAAAGAGCGTAGCTCCATCCGCAACTTCAAACTTCCCTTTCTTTGATTTTGTGGCTCCGGAAAACGCGCCTTTCGCGTGGCCGAAAAGCTCGGACTCAACAAGCTCTTCGGGAATCGCAGCGGAATTGATCTCAACGAACGGAGCGTTCTTGCGTTTTGACTGAGCGTGGATCGCTCGGGCGACGAGTTCCTTGCCTGTGCCACTTTCGCCCGAGATAAGCACGCGGCCGTCGGTCGGAGCGACGATGGCGATCTGCTTGCGAAGCGCACGCATTGCGACCGATTCGCCGACCATCACATACTGCTCGGCAAGCTCTGATTGCAATTGCGCGTTCGCGATCTCAAGCTGGCGTTGGCGAACCGCATTTTTAACCGTGAGGATAGTGCGTTCGAGGCTTAAAGGCTTTTCAATGAAATCAAAGGCACCAAGTTTGGTCGAGCGAACAGCGGTCTCGATGTTGCCATGGCCCGAGATCATCACGACTGCCGCATCCGTTGATTCTTCTTTTAGTTTCGCGAGCGTTTCAAGACCGTCGATGCCGTCACCAAGCCAGATGTCGAGCAGAATACATACAAAATCGCCGCCTCGAGCGGCGTCAAGGCATTCCTCGCCGGTCGCAACTGTTGAAACGTAAAACCCTTCGTCCTCAAGCACACCTCGTAGCGTGTCGCGGATTCCGGGTTCGTCGTCAACTATGAGAATCGAGTTCATATGAGTCTTCGCTGCTTAAAAACGTAGGCTAAAGTTGATAAGAAGCGCACCAAACTTAATATCATAAAAAAGCAGCCGACGATAGTGATTGAATTTAGGGAAAAGGTTGCGTCATAAAGACCAAAACAAATTCCTTGGTCGTTACAGTGATGTACCGGAATCGAAGGAATACTACGCAAGATGTATCCGCAAATTGCTATTGCTAAAAGTAGCCAGCTTAAGGCAATCCAAATATACGCATCTGTCTTAAAAACTACCAGCATTACAATACGAAACAGTGCGAGGATTCCCACCAAGCCTGCCAGAACAATCAAAACCTGTTGTCGATATACTACTGAGTTTTCGATTTCCCCTTCATATAAAAGAATGGCTCCGAAAATTCTGCTGATATCATCCGCAACGGCTGGGATTAACAGTGAAGCCCCCAAAATTCCAAAAATGCGCGTCTGCCGCATCGTAGTTTTGTAGCGATCAATCGACCTCATTTTTATCCGTTTGAGTTGGTAACTCGATGATAAACTTCGCACCCTTCGGCTGATTGGCTACAGCCTTGATGCGTCCATGATGTTCCGAAATTATCCGATTCACGATAGCTAAGCCAAGTCCGGTGCCACGCCCTTTTGTCGAGAAATATGGCTGAAACAGCTTTTGCAGATCAGCCGGTGCGATGCCTTTTCCATTATCGGAAACTTCGGCTACTATCAGATCGCGTGCTGTGTCGTGCCGCGTCGTTATCCAAATTGTTCGCTCAGGTGTCGCGCTTTCAAAGGCCTCGACGGCGTTTCCGATAAGGTTAACAAAAACGCTCTTCATTTGCTCGGCGTCGATATAGACTTGCGGCAGATCGGAGACAAGCGCGGTTTCGATCTCGACATTTTCCATTGACGAGTCAAAAACCATTATCGCCTGATCGATCACAGCGTTAAGATCGCCGTTTTCAAGTTTCGTATCGGGCAGACGAGCAAAACGCGAAAACTCGTCAACCATCGTCTTGAGCGAAGTGACCTCGCGAAGGATCGTCTCCGTGCTCTCGTGGACGACATCTCCGATCGGACCTTTATCGTTGATGCGTTTGCCGAGGCCGTTGTCAGTGTGGCCGGACTTTGTAAAACGTTTTGCAATGCGCTCGGCAGACAACTGTATCGGCGTCAGCGGATTTTTTATCTCATGTGCCATGCGACGAGCAACTTCCTGCCATGCCGAAGCTCGCTGAGCCGAGATCAATTCCGAAAGGTCCTCGATCACAAGAACAACGCCATCGTCCGAAGGCAGCTTTGTCGCCGTGATCGCTACCGTAAGTTCATTTTCCGGCGTAGAGTCATAGTTCAAACTTTCGCCCTTGAGCGTCGTCTGATCCGAAGCATGACCAACGCGGCGTGCCCTGCCGACCAACCTTTTGAAAATATCGCGACTATCTTCGCTGACGAGATCGTCGAGTTCGACGCCCGCAAAATCAGCTCCATCGAGCCGCAAAATATTCGCTGCCGCACGATTTATCGTACTAACGCGGTCGACGGCATCAAACGACACAACACCGGTCGGCAGAGTTTCGAGCAGTGTCTCAATGTATTTGCGACGTTCGCCCAATTCCACTGAGTTCGATTCGAGCTTGGCCGACATATCGTTGAAAGTCGTAACAAGCAGAGCGAGTTCGTCCTCGGCAAAAACATCGACGCGATGGCCAAAGTTTCCTGCGGCTATCTCACTCGCTCCTTCGGCAAGGGCTTTGATCGGCGTGGTCAATCCGCGTGCAACATAAAACGCGAT